>JASJDJ010000141.1 GCA_030065635.1 Xenococcaceae cyanobacterium MO_188.B32
CTAGGTTATATTATCTCACATTCAGGTCACTGAGCGGTCAAGTATTTGACTATATATAATAGTATTTGACTATATTTTTATTGAATGTTTATAATACTTTACTTGACACTCTATGTCCATTGATAACCACTTCAACTCCCGATCTAGTCGGTGTTTTGACTCTAGCTTTATAATTTCCTGCTAATACGTGTTTACGGTTGCTATCAATCGTCACTTGAACAATGTCACCAGTCTGGGCATGAGTATAAACAGTTTTCGGTTTGATATAGTTGACAATCTTCTTGCCTGTACTAGCATCAATTTTGATGCTAGTAATAGCAGGGAATCCGCGAGCATTACATCGCCGACTTTGTCTATTCCCGTGTCCTTTGCACTTCACTATCAACGGCTGCTTTGTTAAAAGTGTTATGGGCTGTTCATTGAGAGAATTACACCCCGCATCTATCCAATGGGCTTTTGGTAAGTTCGATTTACTTCTGATTAATTTAGCTAATGCACCACTACCAGCTTGAATCGGTAATTTAGTGCTTTCAGAAATGACCTCAAATAGTTTATCCCTAGTAGAATTAAGGCACGCTGCATCTTTCAAACATTGTGAGGTTTGCTTTTTGAGTCTGGCATTCACCTCTGGTTTATCCTTGAGAAACTCGCCAACAGCCAGATTGCCTTTGGCTTGATTACAGCATTGACAAGCCAAAGTCAGATTACTAAATCTATTAGTCCCACCTTTAGATTTTGGCTTTATATGCTCTACTTGCAGAGGTACATCTTTAACACCACAGTAAGCACATTGTCTTCCCCAATGCTCTAATAAAGCTTCTCTGACTGTATAACCCGCTAAAGTCCCTTGTTGATACTCCACACCTTGTATATCGGGATTTTCTAGTTTTTGAGTATCAAATTTAACTTTTTCAATTGTGATGACACTAACAGGAGAATATCGACAGATACGCTTAATCCAAGTTTCAACTGTTTGAACTCTATGCATTAAACTCGGAGCCAGCCAGCCATAGGGTTTAGAGCGGTTAAAGCGTTTTTGACGATATCTAGTCTTACGAGAGCGCCTCGACCTCCGAAATCCCGCACGTTTAGTTAAGTCCTCGGAGATTTGCTGTCCACGATGTTCTAGCTCCATTGCCCAAATCACTTGATTATTAGGATTAACGAGCGCAAAACCCGTAAATTTAGAGCCTGGCTCGAGCCGAAGTTCTAAACAAGAAGAAATCGGAGCGACCGATTGATTAAGAATAATTACGAAAGGGTATTGTCTAAATACCGCTGCTTTATTACTATTTAGCAGTTGTCTGGCTCTTTTGGGAGTACAAGGTTTTAAAGGTTGTCTATTAGTATCTAGTACGAAGACAAAATTGTTCATTTGAACGTCTCAATAGAGTAATGTGGGCTTTGATAATGCTTAATAGGCTTGACACTGAGCTAAGTGTTTCTGTTGGTTAAATCAACTAATGTTCTTGCTCGAACCGCTTGAGACTAGCTAATCTCATTAAGGTTATGACCTAAAAAGCGTAGTACAAGGGAGTACTTAATCTGGTGAGCCAAGCTACTCCTAAAAGTTAGTTTCGCTACGTATTACTACGTTTTAACGTGCTCTCTGCTCAAGTTGCTACCAATTTTTTCTTGACTCGACCTCAATTTTTGACAATCTCTTAGTAACTTAACTAACCAGAGGAAAAAAGTCTATCATACCTTAATAATTCAAGGTTTTAAACTCCAATAGATTTATTTGGATATCTACAGGTTTTCTAAGTTTCTCAGATAGGGTCTTTTGGACTACTTTGACATCAGTTTCAGAAATGACACCTGAAGGTGCAATAATATCAAACTGAATTAGGGGAGGTTCTATCTCTAGATTGATGTAGATCTCTCTGAGTCTAGCCTGAACCCAGTGAGGGTTTTCGTATGCCAACTCGTCTAGGTTGCGGAGAATGATACTTCTAAGAATTAAGTCTTGGAAAGAGAATTGCAAGGGTAAAGCAATAAAAATTAACGATAGTAGAGACAAGGATAGACCAGCAAAAGCTTTCTTGGCGTTGCTATACCCTTGACTGAGAAATACCAATCCGCCACAAAAAACAATGGCGATAAAGTTGGTCAAAAATAGTAAAAAGGAGCCATTTTCAATAGTTAGCACCTCATTGGCAATTCGGTATCTAGGGTCAATAATTAGCTCTGAACCAAGGGCTAAGCCAATCCCAACTACACACAAGGGAGGCACTAAAGCAACAGCAATAGCAACTCCAGGAAGGGCATTACTCACACTACGACGAGTTAAAGCAAAAGCTCCAGCGATTCCCGATGCCATAGCAACTCCCAAATCTAGTAAATTAGGGTTAGCCCGCGCCAGAATTTCCGAGCCAGTAATTCTTGTTCCTACCAATTGGGTGATTAAAAAAGAAACGAGAATTACCCATAAAATACCTGTTAATATTGTTAGAGCAGATCTTCCAAGCAGTCGTTGCTTAAACTTAACCAGAGCGTAGGACAAGCTAACAATTGGATTCATTAGGGGAGCAATAATCATAGCACCAATGATAGTTGCTGAACTGTTGGCAATTAACCCTAAGCTAGCGATCGCTGTTGCCAGACCAAGCATAAAATAAAATCTAAAGGAAGGTATGGCTCCCAGCTCAAGCATCTGCTCCAATTCATCGGTGGCAAGAGGCGACTCTATTAATAGTTGAGGAGTACCAATTATAGATTTACAAGCCTGGGTCAAGTTAGGAAGAATACGATTTAGCCAAAACATAAAACTAGCCAAGTGCTTGGATGGGAAGCATTATTACTATTGCTTTAGTTATTTCGGTATTGCTCAAACACGCTTAATAAAGAATCATCGGGATTATCAATACAGTAATCGAACGCCTTCTCTGAGACATCGCCTAACTTAACAACATCCACAGTCAATTCATTATTCTTGCCACTCAGAAAACCATGCACATAAGCCATTGTAGCTTCTTGATCGGTATCACCTAGCTTAACCAAATTTCTACAAGCAATATTTTCTAGATTGATATTTGAAGCATCTTCTTGTTGAGACCCATTTTGACTATAAACAGCTACGGAAGAGATGCTTAGTAAACAAGCTGTGGACACAAATATCCATTTGAATTGATTCATAACTATAATTTTCTCTCAGATAATTCTATTGATTAAACAAGAAATAAGTTAATTAAAGAATTAACGTAGACGGACTCGCCCTCTTATGCAATCATCGTAGGCGATGTAATAGAGACGCTGGTAGTCTGAAGACTCCCTCGAACCACCTTCTAGAACACCAACTATTGCGCCAATGCCAGCACCCCTGCCAGGCTTGCCAAAGATTGCACCTATTATGGCTCCTCCAGCAGCCCCTCCAGCAGCCCCTCTTAGAGTATGAGAACGAGAATTGCGTTTAGCATAATCCCTGGCATATTGTTCGCATTGTGAGCGTGATTGTGCTAAGACTATATCACTAGATATTCCAATGAGCTTAACCAAGCCAATCGTGCCAATTATCAGTATTGTTCTTTTTGCCAATTGCTTAATTTTCCTATGTTGCCAACTCTTGATTTCTAACTCCACAATCTAAGACTATATTAAAATAGGCAGAATTATAGTACTAAAAAATTAAGTCTTGAAAATAGAACGGCAAGGGCAAAGCAATGAAAATTAACAGTAATGGAGATAAATTTTTGATTTGGTCAACATGAATAATCATCAGTTAGAACAGCTTGCCCTGCATTTATCTATGTGGGGAGCATTGAGTCTTGCTCTATTAGGAATTGCCTTTGGTTTATTTGTTCCTTCTGAGGCAATTATGCTCGATGGCTTTTTCAGTTTTATTAGCTTTGTGATTGCAGGGATTTCCCTCTGGGTAGCTTGGTTAGTAAAGCAGCCTGATAATGAATACTTTCAGTTTGGTTATGCTAGTTTTGAACCCTTAATTAACTTAATTAAAGGTTTGCTAATTGTTATTCTCTCTATATTTGCCCTTTGCTCTGCTATTGATGCTCTACTTCACGGAGGACGGGTGTTAGATGCAGGAATTGCCGTTCAATACTCAGCCATTGCTGCTGCTTGCTGTTTAGCGATCACTATAACTCAATTTGGAATCGCCAAAAAGACTGGTTTACCTATGGTTAGAGTAGACGCAAAAAACTGGTTTATTGATGGGATACTTAGTCTATCTATTGGATTTGCTTTTATTATTGTTGGTTTAATTGAAGGCTCCCAATGGTCGAGATTTATACCCTATGCCGACCCAACTATCGTTACTGCTATTGTTATTCTCACCAGTCCAATTCCTATTCGGATTATTCTCGACAATATCAGACAGCTTTTATTAGGCTCTCCTCAGTCTGCAATGCGTCAACAAATAGAGCAGTTATTTCAATCGGCGATCGAGGGTGTACCCTGCACTAAAAAAATGCTGCGAATGACTCAAATAGGAAGATATCTTTACTTGCATATCTATTGGTTACTACCTGAAAATTTTGAATTGACCAGTGTTAGACAACTCGATCTCATCCGAGAAAAGATAGAGGTAGTTTTAAAACAAGAATTATACAAGAATCATAGTGACTTGAATATAGATATTATTTTTACTCAAAACGAGCAATGGTTTCAAGAAATGAATCCGCAAAAATAAATTACTCGACTGTTGAACCCGAAGGGCGGTGTAAAGGTGACTTTCCCTCTCGAACTAACTCTTTTAATGTAATTATGTGATATTAAGACGACGGCGACTACCTAAGAGATGAGTATATACATAAGTAAATTCACATCCTAAGAGAAAAATCTGACAAGTAAGGTAAATCCAGAGCATCAGGATCATTACGCTACCAACTACGCCATAAGAAAGAAATCGACTGCCAAGTTCAATAATGCTATTGCTGACAAGATACTCCAAAAACATAAATAAACCCGAGGTAATTAACGCTCCCAGCCGAACGTCATCCCATTTAACGGGGGTTGCAGGCAGTATTTTAAATAAAACCATGCAGGCCGAACTCAGCAACATTAATATCGTAATTATTTCTAATCCTTTGACTAAAACAATAGTGTCGATCGCGATAAAGTTAATCGATTGGTTAAAATCATCTACAACTTTGAGGATAACTTCGATCGCGATATCAGACAGCAGAGAAAGAAGCATAAATACTGAAGTGCCAAGTACTAGACCAAATGCTGATATTTTGTTTTTCAAAAAATTAATGGTGATGGTGAGTAAATTATTATTCCTATTCTGTCTAATAGGGACTTGCCAAATTTTGTTAACAAAACGATTGAGAGCAGCAAAGACATTACTAGCAGTAAATAATAGAAGCAAAAAGCCAACTAGACCAGCTTCAATACTATTTTGGTTAAGATGAACCAAAGTTGAGATGATAATGTTGTAAGCAGAAGGTGGAAAAGAATTTTTAGCCAACCTGAGTAGTTGGTTATAGATATTGGTATCGGCACCAAGAAAAAAACCAACGACGCTGAGAATCACTAACAAAAGAGGAAAGAGAGAGAAAATCCCATAGTAAGCTAAGGCTGCCCCCATTTCCAAACATTCATCTCGCTGCCATTTCAGCAAGGTTCTAATTATTAACTGGACAGGCTTAGACTGCATAATTCTAGTTGTAAGGCGTTCTCTCACTGACAATCCTCTCTTTAATTAGCAATAAGAGATATGGCTACTAGTTTCAAGCGGGACAGTTTAGGAATTGTGATTGGGAATTAGGGATTAGTGATTGGAAAATTCCCAGTCCCTAGTTCCTAGTCTCTAGTCCCCAGCCTTAAGTTGGTAGCCGAGATATCTATCGCTGTCTATTACAAGAATCGACAGCGGATAAAGCCTCTTCAGAAAATTCTCCGAACCATTTAGTGCTGGCTTGATTTAAGGTCTGACTATTGAGAAAATCATTAATGGTATTTTGCCATTGAGGATCGTTATCGGGAAGCAGTATTCCGTAATAATCGCAGGTTAAAGGTCGCTTAGGCAATAGTGCATAACCATCAGCAGCTAAACCTTGACGTTCGACTTCCTGAGTAGACAAAATGCTATCGCTAACTAATGCTTCAATTTTATTATTAGCCAAGGCTTGGACTGCCTTAGCTCTAGCCCCAGTCCCTTCAAAGTAAACTTTTTCGGTTGAGGGATATTGTTCTTCTACAAACTTTTCCGTAGTGGTATTTTTGAGTACACCTATTTTTAAATTAGCCAGGTCGCTGTTACCATTAATTTGGCTGGCTTTATTAATAGGCAGGAGAAACTGAGTCCCTGTGGCAAAAAAGGGTTTAGAGAATGTAACTCCCTCAATATCACTTCTAATGGTGTTAGGTCCACATTCCAGATGGACTCGCTCTTGTTGCAGCAATTGATAGCGATTTTCTAAACTAGAAGGTAATTCTACTACCTGAATACCACCAGAACGATTCAGTTTTAGTTCGAGATACTGCTCTAGAGAGTTGACTAAATCAGCACAATATCCAGTCCAATTACCGTTGCTACCCAGATAGCCGAAAGGAGCAGCATCGCTTCTCACTGCCACCTTTAATGCGCCAGTTCGTTTAATTTCCTCTAAAACTGGTTCTTCTCGTGGTGGTGCGGAGGCAACCACGGGTTCGGGAAAGAATGGTACAGGGGGTTTTTTGCCATAGGCTATCTCTAGTTGTTCTGGTTTTAAAGATTGAGTAAGGTGGATACCGAATCCCGATCGAGAGATATCTTTAGTGTAAGCAGCCGTGAGATAGGGCTTAAATTCCTCTAATCCCCGCACATGGTAGTTAAAGAAAGCCACACTCATTGCATTGAGATAGCTACGGGCGATCGCCGGACTGCCTTTGGGACCCTTGAGTATTTCTAAGGGCAGTCCTTCAATTACCTCATCTTTGGCGGTAGAATAGTGAGTCCCTGGAACTAGCATGGCTAGATATTTGTTGGGAGTTTTTAACCAAAAGAAGGGATGAATTTGATTTTGGACGACTGGAACTGTCGTGTCTTCACTAGCTGCCCAAATCATCGTCGGAATATCAATTGTCCCCATACCTTCTGGCCCAAAAACAGGATTAGTGAAAGGATAGGCAGAGAATACTGCTTTGATACGGGGATCTCTAATGTTGAAATTGATAGGCGGTAGATATTGAGCTTGACACTGAAGCGCGAAACTAATAACAATGTTAAAGTTTTCCTCGTTACATTCCCGTGCTAATCTAGGTTGATTAATTTCTGCTCCTGCTACTGCTAATGCGGTATAACCACCAAAAGAGTAACCAAAGACTCCCACTTGTTCTAAATTCAGTTTGTTTGACCATTCTGGACTAGTCGTGGCTAAATCTTCTAGCTTATCTAATAAATAAGTAACATCTAAGGTGCGACCGATAAATTCAATGGGAGTAATCCAATCGCCCAGTTCACCACGTAAAAATGCTTGACGATATTCCAAGTTACTGCCAATATGCTCCACGGCTGCTACCGCATAACCATAGGATGCTAATTGTTTGGCTACGTGACCATAATTACCTCGCGATGAACCAAAACCTTGAACTATAACTATAAGTGGTGCTGGTTCTGATTTTCCTTCAGGCAAGTACAGATCGAAATCAAGAGGATAGGACAAGGATAAACCAACATTAGTCGAGCGCAAACTTTCGATCTCAAAAGTCATTCCTTCTATTTTTACTTCCCAAGGCCCTGGTTGTCTCAAATCAGCAAGTTGAGAGAAATCTATGGGAGTTTCGGCTGCTTCTGCTGCGGACTGCTTAATAATTTCCTCTACTGCTACTTGGCGATAGCCAGATACAGTTGCTAACTCCTTGAGCAATGCAATTATGAAGTCAAGGTTGATATAGATATCTTTAGTAGGGAATTTACGTAAAACATTGGTAACAGTTAAGCCTTCGGTTTTGTCTGCTGCTGCCAAAATTACAGCAGAGCGAATACCGTAGAGACCGTTGATATTATAGTCAATTTGAACGGCCCGTCCTAACTGGCTGACCAGTCTTTCTACCATGGGAACGCGAGCAACGCGATATATTTCAGCAGGACCCAACTCAAAACGTTCTTGTAAAATTTCCCGAAACTTGACTAAGGTTTCTTCATCTAGACGATTAGTAATCAAAGCTAAGTCTCGGTTAATTTCACCCTCTTTGGCAAAAGTTTCTAAAGAATCAACAGAGATAGATATCTGCAAAGGTCCAAAAAAAGAGGTAATTCTCTCGGCTGATAGCACTGGTTTTGGTTTGAGTACTGCTGACATTATTCCCAGGCTAAAGAACAAACAGGCAGTTTGTACTAGACTAAAGAATCTCTGGTGACGTGTTTTTGCTTTGTGCATTTTGGCTAGCAAATTTCTAGTTGACATGATTTTGAGTACTTTCTCAGCTTGAAAAATAATCTGAAAATGGCTTTGACAGAAGTTCTATTGCACTAGTGGGATACTTCCAGCTAGATCTTAATTAATACTAAATCCGATTACCATCGAGATTTTCGCTCTATGCAAGAAGTCTATTATTTTGACATCCTCCCTCACGCGACGTGAGGGATTCCTAAACCTCACGATTTAGGTTTCTGTTTCATAGCACCAGGCTTAACAGACTTACTCTGTTCTGCTCTTACGGTCGCTCCACAGACTATCACTGCTTGCCCAGCAGCTAAGATATTTTTTCCTGCATTGATATCTCTATCGATGCCTTTAGTTCCACAATTAGGACAATTCCAATTACGAACATTTAATGGCAACTTATTAATCACGAAACCGCAATGGTTACATCGCTTAGAGCTAGGAAAAAAGCGGTCAATTTTGACCAGTTTCCGCCCGTACCATTCACACTTGTACTCAAGTTGACGAAACATTTCACCCCAAGCAGCATCGCTGATACTTCGGGCAAGTTTATGGTTTCTAACCATGTTCCTGATTGCCAAGTCTTCAATAGCTATCAAGCTATTTTCTCTAACCAATTTGGTCGTCAACTTATGGAGAAAATCGGTACGAGCATCTTTGATTTGGGCGTGTATTTTAGCTACTTTCAGTCGCGCTTTATCTCGGTTACTAGAGCCTTTGGTTTTCCGACTCAGTTCCTTTTGCGCTGCTTTCAGCTTTTTATACAGCCCATTAAAATGCTTAGGATTGGCTATCTTTTCTCCGTCACTGGTGCTAATCAAGCTAGAAACACCAACATCAATACCAACTTGCTTTTTCGTTGGCGGCAAAGTTTCAACGGTATAGTCATCAATCAGCAGAGAGACAAACCAACGTCCAGAGGGATCGAGCTTAACTGTAACCGTAGATGGTTTACATCCTTCGGGGAGATATCTAGACCAAACTATATTCAATGGTTCTTTGCACTTAGCAAGCCAGAGATTACCATCTCGAAAGTTAAAAGCAGACTTGGTAAATTCTGCCGAGCCACCATTCCGCTTGGCTTTAAACCTTGGATATTTGGCACGTTTACCCCAGAAGTTAGCAAAGGCTTTTTGCAGATGCCTCAAGCATTGCTGCAAAGGTACGCAACTAACCTCATTGAGAAAATCCAAGTCCTCGGCTTTTTTCCAACCAGTAAGAAGACTAGAGGTTTCTTTGTAACCAACTCGTTCCTGTCTTTCATACCAAGCTTCAGTTCTAGTAGCCAAAGCTTTGTTGTAGACCAGTCGAACGCATCCCATTGTCCGTCGCAAAAGATTTTCTTGCTCGGCAGTGGGAAAAAATCGGTACCTGTATGCTCTCTCAGTCATAGCTCACATTGTACCAGACTAAATGTAAACTCGATAATTGGAGGACGGCGTTTCCTCCCGTTGCTTATTCGCTCATAACTCTAAACGAGTCATTTGCAAATTAAGCGAGGGTCTCCACGCCGAAGAAAAGATGAAAAGTAACCTTAAAACGAGCGAGCAGGTTAGGTAAAGTAACTCGATTAATATTTTTTAAGAAAAATGGCTTAGCTTATTTTGGGGGTAGAATCTTGATTATGCTAGGCAATACCTGCATCTCTCAATTGACACTCATGCGCTAAACGCTTCGCGTTGTAACGCACGATTCTTGCTTCACAACCTCTTAACTAGATATGATCGAAACCATACCCCCGTCAGACCGATTCCACAAGCATTTTAGTTTAAAGTCCACTGGCTGCCCGACAGCAGACTCAAGCAAAAGCTTTCATCTTGGTTCTGGAATACTTTTACGTAGCGACAGATTCTATACTATTGTGTTTGCCAACATCTATAGGCTTGTATATTTTTCTCGCTACAACCCATGTATTCGTCTTTCAAGGTACAGACCATTCTAGTTAAGCGGGCGCGCCAATATGATTGGTATTTTCTCCGTCGTCCTTATTTCACGGCTGGTTAAACCTTCTAAAGTTATTCTAGAACGAACGAAACCTGTGTTATATAAAGATTCTGCTTCGGAATTGTTAAGTTGTCGCCGTTTGTTTTTTTGTCGGAATTCTGAGGGCGTAATTATGAGGAAACCTCATAATGCTGACCGCCCGAATCATCTCCCGCTAACCCTATCGGGTTTAGTCGGGAGTCCTCTTCCTCCATTTCAGATAGGCAGATTAAAAGAGCGATGATTGCTCGGTGCAATTAATCTACAATTCATTCTCAAGAAGGATTATCGAATTGAATGTTAAAAGAAATTTCAATTAGCTTGCTTAGTATCTTGTTGTTAATGTTAGGTGTCAAACCAGTTGTGGCAGAAACTGTATTAGAATCTGTAGCTCGTACTGGAAAATTGGTGGTAGGAACTTCTTTCGATCTAGTTCCCTATGCTTATTACAATCAACAAGAAGAATTAGATGGTTACTCCATAGATATTGTCAAGCTGATTCAAAAGCAACTAGAGCAGGAACTAGGTAAAACTATTGAAGTAGATTTTGTCGAGACTAACAGTGTTACTGAAACCCTGCCCAAACTCAATAGTGGAGAGATTGATATTGCTTGCAATACCGTGTTTACTTGGGAAAGAGACCGCTATGTTGATTTTACGATTAGATATAGCTTGTCAGGTATTAGACTTTTAGTCCCGTCAGGAAAAGCATCAGATTCTTTGGCTAACAAAAAGATTGGTGTTCCCCCTGCTACCTTTGTCCAGGATGCAATGAAGTTAGTTTATCCTCAAGCCACACTGGTGCCAATGGCAACTCTTGCGGAAGGGGTTGAAGCTCTCAAAGCTGGACAAGTTGATGCTCTAGCTGGAGATAGTGTGATCCTAGATGGAGTCCGCCAGCAAATCGCTCCAGATAAGTATGAAATATTTCCACAGTTGTCGGAAAAGCCCTATGCTCGTTACGGAGTTGCTTGCATGGTTCCGGAAAATAATTCTGGTTTTCTCAATATTGCTAATTATGCGATCGCTAAAATGATGGAAGGTTATCTTGTAGGAGAGCAACAATCATTAGACATTGTCAATAAATGGTTCGGCCCTGAAGGTGTAATTGAAATTATCGATCCGAACTTAATTAAAGACTTTTATGAAAATACGATTATCAATCACGAACAGATTCCTTTTGACAACTAAATAATCAGTAATTTCAGAATTAGACTGACAATTATTACAAGGAGTGTATCTTGAAATTAACAAAAATTACTTGGATTAGTTTTATCGTTGCCCTAGCGACTTTAAATCTTCCTGCAAAAACTAAGGCTCATCAAGCTGACTCAATCTCTACCACAAATCCTCAAATGCTGGAAAGTCGTTTAGCAAGAATTGCTGCTACTCTCAAAGAACGAGAGACTCAAATATCTGCATCTTCTACCTTGAAAAAAACTTTAGAAATTGCTGGTGGTTGGGGAAAATTTCCAGGGGGAGGTTTTGCCAATGGTCCAGGGGGAGGTTTTCTCAACAGAAGACGTTGGGGTGATGGTGGTGGCTTTTTCAATCGTCGTTACTAACATTGAATAAGGCAGGAGGCAGATGGCAGAAGGAAATTTGGATGGGATTTGAATCCCTTCATACTTAATGTTATGACACAATTGGAAAAGATGACATCCTCTCAAGCTCAAGTTTCAGCAAAAAAAATCCCTGAAATCAAACAATTTGGACCTATTAGTCTGGTAGTAATTCAACCAACTTCATTTTGTAATCTCAATTGTGATTACTGTTACTTACCAGACCGACATCTGCGTAACTTATTATCCCTCGATTTAATTGAACCAATCTTTGCAAAAATCTTTACCAGTAGCTTTTTTCGAGGGGATTTTAATATCTGCTGGCATGCAGGAGAACCATTAACCGTACCTATTTCCTTTTATGAGTCTGCTTTTACTAAAATCCAAGAACTAAACAACAAATACAATACACAAAAGTTGGTTGTCGGGCATTCATTCCAAACTAACGCCACCTTAATTACCCAAGCTTGGTGTGATTTCTTTAAACAACATCCCGTTCATGTTGGTGTCAGTTTAGATGGTCCAGCTTTTCTCCATAATGCTCATCGCCACAATCGCAGGGGAGGAGGTTCTCATGAACTGACCATGAGGGGTTTGCGTTATCTGCAACAAAATAAAATACCTTATAGTATTATTTGCGTAATTACTAAAGATTCGCTCAACTATGCTGACGAAATCTTTGACTTTTTTAGCGAAAATGGGATTACAGATGTCGGCTTCAATATGGAAGAAACCGAAGGGGTTAACCAGTTGTCTTCCTTAGAAGGGGAAGAAGTTGAAATCGCGTATCGTCGTTTTATCAAACGGTTTTGGGAATTAACAGCCCAGAGTCAGGGGGAATTTCAACTAAGAGAATTTGAAACTTTGGGTAGTTTGATTTATAACGAAGAGCGTTTACAAAATACAGATATGAATCACCCCTTCGCTATTGTCAATATTGATTACCAAGGCAATTTCTCAACTTTCGATCCTGAATTATTATCAGTTAAGACTCAAGAGTATGGAGACTTCATTTTTGGAAATTTCTTACAGGATAGTCTAGAGTCTGTTTGTGGCAGTGATAAGTTTCGGCAAATTTATCAAGATTTAACTGCTGGAATTGAGTTATGTCGTAATACTTGTGCTTATTTTGGTATTTGTGGCGGTGGTGCAGGGAGTAATAAATATTGGGAAAACGGGACATTCAACTCAGCCCAAACTAATAGTTGTCGCTATCGCATTCAGATTCTAACCGATATCGTTGTGGATTCTTTAGAAAATTCTTTAGGTTTAAGAAATAGTCCTTATCAAGATAAATGAAGAAGTTTGTCGCGTTATTTCCTGTTTTCTTATGGTTCAAAGCACGCATAGGGGGAAGAGCGAAACTAGCAGTTACAATTATTACACTCCTTGGGATTGGCACTATTTGGATGGTGCCAGCTACTCTAATTGATAATGTACTAAAACCTATCTTTATGGCATCAGGCTTGCCTGTACCGATGCTGGTGATTTTGATGGGCGTACTAGGTGGAACTCTTGCCCACGGAATTATTGGTTTATTTGTGGGGCCAGTTATTCTGAGTTTAGGCTATGAATTAATTAAAGCATGGATTAACAGTGACTCAATTATCGAGCCAATTTCGGTTAATGGAGTATAAATAAGCAGCCAGAAACTTAACTATAATTATTCATAGTTGTTTATTTTGGACAAGTTTTAAGGAAGGAGCGTAAACATTTGATTTATGTTGGTCGAACCAGAAGAAGCGATCGCGGGCTTAAAAGTGCTAATCTGTATGGCAAAAGCTGACGGTAAGCTGCATCCAGAAGAAAAAAAAATCCTCACAGAAGCTTGGCAAAAAGCTCAACAGCTATCAGATCTGCCTGAAAATGTAACTATCGATAGTCTTTTCGCCGAAGATATAACTATTGAGGAGATTTTGCCTCAAATTAAGACTCCTAAGACACAAAAAATACTTTACAAAGTTGCTTATTTCCTAGCTGAAATTGATGGAGTTACTCCTGCCGAACGCATTATCCTAGACAAGATTGAAGCAAGCTTTCAGTCATTAGAGCGAGACTTGTTATCAGAAAATGATTCTTTGGCTGAACTAGCCCTAAAATCACCCCATGATTTTATTGAAGCGATCGCTGCTCAACTAGTATCGGTTAAAGAGGTTCGCGATTTAATCTTAGACTATGCCATTGGTATTGCCATATTGGGTTTTAATCCTTTCCCTGGCATAAATCTAGTCACTAATACTATTGCCTGTGGATTAATTCTAAAGATGATTAGTGATATTGGTGCCAAATACGGCTACCCTAAAGGGCAGGATGCGATCGCTATTATTGGCAGTATTTTTGGTGGCTTTGGTGCTTTTTTGGCTGCCCTTACTAGTTGGGCGACGATCTCCTTCCTCGGCTTATATATACCAGTTATGGGCGAGTTTGCTGCTGCCTCTTTTCTCTTTACTCTTACTTGGGCAATAGGTCAGGCAACTAATCAATTTTATCTTAGTGGTCGTCAACTCAATGCTGCTGCCCTCAAGCAAGCCTTTCTCCAAGCACAAAGAGAAGGAAAAATTTTAAGTAAGAATATCAATTTCAAAGATAGTAATTTTAAATCGCGATCGCGGAGTTAACTACCGAGCTAAGTTTTAGCTTTAATTAAACGCTGTAAGAGTCTAACTACTAAAGGATAGCTAAACCAAGAAAGTTCCCATGCTATTCCACCCAAAAAAGCACAAGGTAAGGTGATCAAAGCAGTAATTGGTTCTCCTAACAAACTAATCTGCATCTCTCGTATTTCTGGTTGGCTAAGTTCATTCGAGAGTAAGCGTCGATTTTGTTGGGCATAAAACCAACTCATTGACCCAGCAAGGCCTATCAACGCTGCTGTAATACTTTGTAGAGCCATCACTCCAGATTGTCCTTCAAAATTTTCCTCTGTTGCCAGACTGACAGCATAAAGATAAGAAAAAACAAAGAAAATCTGTAAAAGCGACAATGAAGTATGAATATTATCCGTGCGTACTAAATTGCCAAATAAACTGTTGTTCTGAATCCAGTAAGTTGTCAACAGAACTAGAGCAATAATTACAGGAAAAAGATCGTTTCCTTGGCTAGTTATAAACTCGATTAAAGTACCACCTGCCCATTGTTCTTCAGAGGGAAGGGGAAGCTGAGTGACGATAATTACTAATACTAAAGCATATATACAATCAATTAGAGTAGCCAGTCTACTATATTGATTTTTCTGAATCTCTAGTTTACCTTTACTCTTCATTGAATTTTTGATTTAAGAAATTACTGGCATATTTTTAGAATATTAAATTATTAGATCGTTAATTTCTATTGGAATCAAAATTTAATATGGCTAACTGGAGTCGTCGTCAAGTTTTGTTGGCAGGATTTTTCACAGGGGCAGGAATGTCAATTGTAACTTCCCATTTTCGTCCCCAATCAAATAGTGAGCATGACCAAGAAGGAGCTGATATAGCTTACGAAGCAGATATATCTGCCAGTAAGATTCGCGAGATTGAGCAGTCCATTGCCTTGAGGCAACCAACAATTCCTTATAATCGTCAGATGTCGAAACTCCTGGTACGCTGCTGTCGGTTGGCTACAGAACAGTATCTTCAGGGAGTAGCAGATCCTAATTATAATGGCGCGATCGCTTCTCTAGAAAGTTATTTTCCTCAACTGGATGAATACGAGCAAATTACTTCTTTCCAAGCTTTCAGAGAACGTTCTTGGCTAGAACCCGTTATCAAGCAAACTCCTCTCAGGAGTTTAATTCCCAAAACAGATTTGATTTACCACGGATTTATGCTCAAGTCGCCGAAGAATAATATTATCGTGTTTAGGGGGACTCAAGAGCCAGATGAATGGATTGCTAATATTAATGCTGCCCAGACTGATTATCGAAGCAACAATACTCAAGTCGGTAAAGTTCATCAAGGTTTTTATTCTCTTTATGCCAATAATTTAGCCGTACCAATTCGGAAAGCAATAAAACAGTTTGCTCCTAATATTCCTTGTTACGTGACAGGTCATAGTTTGGGTGGTGTCATGGCAGTACTAGCAGCCTTCGATCTTGCTCATAATTACGCAGAATTTCGCCAGCAGATCAGAATGTATAGCTATGCTTCTCCCAGAGTAGGGGATCCTAATTTTGCTCAGTCTTTTAATAGCCATGTTCCCAACAGTTATCGCATAGTTAATTATGCAGACTCCACTTGGCTTTTACCACCAACACAACTGAACGAGTCTGTCTATCTTCATGTCGGGCAAGCTTGGTCATTTATCAATCAAACAGGAGATTTAAACCCCAATCATCAATTAGCTGCTTATCAAGCTGCCATCGATCGAGAGGTTGAGATATCTCAACCTCCTATCACCCCTGTCTCTGGGTTTTAAATTAAATCTTAAATTCAATGTTAAATTTAGAAAATTTAGAAGCGATCGCCTACAGCAAAGTGAAATTGACTACCACCATCACTATTAAAACCCAATTCTCCTCTAAAGCGACCAAAAGAAGTATCGGCACTCAACCCTAACCCATAACCCAAACCGTCACCAGGTTTGTTTCGTGCATCTGCTGGATTACCTCTCACGTCATCTGCTGTTGCCAGATCGTTGCCATAATCGATAAATAAAGTTCCCCCTAAACCAATATCTTGTTTAAAGAGCCGAAAAGCCACGATAGGAAAACGATACTCTGCAGTTGCCTTAATAAAACTCCGACTGGTTGTCAATCCTCCTGTCTCAAAGCCTCTAACTGTATCAGAACCACCTAAATTAAAAGCTTGATACGGAGGAACGTCGTCGCCAATAAAAGTTCCCGCTTGCAAATTTAGGATCAGGGTACGGGGTCCCTCTGTAAATCCAAACAAATTTAGGGGAATGAACTGGCTAAAGCTAGCAGAGAGGCGATTATAAAGAATATTGGCATCTCCCACAGGAATCGATTGACTCGTGCCAAACCGCAATCGAGAACCATGAGTAGGGGCATTGGGATCATCTGTAGTATCAAACAAAAGAGAAGCATCAAGAGTCAACAACGTGTCTTGTCCATCTTCACTAAAAGTTAGGGGGTTTCCCAGTGCATCTTCAGGTTCAATACTATTAGTAAAAGCAGCATCGCGAGTAGAAACTATTTGATAGTTTATGCCCACAGCCCCATCCAGTTTAGATGTTAACGGTTGTACATATTCAATTCCACCACCAAGACGAATGACCCAAGGGACATTTCCGTTAGGCAAGTCAACATCTTCATCCCCATTTTCAAAGGCTGGACTGCGGGCATTTTGAGTAAATATGTTAACGGCAAATGCTCCAGGCAAAGAAGGAGCATTATTTCCGTATCTGAAATCAAGACCATACCTCGTAGGATCGAGAAGTGCTTCTAAGAGTAGGGCATGATTACTTCCTAGTCTTTGTCGTGCATGACCCTTAACTGTAAAAATTGATAATTGAGTAGATTCAGCTGGTACATTAAATACGTCGCGAGTAGGACTAATTAAAGCATCAGGATAGCTAATAATAGAACCAAAACCATAGGTAAATGGCTTACTGGGATCTGTAAG
>JASJDJ010000022.1 GCA_030065635.1 Xenococcaceae cyanobacterium MO_188.B32
TTATTCAGTAGAAGATATAGCCGAAGATTACAGAGTTAATTGCCTAATGATTGAAGAAGTACTTCGTAGCCTCATTAAGACAATGAAGACTTGAATATAGCTTTGTCTTGGTTACTCCCCGATCGTACCGTGAAATACGATCGGGTTTTTTAGTGCTTACATTTTAAAAATGTATAATATACATTTTTGATTTACGACCATACCTGAAAGTACTATAACGCCGTCAAACAACTAAAATTCGTGCTTCTGTCCGAGTAAAACGCTGAAAGTACTGATATCAAAGGATTTATTTTTCAAAATCGGCTGTAGGTTTTGAGTTAAAAGTATAGCAGTGACAATTTAACTAGGTAGGGAATTTTCCGCTCAGCTTTTTGGCGATCGCGTTTCTTTAGATAAAAAATAGAGTGAATAGTTGATTTGACAGAATTGCCACGCGGTGGTAAACACCAGCATTTAGTGATAGAGGCTAGCTGGTTATTTTTATTTGGGGACTAACTTTACAAGAAATAGATCAAGATGAAAATTTAATGTAAAGTACTTGCCTACAGATATGTTTTTTGGGGACAATTTGGGGACAACTAGTAAATCCCAATTTGTTTTTACCTATATTTGCTCAGTGGTTGAGCAGGTACGATGTAAGCCCAATAAGGCTTTTAAGGTTATGGCTCGGGGCAGATTTGAACTGCCGACCTTGGGCTTATGAGTCCCCTGCTCTAACCAACTGAGCTACCGAGCCCTATGATGTTTGTTTTTTGGCAACTTTTCTATCATACAATAAAACTAACAATAGTTCGAGATTTTTTTGGCTTTTAAAGCAAGAAAATTAACTTGTGGCAATTTCCCAAAGCGAACTACTTGAAAGGTGTACATTTACCACCTAATCCCTCCACAATGGCACAAGTATTACTAGTCATCATGCCAATATAATTATCTGTAGTAGTTCCTGTTCGTCCTAAACTTTCGGTTAATAAGGCTGTTTCTCCTACTTTTACGTTAGCTTCGCGAGCAATGCTATTAATAAGACGATCGCTCTCTCCCGCTTCAGCAAAAATGGTTGGTACGCCAATTTCTTGAATTTTTGTAGCTAGTTTACCTAGGTTAGCAGCCGTAGAACCCGCTTCATCCCCTAGACCTTGTAATGTTTGGTAGTCGGCAAAGTCATAGGCTCGAGCGTAATAATTTAAAGAATCGTGAGCAGTAACTAAAATATTTTGTCCTTCTGGAATAGTAGCAATTTGTTCTCCAATCCAAACATTGAGTTGTCCTAGCTGCCCACTTAAAGCTTGACTATTTTGGAGATAAAGTGCAGAATCGCTAGGATTGAGTTGAATTAGTTGTGATTGAAGCGACTCTACTATTGTCATGACATTATTCACATCATGCCAAACATGAGAATCTGGTTGTAGTTTTTCTTCTTCCTTAGTTGCTTCTGCTTGGGGGTCATCATTAATATCTTCGCCTTCATGATGATGTTCTTCCACCATAATCGGTTCTGTAACCGCCATTTCATACAGTGGAAGTTTTGGGGCAGGGTTTTCAGTAGCTTTAACTAATTTGACTATAGTTGGCTCTAATTGATAACCCCCGTAGAGAATAAGTTGAGCCTCTTCGATCGCTTTTTTGTCAGCAGGGGTAGGACGATAAGTGTGAATATTTTGACCGGAATCCTGCAAACAGTTTAACTCAATAGTATCTTCGGCAATGGCTTTAGTTAAATCGCAAAGAACATTATGGGACACTACCACCTTTGGTTTATTTTGAGCTACAGCAACTAGATTGTGGTTAATTGTGCTGCATCCCGTAAATCCTAAAGTTAAACACAAAATTGAACTACGCAGTATATTTTTCATTTTTAAATAATTTAGTTAATGATAATGATTTTGATTGTATAATGAAACAGATTAGTTTATGATAATGAGTCTCATTTTCACAAAAACTTGACGAAACTTACTCATGATTGAAATCTATACCTGACAGTTCATTAAGATACCTGAAGAAATACAAGAAGCAGATTTATTATTTTTTGATGAGCCATTTAATAACATCGATCGCCAAACAGAATCAATTATTTTTACTATTTTTGCCGAACTAAAACAGCAAAACAAAACTTTAGTGGTAATTAGTCACGATCTGGGTATGACTCTTGAGAATTACGATCGATTTTTATTACTCAATCAACATATAATCGCCACAGGCTCAAAACAAGAAGTATTAACTAAAGAAAATTTACAAAGAGCTTATGGTAAGGTGAGTTCGGAAGTCGTAGTTCGTAGTTTGTAGAGATTTAGTGTTAATTAATTGGTTTATTGAACCTTTAAGTTTTGAATTTATGCGCCTGGCGATCGCTGTGGGTTTTTTCCTAGGTATTTTGGGGGCGGTAGTTGGCAGTTATTTGATTTTGCAGCAAATGGGCATGATGAGTGGTGTTATTTCTCATGCTGTTTTACCCGGTATTGCTATTGCTTTTTTCTTAGAGATTAATCTATCAATAGGTGCATTTATAGCAGGGATATTAAGTGCTTTAGTCGTAATGATAATCAAATCACGATCGACTATTAAAGTAGATGCTGCTATGGCATTAGTATTGAGTAGTTTTTTAGCTTTAGGGGTAATTTTAATTACTTTACTTAAACCCATCAGATAGATTTAACTAATCTGTTATTTGGAGATATCTTAGCTATTACTCCTAGAGATGTAATTCAAACAGCTATAATTACAGCTATTATCTTGGTCTTAACCAAACTTTTTTACAAAGAATTAGAGTTTTATACTTTCGATCCTATTGGGGCAAAAGCTTGTGGCTTACCAGTTAATTTGCTGTATTTTGGGTTAATTTGCGCTATCACTCTGACTATTGTTGCCAGTATGCAAACAGTAGGTGTTTTGCTCGTTATGTCGCTTTTAGTTGGCCCTGCTATTACAGCCTATTTATTAGTCAAAGAGCTACATCAAATGATGACTTTGGGTGCAATTATTGGTATATTTTCTACCATTAGTGGTATGTATCTCAGTTATTATTTCGACTTACCTTCTGGTGCAGCAATAGTAATGATTGTCTTCGGATTTTTCTTACTAGCTTTTCTCTTCAGTCCTAACCAAGATATTTTAATGTCGCTTTTTTCCTTCCCAGATAGAAGAGCATCAACTGCACCTAAAATTAACAGAAAGAAGACTAATTTGCCTAAGCAAATTAAAGGAGATCGAGAAATAAAATGAATTTAAGACTCATTATTGGGCAGAAATCTCGCTCTTGGCAATTCTCTAATCTAGTAATTATATTCTTCACTAGCCTGTTTGTCTTTATTATTGCCACTAACTGGATTAGCCAAGCTACTGCTAGAGAAGACACCTCCAGTAATCTTCCTCTAGTTTATGCCTATGTCCGACTTGATGGGCGCGAACTATTTCCCGTCGCAGCAATGGCAGCAACTAATTCTAACTCCCACTCTACTACTATCTTACCCATGAATATGCGGGTAAAAATGTACGAGGAGCGATTACAGGAAATTATCCGTACGGGTTTCGATCCCGAAACTCTTACTGTCACTACCAGGAATCTAGATGAGCAAACCTTTATTACTGTTACCGATAAGAGAAAATTACCACCACAGCAGATTGTTACCGTTACACGACTAGATGCTCAAATCCATGGCTTATCGGTGCCTTCTTTAGCCAACCAGTGGAGTCAAATTATCCGCACAGCCTTAATTCAAGCTCAACAGGAACGTCAACCAGAGTACTTACAGCGTCAACTTCTGACTGCTGGAGCGATCGGACTCGGAATGATAATGGTTTGCGGGTTGTTCCTTATCTGGCAGAAACGCTTGAAACGCCAATGGGAAGCTCTGCTGTTACAGCAACCCACACCAGACAACACATTACTAACCGAGCGAACAGAAAATCTCGAATCAAAAGAAATAGCTGCTACTCAACGGACGAGGATCGTAGCGATTATGGAGCAAAAAGTAGTTTGGCAGAGGCAGAAAAATCTTAACGCTCTCAAGCGAAGATTACTACACATCGGGCATGTAATTGTTTGGCTGATTAGTATAACCTGGATATTGGGACTTTTTCCTTACACTCGCAACCTGCAAAAATGGCTATTTAATAAGTGGGAATTGGTAGGAATTGTTCTAGGAACTTATGCAGCAATTAAGGCTAGCGTTGTTGGCATTGATTACCTATCAAAGGGGTTGAGAGAAGAATTAAGAGAAGCAACAACATTTTCTCAGCGACGCACATTAAGACTGACTACTTTGTTTCACGTCCTGAAGGGAATTATCAGCTATGGTCTGATAATAATTGGTATTCTATTAATACTGGCTCATCTACGTATTCCTATCGGTCCTTTGTTAGCAGGTGCAGGTATTCTAGGCTTTGCCATCTCTTTTAGTTCTCAGAATTTAATTCGAGATATTATTAACGGTAGTCTAATTGTTTTAGAAGACCAATATGCGATCGGTGATGTTATCGCGATTGGAGAAGCAGCGGGCTTAGTTGAAGAAATGAACCTACGCATGACTCAATTAAGAGGTGAAGGGGGGCGTTTGACAACTATTCCTAACAGTAGTATCGCGATCGTTCATAACCTGAGTAAAGATTGGTCGCGTATCGATTTCACCATTCAAATCAGCCATGAAGCAGATGTAGATCAGGCAATGAAGATAATTAGAGAAGTTGCAGAACAAATGCAACGCGATCCAGAATGGCAAGAAGAAATTATCGATCCCGTTAATGTCTTGGGAGTGAACGATCTTTCAGAAACTGGAGTGGAAATTTTACTGTGGCTCAAAACTCAGCCCCTAAAACAGTTTGCGGTGGGGCGTGAATTTCGTCGTCGCCTCAAGTTAGCTTTGGACGAAGAGAATATTTCTATAGGTATTCCCCTTCGTTTACTCGGTCAAACGTGAGTTCGGAGTTTGGCTCGCGCGTTCGCGATAGCGAGGAAGCGGAGGAAGCCCGCGTCGGCGTAAGCGGTCGGAACTTGGCGACGCGCCACAGCCCCTCAGGTTTCCTCGCCTTAAGCACGCCGACCGAGCAAGGGAATGCTGCTCTAGCAAGGGAACGTCCTCCAAGACAACCTCGCCAGGGGGAGAAAGGGAGCTTTCTAAAGTTTAAACTCTATATCCGAAGCTAATTCGCTTGGTTCTAAAGCTCCCCTTCCCGCGCTCGGGAGTTCGGAAAAAATAGCGTGTTAGTTAGAGCTAAAAACCCAAAAATTAGAATAAGGACAATTTACATCGGGCGTATCTACGATTGCCAAGCCTGCTGTAGTCTGTCCCAGAAAGTTGTAACAGTTTGCTTAACTTGGTTTTGAAAATCCCAACGTTGAAAGGCTCTTTCGTATTCTTCTCCTTCACATTGAAATGTTTTCCAGGCATTAAGAGCCAAACCCAATCCCCAGAATAATAATACATATAACGACCAAGTAAGAGTTCCCGTAGCAATTACATTGAGAGATACTAAAAAAGTATTGACAATTAGATATTTGGTTGTCTTTTGTTTTAATCTATTACGCCGATATAAATTAAAAGCTTGGCGTTTTTGTTGTATTACTTTTCCTTGCAACCAATCTCTTTCGGCAGCTTGTAAAGTATTTCTATCTAGATCCAATTCATCAGCGATTTCCCAAAGTTGTTCACGACTCAACTCTTCTCGGTCTCCTTGACGAGCGATCGCTAGATGGAGAATTTGCTGAATATCTTCTGGACTGTAAGATTCTGGATATGTTGAAGGATAATCAGACATAAGTTTTAATGATATCTCTAATCTTATTATGCCTAAGGATTTTCAATTGTGACCGTACTTTTAATGTCGGTTTTCACTGTATGAGAAAGATAGGAGTTTTTTTTACATTTCGTTACAATTTTTTTAAAGAGAAAGGCGAAAATACATATAGTTCGCCATCGACAAAGGAGAAGACAAGATGAAAGGAAGCATTCGCATTGGCAGTTTATTTGGTATTCCTTTCTATATCAATCCTTCCTGGTTTTTTGTCTTAGGGCTAATAACTTTGACTTATGGGACAGATTTAGGGCAATCATTTCCCCAGCTAGGAGGTATTTTTCCCTGGATTTTGGGTTTTATTGCTGCAATACTGCTATTTTCTTCCGTTTTAGCCCATGAATTAGGTCATAGCTTTGTAGCGATCGCTCAAGGCATACCTGTAAAGTCTATTACCTTATTTATTTTTGGTGGGTTAGCCACCTTAGAAAAAGAATCGGAAACACCCTTACAGGCTTTTTTAGTGGCGATCGCAGGGCCTGTAGTTAGTTTACTCTTATTCGTGCTATTTGCGGTAATTAGTTTCAGCTTACCCTTAGCTGCCCCAATTAAGGCGATTGTTTCTTTACTAGCTTACATTAACTTAGTATTAGCTTTATTTAACCTCATTCCTGGCTTACCTCTAGATGGAGGTAATGTACTCAAGTCTATTGTGTGGAAAATTACTGGCAACCCCAATAAAGGAGTTATTTTTGCTGGTAGAGTTGGTCAAGTATTCGGCTGGCTAGCAGTTATTATGGGTGGATTAGCTATTGCAGGAATCAGTTCTATTGGCAGTGTTTGGACATTATTTATCGGTTGGTTTTTACTCCAGAATGCTGGTTTTGCTGCCCAGTCTGCCAGTGTTAGTGAAAAATTAAGCAACTATACCGCAGAAGATGCAGTTGCTGAGGATAGCCCTATCGTTTCAGCGAGTTTAACCCTCAGAAAGTTTGTCAATGATTATGTCATTGGTAAAGATAAATGGCGCAAATTTTTAGTTACTGACGAAGAAGGAAAACTCATTGGAGAAATAGCCACTGAAGATTTGAAACAAATTCCTACATCTCAATGGACAGAAATTAAGGTAGAGGAATTAATTAAAGAGTCGGCAGGTATTACCACAGTAAAATCGAACCAATCTTTGATGGAAGTAATACAGCTAATAGAAAAACAAAATCTTAGTGAAATAGCTGTAATTAAGGAAGACGGAGTTGTGGTTGGCTTACTGGAAAAAACCTCGATTATCAATCTACTCAAACAAGAAGCAGAAGCTAAAGCAGCGTAGCTAATTCCAGCTTGATTATCTCTTTATATGTAAGGATAAAAGTTTTACCAAAGCTTTATTAGATACACCTTATATTTTAGGGTGATTCGAGATATTCTAAAGAGACTACTATATTGGTTTTATCAGTTGATAAGACCAATATTTATTTGCTCTTGCGAATGCTGTTTAGACAATGAATTTACGCATAAATTCTTTATTCGAGAAACCTATAGGTCAAGTTTTAAAACAAGCCGGACTCATTTCTCCCCTTCAATTAGACTTAGCTCTTAAAGAACAATCTTTGAATCGGCAAATGTCGATCGGTGAGATTTTAGCATCGAGAGGATGGATTAAAAAAGAAACGGTAGAATTTTTTGTTAATTGCTTACCGAACTTAATGCATAAAAAACAAAAACAACCTTTAGGATATTATCTACAAAAAGCTGGTTTGCTAACTGATAATCAAGTCAAATATATTCTTTCGTTACAAAACCAAGAACAAAGTTGGATTAGATTTGGTAAATTAGCTGTTATTAATAATCTTCTCAAACAAGAAACTTTAGATTTTTTTCTGGGCAATGTCTGTACCAAAAGCTATCTCGATCGAGTCTATCTCAGTGATGAATATTGATTTTAATAGGTCTTAAATCTTCAAAGCTTCCCAAAAGGTGTACACAGCAAGAGTGACCAACAAAATATTAAAACACCAACCAATTACTTTGTTGGGTAATTTAGGTAAAAATCGGGTACTAATTTGCGCTCCCAACAAACCACCTACTCCCAAAATTAATCCTTCTACCCATAAAACATTGCCCTGATAAGCATGACCTATACAAGCAGAAATAGAAGTAAGAACAATTACTCCTAAGCTAGTCTGAATTGCTTTTTTGATATTTTCAGCTAATAAAAGCATTTGCAGAGGAACCATAATTACCCCGCCACCAACCCCAAATAAGCCAGCTAATAAACCAGCAGCACTTCCAGTAAAAATTCTGGCAAACCAGGGATTTACACTGGATTGTTTTGTATTTATTTTTCTTCTAATTAAACGTTTACGCAAACCAGCTAAAAAGATATTAACAAGTAGTAGAATTCCAAAGGAAAAAAGTAGAATATTAGGAGGTATTTTAGGCACAAAAAAAGCCCCAACTTGCGCTGTCAATAAAGAAGGAAAGCCTAGAGAGATAACTCGTCGCCAACTAAGATTACCCATGCGGTAGTTTTGAATGCTACCAGAAAGAGAAGTTATAAAAATTACTAAACTGCTAGTGGCTACGGCTTTGGCTGGGAGATAACCAAGAGTGACTATCATGGGTACTAAAACTGTACCACCTCCTATTCCCAGTAAACCAGCTAAAGACCCAGAAAATAAACCAAAGCCAACCAGAATAAACCAATTAATTAACCCATTCATTATTTATTCTTTTTAGTTATCAGCTATTAGCTATCAGCCATTAGCCATTAGCCACTAAATGGTGAATATCAAAGTCGATTAAACTCATCTGTCTTAATTAACGGTATTAAACATCATGGAGAATTATCATAAGATTTTTAACCCTGAAAGTCAGGATTTAAGAACAAGAAAGAGTAGTATTATTTAAATCGGGTCGTTTAGCTTTTTCTTGAAAGAGAAATTGAAACCTATATTGACGATTTAGAGGCGATTCTGTTGCTAAATTCCACAGACTTTCGTAGAAGAAGAAAGAAACTCCTGCTAAATTGCGGTCTCTGGTAGCATCAACCTGCTGTTGAATTCTACCTACAGGTACAAAACGACCTTTTAAACCAGATAAAATACCAATACCTACAGGAATATGTTCTTTGGCTGCTTTAATTTCTGGTTTATTCAATTCAGTAATAAAACTAGCTTGTTCGTGACGATAAACTTGGACAATTAATTCCTCAATTAATCCTTTTTTTTGCCACTTGTCCCAATCTAACAAAAAATGTTTTAAAGAAAAATTATAGGGATTAGGAGAAAGAGAAACGATCGCCTCAGGGTTAGCATCTTTAATAGCATGGAAAAGTTGCTCTACATAAGCAGTTATTTTATCTGCCCGCCATTGAATCCATTGAGGGTCTTTGGTGTCTTTTGGGGGTGATTTACCTCCATGTTCTTGTTTGTATAGTTCGACGGTAAAATCATCGTAACCAAAATCTGAGGGATAGCCAAAATGATCGTCTAATTGAATACCATCAACATCATAATGACTGACAATTTCGACAATTAGATTGGTAATAAATTGCTGGACTTCTGGGTGCAGGGGATTTAGCCAAACTCTTTGATGCTGTTTTCCTTCCCACCAAATAATATTACCGTCTTGTCTCTTTGTTAACCATTCAGGATGACGTTTTGCCAATGCCGAATCTGCTGGTGCCATAAAACCAAATTCAAACCAAGGGATTACAGCCATTTGCCGTTTGTGCCCCTCTTCGATAATTTCTTGTAAAATATCTCTTCCTTTTAATTCTTCAATGGGATCGACAGCTTTACCCGATACAGCTTCAGCTATCGGAGAAGGGTAAAGAGTGTAGCCCCAATTCCACACTGTGGGATAAAGAGTATTAAAATTTAGATCGGCCAGAGTGGCGATCGCATCCTTGAGCTTTTGACGAGAAAATAAGACATCGCTATCTATATTAGTGAGCCATACTCCTCTCAATTCTCTAGAAATGTTTTGAATCGAACAAGTCTTTTTTTGCGCTACTTGTGTGCTGGTTAATTTATCTGTATTTAACTCGATCGCTCCTTGAGAATGGCTCATAGAAGGAACAACGGTAATTATAGTCAAAGTCAAGATGAACAAAAAAGTTAACCATCCTTGACGACCATATCTTTGACTAAACAATACTAAACCATTTGCCCAGGAGTTAAATAGCTTAGAAACATAATTTTCCATTAATCTTTATGTTTGAGATTACTTCACACTAGAAATTAAATAAGGCGATTATAGCCTTTTCTGATTCTCGATGGCTTTAATAAAAAGAGCTATTAGCTATTAGCCATTAGCTCTTAGCCAGCAATTAACTAGTTAATCACTCTCTATTCAAATTTATGATTCGCAAAGCCAAAGAAACAGATTTACCAACCATCGTCGAGATTTACAATAGTACAATTCCCGATCGCCTGGCAACGGCAGACCTCAATCCTGTTTCTGTGGAAAGTCGTTTATCTTGGTTTCGCGATCGAGATTGGTCAACTCGTCCTCTGTGGGTGTTTGAGATGGACAATAACGTTGCTGGTTGGCTTGGTTTCCAATCTTTTTACGGTCGTCCTGCTTATCGGCAGACAGCAGAGGTGAGTATTTATGTAGCTAGTGCTTATCGTCGTCAGGGGATTGGCAACAAACTCTTACAACAAGCTATTTTACAGAGTTCCGAACTAAAAATTAACACTCTGCTAGGGTTCATCTTTGCTCACAATCAACCAAGTTTAGAATTATTTAAGCAACATCAATTCAGTCAATGGGGTTATCTTCCTCAAGTAGCAGATATGGATGGAATAAAAAGAGATTTAGTTATTGTTGGTCGTCGTCTCTAAATACTAATGATGTGCGATAGATTTTTATTTCTATAAAAGGGTTTGGAGTTAGATTGTACCATTTCTCAAACCCTACTTTTTGTTGATAATTCTAAGAGCTAAAAGCTAAAGGCTAATAACTAACCAACTATATCTAACCAATTTTCAACTTCTTTCCAGCCTAAACCTTTACGAATAACACTAGGTTCTTCTGCGGTAAAATCGAGAATTGTGGAGACTTGAAATCCTGGCTCTATACTATTGTCGATAATAATATCAACTTGACTTTCTAAAGCATCAAACAATCTGGCTTTTTCTACGTTAAGAGTGGGAAATTCTCCCTCTCGATCGGGTAGATGGGCAGAAGTTGAAATAATGGGATTGCCGAGAGCTTGTAATAATTCTTGACAAACTTGATGATCGGGAACGCGAATACCAGTAGTTTTCCTTTTCGGACTCATCACTAATTTTGGTACTAATTTGGTAGCTGGCAAAATAAATGTATAAGGACCAGGAATCAAATGTTTCATGATTCTGTAAGCTCGATCGCTCACTCCCGCATATTGAGCAATATTAGATAAGGAGGAACATAAAAAGGTCAGAGGTTTATCATTGGATAATTGCTTTAACTGTCTGACTTTGGTAACAGCCGACTTAACATTAAGATCGCAGCCGATCGCGTAAACGGTATCAGTAGGATATAAAATAGTCGCACCATCTTTTAAGGCATCCGCAATAGTTTCGATGGTACGCTTTTGGGGATTCTGGGGATGTAGTTCGTACAATATAGCCATAAAATAATAACTCCAAGAAAACTAGGGATTGAGGAGAGAATATGAGCAAGTGTGCCTACTTAGAATGCCCCACTGGAATTGCTGGTGATATGTGTTTAGGCGCATTAGTGGATGGGGGCGTACCCTGGCAGTATTTAATCGATCGCCTCCAAGGTTTGGGTATAGAACAGGAATATCAGTTAAGGGTAGAAAAAGTTCATCGTCAGGGTCAACTAGCAACAAAAGTTCATGTAGATTTACTAAATACCAAATTAGCTTCTCATCATCACGAGCGTCATCATGATTCTGCTAGACATTTACCAGAAATAGAACAAATAATTAAATCTGCCGAGCTACCACCCAGGGTAACAGCATGGAGTTTAGAAATATTCCACAATCTAGCGTCCGCTGAAAGTGCAGTTCATGGTGTCGAACCAGAAAAAGTACATTTTCATGAAGTGGGGGCAACCGATGCTATTGTCGATATTGTGGGTACTTGTTTGGGTCTAGATTGGTTGGAAATCGAACAACTTTATTGCTCTCCTTTACCGACAGGCGGTGGTACTGTTAAAGCTGCTCACGGTATTTTGCCCGTTCCCGTCCCTGCGGTGCTAAAGCTATGGGAGACAAGAAAAGTCCCAGTTTACAGTAATAATATCGCTAAAGAGTTAGTTACGCCTACAGGAGCAGCGATCGCGGTAACTTTAGCCACTAGTTTTGGTTCTCCTCCCGCTATGAAGATCGACAAGATTGGCTTGGGTGCTGGTAGTTCGGATTTACCTATTCCCAATATGTTGAGACTGTGGCTAGGGACAACAGACTCTACTTCATCTTACAAACAAGAAACCATTTCTGTTCTAGAAACTCAGATTGACGATCTCAATCCTCAGGCGATCGCGTATACTTTAGAACAACTTTTGGCTGCGGGGGCATTAGATGTCTTTACTCAAAGCATTGGCATGAAAAAATCGCGGACGGGAATTTTATTAACGGTTATTTGTCCTTCCGCCCAAGTTTCTATCTGCCAACAAATTATTTTCCGCGAAACTACTACTCTGGGTATTCGTCAGCAAACCCAAACCAGAAGTATTTTAGAGCGAGAAATACATTCAGTAGCCACAAATTATGGAGTAGTCCGAGTAAAAGTAGCTAGTCAAGAGCGAGAGGTTATTAATATCCAGCCAGAATATGAAGATTGCGCCATGATAGCAAGAAAAAATAATTTGCCTTGGCGCACAATCCATCAAATGGCTTTAGATGCTTGGCATCAACATAATTAATTGTTAGTAATCGAAATTAATGGGATTACGTCCCCGATCGTTATCTGGTTTTGGGGGTTGTTCTGGAGAGCGAGAATTATCTTGTTCCCAATCATTATCGTCTTGATAATCTGTTCCCAAATTATTTAAATCTAGAGGTTGATAGTCAACATAATTTGCTCCCGACGTTTCTGTATTATCGTCATAAGAGCGACCTAAATCTCTTGGACTAACAGGTGGTCTCCTCGAAGAAGGCGGATAATCATTTCTGTCATAGCGATTATCATCGTAAGGAGAACGGGATGGATATTCTGGTTCATTCCATCTATCTTCTTGTTCCCATGCATCATAGCGATTATCTGTTTCTCTGCGTTCCTCATAGCGATCGCGACGGGGAGAAGAACTAGGACGACGGCGAGTACGACTATCTTCCCGGTCGCTATCATCTCTGTAATTGTATTCTTCAGGACGATTACGACTGCGATAGCTTCTAGTTTCTCTTTCTACATTACTTACTCTACGGGTAGGACGGGATTTGGGTTCTTCATAACCCCGCAATCTGGGGCTATTGTAATTTACTCTTGCTGTTGAAGGATATTCGTCTGCCTCGATGCGGTCTAATTCTGCTTCTGTGTATACTCTAGTACGACTCACAGGACGTTCTCTGTCCACAGTAGGAGTATTTCGTCTGGCTTGTTCTGTAGCTACCTTGCGTAAACGAATACTTTCTACAGCAAAGAAAACTGCCGAACCACTTAGAAGTACTTGACTAAATTGAAGAATGGGATCGAGTCTCCATCCTTGAAATAACAGAATAAAACCGCATAATAAACCCACAGCAGCAAAAAATATATCGTGGTCTCTTGACAATTCTGGGCGCACAGAGCGCATAAAATACAAAGAAGCTCCTGCTACTGCTAAAAATATGCCAAGAAGACTGGCTGCATTTAGCCCAAAGTTAACCATTACTACTCTCCTAATACGGTTTTATGGTAGCTACTGATGTTAATAGTTTTCTACCTTAACCAGATTTTTTTGTTTTATCTACTGTTTTAACTTTTGTTTTATTACTATTTTCTCTAATAATCAAAAAAATGACCTCCCTATTTCCGAGGAAAATAGGCAAGTTTAAAATTTACAGGTTCAAAGTGTAATTTTTTCATAGCTATTGGCTAATAGCTATTAGCTATTAGCTTGCTCTCAATTCGAGCGCTCGAAATTAGGGATTAAGAGAGTTAAGGTGTTTGGTGTGAAAAATTTTAGCGGTGGGTTTAATTCCTCTTATCGATTTTTCTTATTCCCCAGTCACCTAATCCCTATTCCCCAATTACCATTAGGTGCGTGTAATTTTATCGTTTTGGCTCAGAAAAAATAAAAGTCCTGCAGCAGGAATTACTACAATTACAGCTCCTAAGGCCAAACTCCAGAAAAAACCAGATAAAGAGGGAGTTATAGTTGCTAATGAGAAAGTCATAGTTTTTTATCCTTATTTATTTACTATCGATCATCTAGTTCGTTAATAATTCTAAAAGTTTTTCTGCCAAAACTAAACTCGAGGGACAAAACTTTTACTGAGAAAGAGATAAGGCTATATATGAGCTAGCTTGGTTATACTCAAGTTACAATACTTAAAAGTATAATTTACAATCTGTAACGATATTAACAAGTTGAAATATTTATCTAGTTACGCTTGAATTATGAATTTACCTAATTTAGCTACTTTACTACTTAGTCTGTTTCTAGGACTAATGACCCTCTTATTTATCTTAAGAATTGTCTTAACTTGGTATCCTCAAGTAGATTTGAATAAGCTTCCTTTTAATTTAGTTGCTTGGCCTACAGAACCATTCTTAAAGCCATTGCGTAAGATAGTATCCCCTATTGGTGGTGTTGATATTACTCCAGTTATTTGGGTTGGAATTATAACTCTGCTGCGAGAGATACTTCTAGGTCAACAAGGTTTAATTACTATGGCACTTAACAGTTATCAGTAAACAGTTATCACTCTTATAATCGGGAATAATTTTTAACAAGCAGATAGGTGGCTAAGAAAGTTTTATCAGTTGGCACTAGAAGCGATCGCTCTTTACTCCTACTAGCTCAAAGAAACCGATCCAACGTATAAAGCTTAAAATCAAAGCATCCCCATAAACAACCAAATCAATAGGGGATGTCTCGATTATTTCTCTTACACCTATATGGAGTATAACAATGGAAAATCCAGTAATTCAAACGGATTTAGCAGAAGTATTAAAAAAACTTGATTCTCGGTTTGATAAGCTAGACAATCGGCTGGACAGAATCGACGAACGCCTAAACAAATTAGAAGTAGGTCAAGCCGAGATTAAGGGTGATATCAAAGCTATTGACGAAAAACTTTCAGGACAAATCAAAGCATTAGACACCAAAGTAGAACAACTAGATAAGAGAATAGGCAACCAGGAATTTACCAATCGAGGTGTATTGGTTGGGTTAATTATTGTCATCTTAGGTGGTGCAGCCAAGTTTTTTGGAATCAGATAAACCAGTTTAAGAGTTAGAGGATTGATTCATCAGATGCTCTTCGACAAAATTAGTGTAAATTTCTCCCTTTAAAAAGGCAGGGGTTTCTAGAATCTTTTGATGAAAACCAATGGTTGTGGGTATTCCTGTAATAGCACATTCTCTTAAAGCTCTTTTCATGCGTTTAATCGCAGCTTCTCGGTTTTCTCCCCAAACAATTAACTTGCCAATTAGAGAGTCGTAGTAAGGTGGTATTTCATAGTCTGTATAAACATGGGAATCCATTCTTACCCCTGGTCCTCCTGGGGGCAAATACGCGCTAATTCTGCCAGGATGGGGCCGAAAATTATGTTCGGGGTCTTCCGCATTAATCCGACATTCGATCGCGTGACCTTTTAATTCTACTTGTTTCTGGGTTATGGATAGTTTCTCTCCCTGAGCAACACGAATTTGCTCGGCAATCAAATCTAGTCCCGTAACTACCTCAGTAACGGGATGTTCGACTTGAATGCGCGTATTCATCTCCATAAAGTAGAAATTACCAGATTTATCGACTAAAAACTCTACCGTACCCGCACCAACATAATCGATCGATTTAGCAGCTTTGACCGCAGCTTCTCCCATTTTGGCTCTTAACCGTGGGGTAAGTATGGCACTAGGAGATTCTTCTAAGAGTTTTTGATGACGGCGTTGAATCGAACAATCTCTTTCTCCTAGATGGATGACGTTACCATAACTATCGGCTAAAATTTGAAACTCGATGTGACGGGGACGTTCGATAAACTTTTCGAGGTAAACTCCTGCATTGCCAAAAGCAGCCTCTGCTTCTCCTTGAGCAGCCTGAAATAATCTCACTAATTCACTCTCATTGCTCACAAACCGCATTCCTCGTCCGCCACCCCCTGCTGTGGCTTTAATCATCACGGGATAACCAATGCTCCGTGCTGTAGCGATCGCCTCTTCTTCATCTCTGAGTAAACCATGACTGCCTGGAACAGTTGTTACTCCTGCTTTCTGCATAGTTTTTTTAGCTGTAGATTTATCCCCCATGGCCAGAATTGCTTCTGTAGTTGGTCCGATAAAAGCAATTTGGTGATCGGCACAAATTTCGGCAAAACGAGCATTTTCAGCTAAAAAACCATAGCCTGGATGAATAGCTTCGGCGTTACGAGTTAAAGCAGCAGCAATTATATTCGGAATATTGAGATAACTTTTACCGCTAGGAGGTGGTCCTATACAAACACTTTCATCTGCTAACTGGACGTGAAGAGCTTGGCGATCGATAGTAGAATGAACTGCCACGGTAGCAATTCCCATCTCTGCACAAGTATGTATAATGCGCAGAGCAATTTCTCCTCTATTGGCAATTAAAATTTTGGCAAATGGCATCTTTTAGGTATTTAATTTAACTGACATTTAAGTAGCATAAATTCTTTCTGACCCCTAAGAAAGAGGTGATGATTCTCAATCCTTCAAATCTGAGGTTGGGCGATCGCTACTCCATGCCCACCAAACAGTATTACACTCACACCAGTAAAACTCTTGCCATTTACGGCGATTATTGCCAAAGGAGACAGGGGCGCGACGATTGAGCCAAACTTCTTTAGCTTCTGCTGCACTGGCTTGACAATTAGGGCAACCAAAATTAACAGCATGAGTAGCTTTATTGGTCCATTGGGGAGGAGTCGAGGCAAAAGCATCCATACGATCTTAATAAACTGTTTTATGATATTGTAAGTGTTTATGTTTTGATCCAAATACTACAGACTATATGTGTGCCGAAAGAACTCTACCCAAATTTGATAATACTTCGATCGAGATTAGCAAAGAAGAAGGATTGCGCCTTTATGAAGATATGGTTTTAGGACGCTTGTTTGAAGATAAGTGTGCTGAGATGTACTATCGGGGTAGGATGTTTGGTTTTGTCCATCTCTACAATGGTCAAGAGGCAGTCTCTACAGGGGTAATTAAAGCTATGCGAGCTGATGAAGACTATGTCTGTAGTACCTATCGCGATCATGTCCATGCTCTCAGTGCTGGTGTCCCCCCTAGAGAAGTAATGGCAGAGTTGTTTGGTAAAGCAACAGGCTGTAGTAAAGGTCGGGGTGGTTCTATGCATATGTTCTCTTCAGAACACAATCTCCTGGGGGGATACGCTTTTGTGGCAGAAGGAATTCCTGTAGCTACGGGGGCAGCTTTTCAAACTAAGTATCGAAGAGATGCCTTAGGTGATACCAGTGCCGACCAGGTAACAGCTTGTTTTTTCGGAGATGGAGCTAGTAACAACGGTCAGTTTTTTGAATGTTTGAATATGGCTGCTTTGTGGAAACTACCAATTATCTACGTGGTAGAAAATAATAAATGGGCAATTGGCATGGCTCACGATCGAGCAACTTCTCAACCGGAAATTTTTAAAAAAGCCAGTGTTTTTGGCATGCCTGGGTATGAGGTAGACGGTATGGATGTATTAGCCGTCCGTTCCGTAGCTCAAGAAGCAGTTGCTCGCGCCCGTGCTGGAGAAGGCCCAACTCTAATTGAAGCTCTTACTTATCGTTTCCGAGGACACTCTCTTGCCGATCCTGATGAGTTGCGATCGCCTGAAGAAAAACAATTTTGGGCAGAAAGAGACCCTATTACTAAATTTGCTAATTATTTAACCAAGCAAAACCTGGCTACCAAAGAAGAATTAAAAGAAATTGACAACAAAATACAAGCGCAGATTAATGATGCCGTAGAATTCGCAGAATCTAGTCCAGAACCAGATCCTAGCGAATTACGCCGTTATATTTTTGCTGAAGATTAGTTAATAGCTAACAGCTATTAGCTATTAGCTATTAGCTTTTTTAGTCTAAATAACCCATTAAAGATGCGGGGTCGTCAATTTCGTTGGAAGCAACGGGACGATTACCCATGATTGTGTGGGTTTCACTGACATTAAGAGTACTAACAGCAATAGGACGGTGACCAGAAACAGTAATACTACTGCTGATTTTCATGCTACCTTTAGCAATTGGACGGTTAGCACCAAGAGAAGAGTAGGTTCCTACCACTTCTAAGTGGCTAGGTTCAATAGGTCTATTATTAGGAAGTAGAGTTCCTTTATTAACAGATAATGCTAAGGCTTCTCTGCCTTTATTTTCGTTAGAGTCCACTGCGTGTTCTTCTGTATGCTCTTCTGTTGACTGGTTGCCATTGGCTTCTAAATTTTCAACCGTCATCGGATAATCTCCTCTGCTTGAATAATGTTTAAATGTTTGTACGGATTTGTCGAGCGCTCGGAATTATTAATCTTCTGCTTTTATTTTCTCTTAATAATTGCTTTTATTGTGACATTCTAAAGTTTCTACGGCAAGAGTCAAGGGTTGGTTAATTAGTTTATTAGGTGTAAGTAATAAAAATTTCTGATATCGAGGCAATATTTGATTTTTACCACTAAGATTATGTCTTAGCTCGATTAAAGTTCCAGATAAACTTAGTCTTATCTAGTTTTGTATTTTACCGATACTCTAATTTGATGTTTAGCCAACTTAGGAAAACTTTTCTTTAAGCCGAATAATTAAGGGACTCATGCTTGTCGGCACTTAATCTGTTAAAAAGTTAAGCTCGAACTATCCAAGCTTCTTTCCAAGGCGATCCGCCTATTTCTAAACCAGCAACGCAACTATTTGCTTGAAGAATAGTTTTTCCCAAGCGCGATCGCCTATTTGAGATGGAGCATCAGTGTTTTTTGCTAAATTTATAACCATAGTTATTTAACCATAGTCATGAATCTGAGGATGCAATTAAACTCATAGATCGAACTGCAAAAGAAGGAAAAGTATATCTAGCTGCAATTTCAGTGTGGGAATTATCAATGTTAGTGGCTAAAAACAGACTCACTGTAACTAAACCATTATATCAGTGGGTAAAAGAAGTTTTAGCTCAACCAGGAATGAACCTATATCCCTTGACTCCTGAAATAGCTATTGAGAGTAGTTTTTTACCAGGAAGCTTTCACGGCGATCCAGCAGATAGGATAATTGTAGCTACAGCTAGAATTGCTGATTTAACTCTGCTAACGAGAGATTCTAAAATCATTAACTATAGTAAAAATAGTCATGTTATTTGTTTCTCAATTTAGTTGTAAACTATCCAAGGTTCATTCCAAGGCACGCCACCTACTTCTAAACCCGCAACCCAACTATTTGCTTGAAGAATAATTTTTCCCAAGCGCGATCGCGTACCCGTGTCACTTCGCGAGCGCAATTCTAACTCTAACTTACCTCTAGTTGTATCTCGACAATTGAAAACCAAACCCTTAGCTGTAGGAGTACGAACATAGGTACCAGGTAAATTGGTTGTTCCTGTCAGGCTAACTTCAAAGTCTCGATCGACAGCCTTCATTTGCCATTCTCCCCAAGGTTGAATGTGCCAACTAACTTGAGAATTCCAGGGTGCAAATTCATAAAATTGACCGCGATAATGAAGACAAATTAACCCTACTTCTTCTTGCCACCATAATACTTTTCTAATTCCTCCACCCGCAGTCAAAGCTAAATCGGGTTTATTAGTAAAACTATTACAATTAATCCAAAACCACTTTTGAGGAAAAGAACATCCCCAGTTTTTTTCACTGTAGGCTGGTGCATGGGTAAATTGATATAGCTTTCCCTGCCAATCAATCCATCCTGTTGCCAAACCATGAGCCATCAAAATCTGCCATCCTGGTTCAAATATAGGTAAATAAGATAACCATCCTGCTGTTGCTTTCTGAGGACGTTGTGGATTTCCCCAGCCATAAATAGGTTTAATATTATATTGCCAACGACAATAATTATTGTTACTTGGATTATAAATAGAACCCTGATTGAGAGTAGCGTTTACTTGATATCCCTGTTGAATATGAGTGTTAAATTTTGTAGGAGACAAAAACTGAGGTTTTATTTGTAAATCTGTTTTACCCCAATGTCCTAAACCTAAATTGTCTTTGGTTGCCCAAAACTGATTTACATCGGGAAAAGTACGACAGAGATATTGTTCATCTATGCCTAAAATTTGCGCTGCACCGCCACTATTAGATTCTCCTCCAAGAGGATCGGCGAGCGAATACATAAAAGCAAAAGTTTGCTCTATTTCAGGTAGAGTTAGCCGAAAATACCAGCCTTCAAAAAAAGATCGTGCTTTCCCATCCCAGTGATAGCCGTTATGAGGAGTAGTTTTAGAATGGTTAATTGAGTATGTTGTTATTTTGTTGTCCATTTAACTAGCGATCGCTAATCCTCAAAAACAGTTTTGTTTATACTTGTACTCTCTTACTATAAATACATTAAATAAGCGTATAACAATGAAGCAACGCAAAATTCTGTTTGTCGATCATGCTGCTGTTTTGGGGGGGGCAGAACTTCATTTATTAGATATTGCCACTGCTTATAAGGAAACTAGTCGTGTATTTTTATTTACTGATGGAGCTTTTAGACATAAATTAGAAGCTGCTGGAATTAAAGTACGAGTAGCCCAAGCGAACCAATCAATTTTAAATGTGCGGGCTTCTTCTGGACTAGAAGCATTTAAAGTACTCCCCAACTTATGGAAGATGGCAGGGCAAGTTGCTTCGGCTGCCCGAGGTTTTGATTTAATCCACGCTAATTCGCAAAAGGCTTTTGTTGCCTCTGCTTTAGCTACCTTCAGAGGGAGTCCGCCTGTAGTGTGGCACTTACAAGATATTTTGACTGCCAAGCATTTTAGTAGTATTAATCGGCGTATTGCAGTTTGGTTGGCTAATAATTGTGCTACTAGGGTGATTGTCAATTCTGAGGCTACAGGTAAGGCGTTTGTTGCTGCTGGTGGAAGAGAAGAGTTAGTTAGAGTAGTCTACAATGGCTTTGACTCTACTCCCTTCGATCGCATAACTCCAGAACAAGCCCAACAGATACGTACCCAATTAGGAATTAAAGATGTTCCTGTAGTGGGCGTGTTTAGCCGTTTATCTTATTGGAAAGGTCAGCATATTCTGTTAGAAGCAATTAGAAAATTGCCAGAAGTTCATGCCTTGTTAGTGGGAGAGGCACTTTTTGGTGAAGAAGAATATGTTACTGAATTAAAATCTTTAGCTGCCGTACCTGAATTAGCAGGAAGAGTTCATTGGTTGGGATTTCGGGATGACGTACCTGTTGTGATGAAAGCCTGTGATATTATTGTCCATACTTCTACTGAACCAGAACCCTTTGGTAGAGTTATAGTAGAAGGAATGTTAGCACAAAGACCCGTAATTGCCACTGCTGCGGGAGGCGCGATCGAACTTATTGAAGACAGGGTAACTGGTCGTCTTGTCCCTCCTGGAGATGCAAAAGCTTTAGCTAAAACTATTAAAGAATTATTAGACGATCGTACCACTGCGATCGATTTAGGAAAACAAGGTTATAAACAAGCAAAAACTAATTTTTCCTTAGAAACTATCTTAACAACGTTCGATCGAGCTTTACCGAAATAGATTATCGATCGGGTTCATATTTTCTTTATATGAATAAAATTGGAGTATTCGTATTCTTCCCAAGAAACGGGAGTAATTATTTTAATTTCGTCTTTATTGATATCTAAAAGTTGCATAGGCGATCGCGTTACTCATATCGGACTAGTACTGCTACACAGAAGTAATAAGTATAAATTTACAGGATTTTCGATGATTTCAAATGGTAGGTTTATTTAAGCCCATGTCTACTAGTTTGCCATAGCTGGAAATTGTTTTACTATAGTTTGACTTATCGTAAAAGTCTAATGAATCTCCCTATTGTCTATCACCCTGATTATGTTGCCCCGCTACCAGAAGCGCATCGTTTTCCCATGCCCAAGTTTAAGTTATTGCATGAGTTATTATTAGCAGAGAACATTATTAAACCAGAACAAGTTTACCTTCCCGAGCTACCATCAACAGAATTAATCGAGTTAGTCCATACTCCAGATTATGTTAAAGGTTATTGTGAAGGAACACTAGATGCTAAAGCTCAACGTCGCATTGGTTTACCCTGGAGTAGTGCCTTAGCTAAGCGTACCCGTATAGCTGTAGGGGGGACTATTTTAACAGCTAAATTGGCTTTAAAGCATGGTTGTGCTTGTAATACGGCAGGAGGAACTCATCATGCTTTTCCCAGTTACGGTTCGGGGTTTTGTATTTTTAACGATTTGGCGATCGCAGCTAAGACAATCCAAAAACAAGGATTAGTCAACAAAATTTTAATTGTCGATTTAGATGTCCATCAGGGGGATGGCACAGCCTGGATTTTTCAAAATGACGAGACTGTCTTCACTTTTTCGATGCATTGTGAGGCTAATTTTCCTGGTAGAAAACAAACCAGCGATTTAGATATTCCTTTACCCGTGGGCTTAGATGACGATGGCTATTTACAAATACTAGCCAAACAATTACCCGATTTACTGACAGAAGTTAAACCCGACTTAGTTTTGTTTGATGCAGGAGTAGACACTCACGTGAGCGATCGCTTGGGTAAATTGGCGTTAACCAATTGGGGTATTTATCGTCGAGAAAGGTTAGTTTTGAGTACTTGTCTTGCTGCTGGTTATCCCGTCGCCAGCGTAATTGGTGGTGGTTATAGCAACAACATTCAAGAGTTAGTCTATCGTCATTCTTTAATTCATCGTGCTGCTGTAGAAGTTTATTTTAGTTGTTAGTTGTTAGTTTGGCAACAATTTTGTTTTAGACATAATAAAAAGCATTATCCCAAACGTAATCGATAACTTTTGTGGCACGATCTAGAGGTAATGGGTGTAAATAGTTTTGTTCGTCTTGTTGGAGTAAAGCAACTTCTGTTAATTCTCGATCGTCTTCTGGGTTTAAATTGACTTTACCTCGGATCGATCGAAGGTTCTTAATTGTCTTATAGATATCAAAATCTATTTTTTTACCTATTTTTTCTTCCGTCCATACTTCAATGCGATCGTCTAATTCTTCTGAAGTCAGCAAAGTATTACTCGTTAATAAGTGATAGTAGACCAAAATAATCTCTTTGCATTCTTCTTCTTCTGCTGCATCGATAAGATACTGAAATACTCCAGTATTGTTTGCCATATTACGGAAAAAGAGAGTTTCGGTAATGTTTTTTTGAAATTTAATTTGCTTACTTTTATAACTAGTATATTGTTTAAAAGCAAATCCACCTAAAGTTATTAGTAAAGAAAGAGTGGTTACGAGTAAAGGAGTTACATCTCTAACTTCTTCTTCTCTGACTGGAACGACATCCGTGGGTATATCTCCTAAAACTACATAAAGAATAACCCCGATAATTAATAACAGTTGCGGTAAAATCTTTGCTACTAAAGAAATACCTGCCCCAATTGCGGGAATACCAAAAAGCAAACGATCTTTCCACGTCATACTCATTTGGACATTAGGAAAAATAAATTCAATATCTAGCTTAGATAAATTTTTATAGAGATAAATATAAACACAGCCAGGCTTAAAACTTAGTTCTGACTTAGGAGTAGGCTTATCAGCAAAATGCTTTTCTTCTTTGAATTTAATTAAAAGTACTACTCGCTCGAAAACATCAATTGTCTTCTCTTTTTTGAACCAAAACTTTTTAATAGTAATATTTTTCCGACCATCTCCCTGACAATAACAAAGCATTTCGGCAAAATCAGCAAAATCTACTTCTGTTTTTAGATCGAATAAAGAATCGTCTTCTAATGCTCTTCTTAAAACCCCTTTAGATAAAGGATAATAATTAGCTTTATTTAAAATAGTAGTAAAATCTTCGAGCAGATTTTGAGTCATTTCTCCTTTGCTTGCTCGATCGTATTTAGTTAAATTAGATCCACTAGCATCAGGATCGAAAGGGGTGTAATTATGCTTGATATTTTCTAGATAGCTGTGAAACTTAAAATGATAATAAGCAGCCAAAATTTGACAAAACTCTCTAAATTGTTCTTTTTCGGTAACAGTTAAGTTATCATCTGACAAACAAAGGTCGATTAGAGCTTGTCGAGTATAAGGAATAAAAGCTTCTCTATCTTGATAAATAGCCATTTTTAAGTTGTTAGTTGTTAGTTGTTAGTTGTTATCAAGAGTATAAATATCTGCTACTAGCTGCGTTGATCTAATCATTCTCCAATTCTATGGCTATCTAATATCAATACCATATAATTTCTTAAGCGCGATCGAGAACGAAAATTGTAAAATACGAGCAAATATTTTTATCTTAAATCTTAGTGAATTTATCAACAGAATTTGAACCGACTTCTTTTGACAGAGAAATGATGCAAAGATGTCTGCAATTAGCAGCTAAAGCATCGGGTAAAACATCTCCCAATCCTCTGGTGGGGTCTGTAGTTGTACGAGGTAAGATAGTTGTTGGGGAAGGATTTCATCCAGAAGTAGGTAAACCCCATGCAGAAGTTTTTGCCCTAAGAGAAGCAGGAGAAAAAGCACGAGGAGCAACTATTTATGTTAGCTTAGAGCCTTGCAATCACTACGGACGTACTCCTCCCTGCACAGAAGCTTTAATCGCTGCGGGAGTAAGCAAAGTAATAGTAGGTATGGTAGACCCCGATCCTCGTGTTTCTGGTGGGGGAATAGCCAGATTAAGAGATGCAGGAATAGAAGTAGTTGTAGGAGTAGAAGAAGCAGCCTGTCGCCAACTAAATGAAGCTTTTATCCATCGCATTTTGTATCGACTTCCTTTTGGTATTCTTAAATATGCGATGACCTTAGATGGAAAAATTGCTGCTACTTCAGGGCATAGTGCCTGGGTAACGACTAAAGCCTCTCGTCAGAGGGTGCATCAGTTACGGAGTACTTGCGATGCGGTAATTATTGGCGGTAATACCGTCCGTCGTGATAATCCCCAGTTAACTACTCATGGGATCGGCGATCGCAATCCTTTAAGAGTAGTTATGTCTCGTTATCTAGATTTACCAGCAGATTGTAATTTATGGAATACAGATACTGTACCTACTGTTATCTTTACCCAAAAAGATAGTAACCAGCAGCTACAGCAACAGTTAAAAGATAAAGGAGTAGAAATAAGCGAATTAGCTTCTCTCACTCCCAAATTAGTCATGAAACAGTTATACGATCGCGGATTATCTAAAATTTTATGGGAATGTGGGGGAACTCTAGCAGCAAAAGCGATCGCGGATGGGGTAATTCAGAAAGTAATGGCATTTATTGCCCCTAAAATTATCGGTGGTGAAACTGCCCCTTCTCCTGTTGGCGATTTAAATTTAACTAAAATGACCGATGCTTTACAGTTGGAGAGAATTAAATTACAGGCGATCGATTCGGATATTTTGATAGAAGGATATTTAAAATGAGTTAAAAGTTCGTAGTTCGTAGTTCGGAGTTATTTTTTGAACAACTAACAACTAACAACTAACCCCTCAAGACAAAATCAATTGAGCATCCTCATTAAAAAAACGACGATATAAACCTTCCGTTACCAGTACAGTAGAAGTTAAATTAGTTAAGACGATCGCGAATAAAATCAAAATTTGATAGGAAGCAGCATTAAGGGGATCGCTTCCTGCTAATACTTGACCTGTAAACATTCCTGGTAAGCTAACTAAACCCACTACCATCATGTTATTGAGTGTAGGAATTAAACCAGTACGGATAGCTTCTTGACGATAGGTAGTTATAGCTTGATGGGGATTTGCACCCAAACAGAGATGGGTTTCCACTTCTAAACGATTTTGCTTAATTGCATTAGTAAAGCGATCCCCTGCCAAAGAAGCTCCATTCATGGCATTACCTAATAGCATACCCCCTAAAGGAATTAAATATTGTGGCTCGTACCAATTAGATGGTTGAATAATCAGCAAGATAGTATAACTAACGCTCAAAGCACTACTCGCCAATAAAGATAGCCAGACAACAGGTAACAAACCCCGAATCTTTTTACTAATGCGATTGCGGGCAACAACTGCTGCTATGGTAGTCATAACCCCTAAAATTAGTAATACAGACCAAAAAGTATTCAGAGCAAAAATAATCTCTAAAACATAGCCTACTACTAGCAATTGCAGAATAGAACGCCCTGCACCGAAAATTAACTGTCCTTCTAAACTTAATTTTTGCCAGAGAGAAAGCGCGATCGTCAGTCCAATAAGTCCTAAAGCTAGGGCTAGATCGATAAAATCAAGCTCGATTAAATTATTCACTATGAGTTATTCTTTATCTATATTTGGAGTAATTTTAAAATTCTATTACTTACAGACAAGCGTAAATCAAAAACTTCATATGCTAATTGTCTGACCATGCTCTATGATTAAGAGCAAAATTTAATTTTATTGAAAATAATATCTTAGTGAGCAGAGTGAAAAAGATTCCTCCTGTCGATTTAACCAGACAATATCAAGTCATTAGCGAAGAAGCAACTCAAACTGTTATCGAAATTCTTAATTCTGGTCGTTATATTGGTGGTACAGCCGTTACTACTTTTGAGCAAGAATTTGCCAACTATCTCGGTGTAAATAAATGCGTTGGTTGTAATTCTGGTACAGATGCTCTATATATGGCTTTAAGAGCCTTGGATATCGGGCAAGGAGATGAAGTTATCACTACTCCTTTTACTTTCATTGCTACAGCAGAAGTAATTACCAGAGTAGGTGCAACACCAGTATTTGTCGATATTGAAGCCGATACTTTTAATTTCGATCTACAACAAGTTTCCGCAGCTATTACCCCTAAAACCAAAGCAATTATTCCCGTACATCTATTTGGACAACCAGTAGATATGCAAAGGTTAATGGAAATTGCCCAGGCACATAATCTCTATGTAATTGAAGACTGCGCCCAAGCCACAGGGGCAGAATGGAATGGTCAAAAAGTTGGTAGCATCGGACATATTGGTTGTTTTAGCTTCTTTCCCACTAAAAATTTAGGTGCTTGTGGTGATGGTGGTGCTTTAACTACTAATGATAAAGCGATCGCCTCCCAAGTAATAATGTTAAGAGAACACGGTCTAAAAACCCGCTATAGTCACGAGTTAACAGGAATTAATAGCCGTTTGGATAGTATTCAAGCAGCCCTACTTTCTATTAAACTCCGTTATCTAGATAGTTGGAATCAACAACGACAGCAAGCAGCAGCCTATTATCACCAACTACTACAACCTGTTACTGGGGTTAAACTTCCTCAAGCTTTAGCAGGTGGTACAAGCGTCTGGAATCAATATACTATTCAAATAAAAGACGATCGACTAGATGGAGAACCACGACGCGATCGAGTTAGGCAAAAATTAGCAGAAATGGGGGTTATTGCCATGGTTTATTATCCTCTCCCCCTTCATTTACAACCCGTTTATCAGGATTTAGGCTATCGATCGGGTCAACTACCCGTTGCAGAACAAGCTGCCCGTGAAGTGCTATCTTTACCTATGTTTCCAGGTATTTTAGAGGAAGAACAGGAACAGATAGTTTATAGCCTCAAAGATTGTCTTTCAACATAAATTACTAGTTGAGTAAGGGAACAGGGACTCACAATTATGGATTTTTTACATCTAGGAAAAATTAGAAAAAAACAAAGTTTATTTAGGGCTTGCTGAATAAGTCAAAAACTCTTTATTCATAAGGATATGAAGCTGTTTTGAGCTGCGCCCGATGCAAGGTTTTTTAAGAATTTTGGTCATTTTCTTTGCATTTGGGCACATACAGACTAATTATTATCATGACTTGTTTACCTTTGCAAGCTGCGGGGATCTAAAGCATCTCTCAAACCATCCCCTAATAAACTAAATGCCAATACCGTGAGGATAATTAACAAGGCTGGAGGCCAAATTAACCAGGGTTGTAAGACTAAAATTGAGGCATTAGTAGCGATCGACAGAAGATTACCCCAACTAGGATCGGGTTGTTGGATACCCAACCCAAGGAGACTGAGTACTGATTCTGCTACGATAAAGCTAGGTACGGCTAAGGTTGCAGAAATAATAATGTAGGTTGCCGTTTGGGGTAAAACATGACGCACGATAATATATAGAGGTTTTGCGCCCATGGCTTTAGCTGCTTGCACGAACTCCCTTTGTTTGAGAGATAGTACCTGTCCTCTAATTATTCTTGCTAATCCCGACCAACTAATAAAAGAAGTAATTAACACAATTAATAAAAAGCGTTGTGCGCTACTCAAACCAGGTGGTAAAACGGCTGCTAAAGCTACTAGTAAATAAATGCTCGGAATAGTCATCAATACTTCGACTAAACGCATTAAAATAGCATCAATCCAACCACCAAAATAACCAGAAATCCCCCCGACTAACATCCCCAAAGGGAAAGAAATGGTAATCCCTACTAAGCCAATAAAGAGACTAATTCTACCCCCAAAGATTAAACGGCTAAATTCGTCTCTTCCTTGTTCGTCTGTGCCTAAAAGATTAATTTTGCCCTCACCGATGGTACCAAATAGATGGCGTTGCCAAGGAATACCACCGAAAACCGTTACTTCTTCAAAATTAGGGGGTAGAGGTAAAGTAATTTGAAATAAATTATAAGGTGTCCCTTTTACAAACAGACGTATAGGGGAAGGTTGAGAAAAATCTACTCTTAATTCTCGATCGCCTGTTTCCACTTCTGTCGGGCCTAAAGTAGTAGGATAAACATGAGGGCCAATCCATTCTCCTTCAGGCGATCGCCAGTAAATTTCGGTTGGTGGTAATAGAGAACCATCTGTCTGAGATGAATAGGGGTCGTAGGGAGCAACAAAATCGGCAAAAATTACCGCTACATAAAATATAATCAGTAAAATAGCCCCAAACCTTGCCAAAGGATTTTTTTTGAGTTTTCGCCACCAGTCCATATTCGTCTCCAGTCAACTCAGACAAGCCAATAATCAACAACTATAAGATAATTATCCAAAAAATTGTTTAACACTCCTGACTTCTTTACGGGTAAAGTAATGTTTTGCTTCTGTTTTAAGCGAATTTATTTTAAATAATTTAAGCTGACTTAGCTCTAATAAACTGTTCTACTAAAATTAAGACATCATTACGAGTTAGTTTTTCTTTTCCTGACGCAATAGCCTCTAAAGTGCCATAAGCTAAAGCCAGAGGAATTTGGCAAAAATCTAATGCCGGACCTGAAGTTAAAGATTGAGTATATAGATCGGCTAATTTAAGATTACGACGGGCGTAAGCTTGCATATCTTTGATAGTCCAATCAGCAGGTAAAAAATCAACTCCTCGTCTTAAATCTTCACTATGATTGCGCACGATATTTACTGCTTGTAAGCCACGACCAAAACCAATAGCATAGGCACGATTAGTTTGAGTTCCATCATACCAAGCCCATAAGTCAGAGAGTAATAGTCCGACTGCACCCGCGACACTAAAAGTATAACGATCTAAATCTGCTTCTGTGTGAATAGTCCAATTATTTTCTGCCCAATATGCCATACGAGCTGCCATAGCTGCTGTAGCATCCCAAATACGTGGTGCAATAGTTTCTGGTGCCAGTATCGACCATTCGCCGATTTGTAAGGTAACTTCGGGTAAAATTTGTTGATAAGCTTCCAAACCTTGGGTGAAATGGTGGGAAGGAGAATTAAAGACAGTTGCTTGTAAATTTAGACTAATCTGCTTTAATAATTTTGCCTTAGTGAAATTATCTAATTCTGAATGATCTTCAATTTCATCGATCGCCCGCATACATAAGTAAGCTGAAGCTACTGCTGCTTGCAATTTTTCGGGTAAGAGACTAATGGGAATATAAAAAGTCCGACTCGTTGTCTTAAGGACTTCCAAAGCATGGGTATGCAAATTCATTCAAATAACTCCTCACACTAACTTGATTGATAGCATACACTGAACTACTACTATATGGATTAGGTAAAGTTTAAAATTTTGGCTAGATTAGCGAGGAGAATAGGGTAATAACTATACTTTTTTTTTAAAGATACACTGTTGACTTATTGCTAGTTCCATGAGGTAATCTCATTTCAGAGTAAAATCTACCTCAAATCCAATTTATCGAGCTATCGAGCTAATGTCTAAAAAAATTATTTTTCTTTGCCAATTGGTAACTTTATGGTGGGCAAAGGCAGAATTACCTACTATCGCTAATGAGGTAGTTAATATCTCCGAACAAGATGCAACCCCTCTAATATCGGAGACAAAAGAAACAACTCCACCAGTTCTTTTTACCATCAGTCCTTTGCTCGATCGCGTTTTTACTCAACCCACAGCCAAACATCTACGCCAAGGAGAAGTAATTTTTAACCTAGATAATCGTTTGTTTTTTTTACCTGACTTAGTACCGGGTGGAATTGACAATAATGATACAGCCCTTAACTATGGTGGTGGTTTTAGTTGGGGAATTACAGATAAGTTGGAACTAACACTGCAATTTCAGCACGTAGACAGCAGTTTCCCCGCCAAACAGGGAGATTTTATCTCTGAACGGACAGAAGATAATGAAGCAGCTATAGAAATAAAACAACAATTATGGCAAAACCCTGACAATACTAAATCTCTTAGTGGGGTTGTTTCTGCTTCTTGGGGGACTCGCGGATTCATGTTTACCAGAGATAACGAAGAAGTCGAAATTAATAATCGAGATATTTTTCTGGCATTTCAACTTCCTTTTACGGCTACGGTAGATCGAAGATGGCAATTTACTATTTCTCCTACTCTTGCCTTGTTCAATGATGAAAATGCTGGTTTTTACCATCGTCTTCCCAACGATAACGAAAGTTCTTTTGGTACTACTTTTGGTTTTACTGGTGCTGTTTCTTATAGTCTCAGTCCCCGACTCGCTATTTGGGGAGACGCATTTATTCCTATTACGGGCAACAATAGTATTAGTCGAGAGTCAGGTGAGCCAGATACAGCGATCGCCTATAATGCTGGGATACGTTATCTATTTAATCCTCGTTTGGCACTCGATCTTTATGCTTCCAATACCCAGGGTAGTATAGGACCTTTGGCTTTAACGGGCGATCGAGATTTTGTTGCTTTTGGGACTAATCTGATTTTTATGCCAGATTTGTTTGCTGCTAACCGTCGCCAACCAGATCGATTTTCCTCCGCCCGACAAAATGATGATACTCCCACTCCTGTTGTCAACAGTGGTATTGCCTTTTTTGATGGAGGAACACTAGATAGCGGACAATTTTTAGTAAATGTGCAAGGAGGTAGTCAAGGCGTTCTTACTTCCTTACGCTATGGCTTTCTCAAGGATTTTGAAGCAGGTATTTACCTAGATTACGTATCGGGAGAAGTAGATGAGTCGGAACAAGGATTTAGTGCCAAAATAAGATTTTTAAATCAAGCTGAAGATGATCCTCTTACTGCTAGTCTTGCTGTTACTATTGGTCTTACCAATCAACCTTTTGTTAACTTTTTCAATAACGACCGCGATGAATTCGATCGACGGGGTTTAGAAAAAGAAGTACCTATTGCCATTCCTGGTGCAGATAGTGCAGAAGAAAGAAAGGAATTTATATTTACTGCATCTGTCCCCCTCAATTACCAATTTGATAATAATGCAGCTATTTGGTTCACTCCTACTATCGGCTATGTCCAGCGTCTAAGTACTGAAATTGCTGGATTTAATGTGGGTGGTTCTATTCCTATTACCCAAGAATTCAGTATTTTAGGGGAAGTGGGTGCCAACTTTGCTGGCGAGGGTAATGGTTTTATTGGTGATGAGTTAGCAGATTTGATTCCTTGGACTGTCGGTATTCGTTGGCAACCTCTATCTCTGTTTGGTTTAGAACCTTCTGCTAGTAATACAAATCCTCAATTAGAACTATATCTTACCAATCGCGTAGGTTCTTCTACTTGGCATCAACTTCGAGTCAGAGATCAAAATAAAACTGCCGTTGGTGTTGGTTTGATTTTACCGTTTTAGTTATTATCAAAAACGCTCTTGCAGTACCAGACTAGACTCAAACAGCAAATCGCGATTTTGGCAGGATGTCTATTGATTTGACCGAAGGCAATCAAAACTGTTTATGCTAGATTTGGTGTAGCTGGAAAGCGGGACTTGGTTCGACTTCCGAAACTCATCTTGTTAAATGACACTTAGTTAGTTGTGCCTCCATTCCCCTATCCAGTTTTTGTATTTTTGCAATAGCATATAAGAATACAAAAAAAAAAGGTTAATGACTGATGAAAACTTGGCTAGAGCAAGTAGCCGATATCGAACGAGAAGACATATTAATGTTTATCAATTCTTGTTTTACTTGCACTGGACAAAAAGAATTTTATAGCGATGCGGAAGGACAAAAAGTATCGCTCAACTTTTTACACGATTATATTTTAGGTAACTATCGTTTGCTATACGCTCGTACCTTAGCAGCAGGAATTAATCATTTTAATATCGGTCAAATAATTATCAAGCTGCTAGCTACAGGTAAAGATACCTTACCAGAACATAAAGAAGAAGAAGGACAATTAATTGCTCGGGCATTGCAAAATTTACCAACCCAAAGAGCTTGGAAAGTATTGGCACAACTGCAAACACTCCGTATTAACAATCGTCGTAGCAGAGCCATTGTCAGAGATTATCTTCAACAAAGAAAAGAGCTTAGTTTTGACGCGGTAAAATATCGCCTAAAGCTAAAATCGATCGCGGTTCATAATCATTTGTCATTAGAGGGGGAATTAGGAACTTTTCTATTTACTCCTCAACAACCGAAGAGATATCAAAATGAGTTATTTGAAAACTTCAGACAGGCTCATTTTACTGCTGAGGCAATTTACAAATTACCTTTTACCATTGCCGAAGGATTGGCAGCAAAAAAAGGTATACCCCGCGCTGAATTTCTAACTCGTATCGAACCGCAAATGACTAGAGGGGAAAAGTTGCGTTATTTGCAGACAGCAGAAAGAGTTAGTACTCGCACCAAACAAGTTAAGTTAGATGTAGACTGGCAGCGTCTTTCGTTAACTCGTCTGGCATTATATATATTATCTCTCTCGATCGAGGATAGAAAAGCAGAATTCGCTTTATTACAAAAAGCATTAGTAACATCTGCTCAGAGAACCTGTAAAAAAACTGGTTTAAAATTGGGAAAAGTAGCTGCCATTCTCGATTGTAGCTATTCTGCTTCTGGTTCTGTCGAAAAACGCCGTCGTCCTTTGGGAATTGCCTTAGCAGCCCACTATTTGCTAGAAAAATGCGCTTCTGAATATCGTTCTTTTTGGACGATACCAGTATCCGAGCCCTTACTCGTTCAAGCACGAGGACAAACCGATTTAGCAACACCATTACTCGATGCTTTGGAATGGAAAGCAGATTTAGTAATTATCATTTCTGATGGCTACGAAAACGATCCCCCAGAAGGGGCAGCAGAAGTACTACGGATATATAGAACCAAACTCGATCGCTCTCGTCAAACTTCTATTATTCACTGTAATCCCGTGTTCGCTCCCGATACTTTTTCTCCCTATATTTTGAGTCCTTATATTCCCACTCTCGGTATAAGAGAAGCAGAAGACTTACCAACTCTGATTAATTTTGCCCGTTTTGCTGACGGTGATGTATCTCTAAAAGAATTAGAAGATTATTTAGCGTTGAGAGTTCAGCAAATGTTAACTACAAGTGAGTTCACAGTTCATTATGATGCAAAATAGCAACCTAATAAGTACCCGAACAAGATCATTGGTATATTTTTAAACTTTTACTAACTACTAACTACTAACCACTAACCACTACCTAATTAATTTTGTCCAACTACTTATCCGATATCCAGCTAACAGGACTAGAAATTGCACCATCTCAAGTAAGGGGTGCGATTAGAATTGTACCGCTCCTAAAACATAACGTCCGTTATGACTTAAGACTACAGGGTTATAAATACGAAGAACCTTTAGCGATGGTATCTCTTTCAGGAGAATTATTCGATCGAGGAATTAAATACTGTAGCTATATTCCCGATGGCTTAGTAATGTCTTGGAGTAATGATGGTTCTCCCGTTGTAGCTTCGGGTACTCAGTTAGGTTCTGCCAAAGGGAAAAAAATGCTCGGTGGTTTATTAAGAGTCATCCCCCGCATGAGTAAAAAGATCGATCGCGATCGACTGCGCTTTTTACCTCTACACTTGGCAATGGAAGGTTTTTTAGCGATGTTTTTTTCTGGCCCTGAAATTGCTTGGAGTGACTATTCTAGACGCGCTCGCTCTCAAGGATTAAATCCCCGTTGGGAAATTAGTTATAGCGGTAGAAGTATTATAGGCTTAGAAGATGCGTTGCGAGTATTTGAAATTCACCAAAGACAAGTAGGAGTTATTATTTTTGTTGCTGAAGAGTTAGCCTCAGTATTTGTTGTCCCCACTCCTGAAGACTATCGTGCTTTGCATACTAGTTTACTTCAAGACTTTTACGGCGAGTTAATTTTTCAATATGCCTGTATGTATCAAACTACTTACCCGATGAATATGACAGTAGATGATGACAAAATTAATAATCTTGAGGATTTAAAGCAAGAAATAGAGCAGGTTAGAACTTCTTGGGCTGATTGGCAAGGTTTTATGGCGAGTAGTTTATTACAGCGTCCAGTAAAAACCCAACAGGTTTATAAAGCTGGTTCGTTTACCCTACAGCGTTTCCTTACCGATCTCGATTCTCATCAAATAAATCATATCGGTGAAGCAATAGTAAGGGATACGGGCGAGTTAGAATACCTTAAAACTTATCGTCTTTCCGAGACTCAAACTAAAAGAATCCATCTCTTAAGTAAACTAGCTGAGTACAATTGGAATTTAAATGATACAGCAGCAGGTTTGAAGATCGGCAGAGATGAATTAATTCGTCGTTTTAAAAGAACTGGCTTGGATTATTTATTGACAGAACAGGCTACAAGATTAAAAGATTTTAATATCGATAACTGAAAAGAATTCATGCAGCCAATCGACATTGTTATACTTTCTAACGGACCCGGAGAAGTCGCTACTTGGGTACGTCCCGTAGTTAAAGCATTGCGGGCAGAACTAAGAGACGATCGCGCTTCTTTGAGAATATCTGTAGTTTTGTCTCATTGCCCCCATGCTACTGGCAAAGAAGCGGATATTGTTGCTAGTTATCCAGAAGTAGACAGAGTTCAATCAGCCCAACATTTCTTTCCTTTTCTCCTTTGGGGAAAAACCGCCGATAATTGGGATTGGCGCAAACAAGGAATTGTCATTTTTTTAGGTGGCGATCAATTTTATACCCTGGCGATCGGTAAACGTCTCGGTTATCGCACCTTAGTATATGCAGAATGGGATGCTCGTTGGTATCGCTGGATCGATCGCTTTGCAATAATGAAAGCAGAAGTCATGACGAAAATTCCTCCTCAGTATCATCACAAATTTACTGTGGTAGGGGACTTAATCGCAGACATAGTCCAAGAAATAAACACTAAACCCACAATATGTAAGGGCGGTTCGCGAACCGCCCCTACGGCTAATACCTTAATCGGACTCTTACCAGGTTCAAAACCAGCCAAACTAGCCCAAGGAGTACCTTTGTGTCTGGCGATCGCTGAAAAAATTCACGCACGACAACCTGAGGTTAATTTTATTATCCCCGTTGCCCCAACTTTAGAGCTAGAGACATTAGCTAACTATGCCAATCCCCAATTCAATCCAGTTATCGATTTAATAGGTGGTGTTAGCGGAAAACTAATTTTAGCAGGAGATCGATCGCCATCTTCATTTTTATTAACTAGTGGCGGAACAAAAATAAAACTAATTACTCAATTTCCTGCTTACCAATTTTTAGTTCAATGTCAATTATGTCTGACTACTGTTGGTGCCAATACTGCGGAATTAGGTTCTTTGGGAATTCCTATGATTGTCTTGTTGCCTACACAACAATTAGATGCTATGAGAGCTTGGAACGGTATCCCAGGAATGTTATCTAATTTACCAGGCGTAGGCACGCTCTTTGCTAGTACGATTAATTGGTTAATTCTCAGACAAAAACGTTTATTTGCTTGGCCCAACATTTGGGCGAAAAAGCAAATAGTTCCAGAAGTAGTTGGTCAGATTACAGCAGATACTATTGCAGCAATGGTCTTGGATTTGTTGGCTTCTCCAGAGCGATTAATAGCGATGCACAATCTCTTGTTACAAGTGAGAGGAAGATCGGGAGCATCCCAAAAACTAGCCTGTATAATTAGACAAAAACTTTTAACAAATCTTGATGAAATCTAAAATATCTAAAATTTAGTTAGCGAAATTTTGCTGGAATAATGGTTATTGCTATGATAACCTGAGGAGAAATAGGATGCTTTGTCTGAATATTTTAATTTGCTTCGATTATTTTTTTGGTAAACCATAACTTATTTATACTTTTAAAAAAAACTAGGGTGGCAAAATACACTGGACTGGCAATTTAAACGTAGTAAATCCGTTATCACTCGAAAATTAAATCTACGTGTTTAAGCCTGTTCAAACAACATAAAAAACTTCTCTAGTCAATTTTGCCACCCTAGAAAAAAAGGATTACTGTTATTTTTCCGAAGGTGAATCTCACCGTTCGCTTATTTTTTTGGCGGTTTCTAAAATTGAACTTACACTGTATATAGTGTAGATAACTTTTATAAACACTATATATCGATTGAGGGGATGGGTTTTTTCTGGCGATCGCCAGAAAAAAAGAATTTCACTCCGGCGCTCGCGCTCATCAAAAAACCCTACAATCCTTTTATCTCGTAAGCAATTTTTCACTCCTCATTTTAAAATGGGCGAACGGTGAGGTAAATAACTCACTATACTTAACATATTGTCTCAAATGAAAATTAATGCGCTCTCTGCCAACAGTATCGTTCTTAAATTTATGCCAGGAGCAGTTATATTTATAACTTTTGGGGGAACTTTTAACAACACTGCTGTTGCTTCTAGCTTAATAATGCAAGAAAAGAATAGCTACAATTTAGAAGAATTGAGTTATTTTAGTCTTAAATTAGATCGGGATATTTACAATCAACTAGAGAAAGAAATTTTAAAGCAAGAATCCGACTTTTCTGACTACATCAAACTGATTGATAGTGGATTGAGGCTCCCTCGATATCGCCTACAGGCGGAGCCTACCCTAAATATATTAGTCCAATCTGAAAAAAATAGAGAGGAAACATCATTTTTATCTTTTGTGGATAGCCTAAAGAAAATAGAATTTCAAGCATTTGCAGTGAATCCTTCCTCTCAAACATCTGTACCTGTTTTACCTCAAGTAAACTATAGAAATGTCTATAAAGATGTATATGATTTTAGTATTAACTTAACCAACTCTTCCCAGAAAAAAACCTCTGTCAGTAGAGTGCCAAGAACTATTGTTAGAACTCAGCAACTGCCAGAAGATAAATATTTTTCCAGTTCTTTCATGAGAAAAAAATCTCCTAGTTATCCATCATATAAGAGTCAACCGAGTATTATAAATAATAATAACTTTCATACAAATAATACTAATTCTTCTTTACTAGCACCTTCTCAAAAAAGACCTGTTTTAGATAGTTTAACGAGTTCGCCTGTAGCTGGTTTATCCTTGGTAAATAATACAAGTCAAAGCCGACTCGGTCGTTTTACGGCGCAGCTTGCTCTGGACGTTGGTGACACTCCTTTTCAAGAAAATATTGTTGCTGATATTAACGGCCAAACCTACGACCAAAATTATTTAAAGCGTAATGATGATGATTTTCAGATAACAGATAAAATACAGCCTGTTTATCTTCCCTCTACTAATATGGAAATTTATCAGATCGGCAAAATCGATATACCATCGCTTTTGAGTAGCTATAAAAAACCAGAATATCAAGAAGAACTCGATAAAGATATCCAAAAAAAGGAAAAGGAAATTCAAAAACAAAGACAAGAACTGTCCAAAAAGCTAGCTAAACTCAAAAAAGAAAGAGAACATAATCGAAAAAAAGAACTAGCAAACTATAGGAAGCAAAGACAACAACAATTAGTTAAAGCAATGAAAAATCAGCAAAGATTACAGGAGCAAAGACAACGACAATTTAAATATTAGATTATTATCTGCGGGTACTTAAACTTGATTTTTTGTGAGGGGCTGACCCCGCCCTCGAAGGGCGGGGCTTGTACGCCCCGTCAGAAATCGCTGCTTAAGAGTATGTCAAACTAAAGTCGTACATCTACACAACTTGGAAGGTTTCTCTGAAATCATTATAAATTGGGGACTATAGAGATCGAACATAAGTACTGTTTTAACGAAATTACGTTGTTTGAGTCTTGCTTAAAAATGCTAACCTTCCAAGTCGTGACATCTAACATTAAAAAGAAAAAAGACATTATTAACTTTAACTTAATTTACGGATGTGTACTACCGTCAGGCATAATTGTTCCTTTGAGGTTAATCCCACTTAAGATGCTGTTTTGAAGATTAGCTCCTCTGATATCTGCGCCTCGAAGATAAACATCAATTAAACTGGCATTTTGTAAAATAACATATTGCATTTTAGTTTCATGCAATAGAGCAAATCTTAAATTGGCATTTTTTAAATTTACTTTTTCTAAATTTGCTCTACTCAAATTAGCCGAACTAAAATCTACTCGACTGAGTTGATTTAACCCTGGCAAATTTAATTCGGAGATAGTTGCTAAACTAGTTCTGGCTTCTTTTAATAAAGCACCAGTCAAATCCGCTCCCCGTAAATTGGCTCCCCGAAAATTAGCTCCTTTGAGTATTGCCTGTTGTAAATTAGATTTTTGCAGATTACTCTCGCTCAGATCGGCTTTATTGAGATTGACATTAGTTAAATTGGCGTTTTTAAGATTTGCATGACTTAAATCGGCACGACTAAAATCCGCGCCTTCTAGATTAACTCCACTTAGGTTGGCACCACTAAGATCGGCACGATTAAAATTAGCTCCTTCTAGATTAGCTCTACTCAGATTGGCACCCCTAAGATTGGCACGATTAAAATTAGCTCTTTCTAGATTGGCTCCACTCAGGTTTGCATCACTTAAATTTGCATCTCTTAAATCCGTATTGCTTAAAAAAGATTGATTGAGATTAGCATTGCTCAAATCTACCCGAATGAGAATAGCTCCATCTAAGTTAGCCCAACTAAGATCTGCTCCGACTAAATCGGCACCTTTAAGATTAGCTTCTATTAATTTGGCTCCAATCAGTCTAGCATGGAGTAAATCGGCACGACTGAGATTTGCCTTAGTTAAGTTTGTCCCACTAAAGTTAATCCAATCTAACTGAGTACGACTTAAATCAATTGCTGGCAAATTACCTTGAATAATCTCGGCTTGACTTAAATCTGTGCGACTAAAATCCCTTTTTCCAGTTTGATAGAGCCATGTTAGTTCTTCGCCGTTCATTTATTGATCGATAAATAACTCAGCCACTACTCTATTCTGTAATTAAGAAGTTTGCCACTGTAGATAAGGTAACTGAGCCGTAGTTGCTTTAATTTGCTCTACAGAACTAATTAATTGACTACAATTATCCCAAGTACCTGTTAACAATCTTTGTCTCGAACCCTCATCCATACTTACACTGGTAGTTAATCCCTCGCAGCTAATTTTCATAGCTTCTAGATCGATATTCAAATTAGTTTGAGGAGTGTTTGTCAGTAGAGTTTGTAGTTTTTCCACTGTTTGTCGATCGCAGGTAACGCAAGGCAAACCAATAGCGACACAATTACCGAAGAAAATTTCGGCAAAGCTTTCGCCAACAATGGCTTTAATTCCCCATCTGGCTAGGGCTTGAGGGGCGTGTTCTCTAGAAGAGCCACAACCAAAGTTATTATTAACTACTAAGATATTGGCATCTTGGTATTGAGGAAGATCGAAGGGATGTTTTCCTTTAGTTTGAACTCGATCGTCGGCAAAGGCTTGTTTTCCTAAACCATCAAAAGTAACACAACGCAGAAATCTGGCGGGAATAATTCTATCGGTATCGATATCATTACCAATAACTGGGACACCCGTACCAATAATTTGTTTAATTTGAGTCATAAATTTAGTTTTGTTGATATTGCTGCTAAAGATAATTTAATCACGAACCCGATTCTAATCTTTGTTGCCATTCTCGATCGTCTCGATCGATATTTTTAAGATTCTGATCTAGTAAATCTGTTTCTGTGGTATAGGTTATATCGCGATCGCTAATTACTTTTGTCTGGGCAAATTGACGGGCAAAAGACATTTTTTGTCGTACATCTTCACCTGCCTGATTGAGAGCAACTGCTCTAGCTTGACGAACAGAATTGCGGGTTTCTATTTTTTTATTTCGTCCTTGAATCCAGAAATAACGAATTAGAGGAACTGCTAAAAAAGCCGTACCATAGCCCAACAGTAGCCAATAAATAGAAGCAACTAGAGCAACTATACCTCCTAATTCCGCAGCAACCGTACCATCTTGAAGAAGAGAACCTAACACCAAAGCAAGAATTAAATTAAGCCCACCTAAACCAATAGACAGCATAATTTGCCCACTGCTTGCTTGGCTAAAACGCCATAAAATTTCTTGTAAATAAGCCGATACTGGTTGAGGTTTTCTTTCCTTTGCCATTACCTGCAATTCAGGAAAATAATAGATAATTTCTCCTTGGGGAGATACTTCTGGATATCCATTGAAACGACTTAAAACTGGCAACATATAATCTTCGTCTGCATCGACTTCGTCTAGATAAGGCGCAATTTGTTCGGCAACCACAGCACCATTATTATTCCGAATTACTGCGCCAATTTTTTGCCATCTTTCTTCGGCTAAATTCTCATTGGGATTACCATCACCGAAAAGAAAAGAGAAAATAGCTTCCAGAAAATTTATTTGAGACTGTCCAGAAACTTGTTGTCTGCGTTGACGACGGTATGTATTATAGTTGGGGTCGAAAAACCAAAATAAATCGCCGATCCAGAAGCGGGGTATAAACATAAAGCCACCTCCGCGATTATATCCTCGATCGCGATCGTCTCCATCACGGCTAGAACTAACTGAAATAACAATAACCGCGATCGCTACTAGCATCAAAATGATAGAAGCGATTAAAATAATCCCGAAAGAAATGCGAATTATATAAAAGAGTACTTTCCAAACTTTTTCCCACCACTGTTGCAGTCTCAGACTCCAATATTTATCCCGCAGAATAGAGCGAAAATTTTTGGGGAAGAGATACAAAATTTCTCCCGAATCTGCTACTTGCATATGTCCGCCAGCATCAGCAGCTAAAGCTAATAATCCTTGCTGGGCTAAATTGAGTTCTAGTCCCGCTTGTGCTGCTACGTCGCCGACAGTAACGCGATAATTCAGTTGTTCAACTGATTTGACTATTTGGGGATTAGGAGTCATTGTTGGTTGGATTTTTAGAGTAAATGGCCTTCTCTTCTATGTTATCTTTTTCAGTTTTGGCAAAAATTATAATTGCGTTCGCGACAGCGACTACCGAAAGTCTTTCGGAACTCCGAACTCCTAATTCCTAATTACCCAATATTTCTAACTCTGAAAGTTGAGAATTAGCATAAAAGCACGCGCGAGTTGACAGCTTTTTTCTCCCTTGCTCCCTCTGCTCCCTCTGCTCCCCTGTTTTCTGTAAACAAAGGAGTACAGGAGAATCAGGCTTGCTATTAGGTGCCAAGGTAGAAAGTAAGAGTAGTATTACCATAGGTTTTTGTTCGACTGATTTGCAATCCTGGAATTTCTGTGGCTTGCCACAATTTCGGATTATGTTCGACTGCCATCTTTCCCGTTGAAGATAATAGCTGGTACTTGGCGATCGATTTTAAAACTGGTAAGTATAAATAACTATCGTAGGGTGGATCGAAATAAATGCGATCGAACTTCTCTCCTACAAGGCTTTTTAGTTTAACGATGACATCTCCCCGCCATACTTTAAATTGTTGTTCTGGTTTAGCTATTTGTTGCCAGTTTTGTTTGATAATAGTACAAGCTCGTCCATTTTTTTCTATACCTACTACTTCAGACGCACCACGACATAATGCTTCTGCACCCATACAACCATTGCCTGCACATAAATCTAGCCAGCGACAACCCTCAATTTCTCCCTGCCAAATATTAAATAAGGCTTCTCTTACTCTTGCAGATGTAGGACGAGTAGCTTGTCCAGGTAATGTTTTTAATTGTCGATTGCCATAAATTTTCACTTAATTAGTGGTTAGTAGTTAGTAGTTATTTAGCAAAATCGAGCGACTGGTAGTGCATGGTCAAATAAGCTATCTAAGGCTATATTGAACCTGTCTTTACTTATTTCCCATATATACATACTTTCTAGTTTTTACTTCCCATTTGCAAGATGAATAAGTTAATGGCGATCGCCACAAGTGTAATTTTGGGTTTATTAGTATTTATAACTTGTTTCTGGGTAAATACAACTACTGTTTTTGCCCATCGCCCTCACGATGATGTTTATGCTGTTAAATTATCTAATAACTATCAGCAAGATCGCACAGTATTTACTCTTGTTCGTGGCAATTTGCTTAAGTCTACTGATGGGGGTATAAATTGGCAGCGATTGACTAATGGGATTGATAATCGGGGTATCATTTTTAATTTAACTATCCCTAAGCAAAATTCACAAATTCTCTATATCTCTTCTTTAGGAGATGGCATCTACAAGTCAGAGAATGGGGGGGAAAGCTGGTTTAAAGTCGATCGAGGTTTAGATAATTTTAAGTTAGATTTACTTTTAACTGATTCTCAGGGAAATAGGATTTTAGCAGCAGGAGAGGAAAAGGGACTTTACTATAGTGACGATGGGGGAGCAAATTGGCGTAAAGTTATCGCTAAAGACAAAATTACCGCTTTATCTTTTAATAATTCTCAATCCGAGCGATTATTAGTGGGCGATCGCCAAGGAGTATTACACTTGTCCGAAGATGACGGCAAAACTTGGCAACAAAAAGCAAAAATAGGTAGAGGTTCGGCAATTAGGGCGATCGCTTTTGCTCCTAACGATAAAACTATTTATATAGGAACAGAAAAAGAAGGAGTTTGGCAAAGTAAAGATGATGGTAATACTTTTACGCCGATAAATAAAAAAAATGCTCCCGTTAATATCAAAGATATTGTGGTTACGGATGATAATACTCTTTTGGTATCCGAACGCAATAAGGGAGTTTTTGCCCTCAAGAAAAATAGTAAAAGTTGGACTAAGTCGAGTAAAGGACTGACTAAAGACAGGCAAGCAGACGAAAATAGTTTTCAAAGACCCCATTTTAGCGATCTGGCTATCTCTCCTAGTTTTAGTCAAGGTCAGGCGAAGCCTGGCAGCGAAGCCGATCGCACTGTTTTTGTAGCTGGATTTAATGGTTTATTTAAATCTACTGATGGCGGTAAGAAATGGTCGGAATTAGATGCTTTGTCTTCTAGGATAGTAGTAGGTTTGGCTATCTCTCCCAATTACGAACGGGATTCTACCCTCGCTGTGGTGAACTATGTCGGCGAAGCCTATATTAGTCGCGATCGCGGGTTAACTTGGCAACCAATGTATAAAGGGTTAGAAATACCTCGTTTTACTAAAAGTTGGCGACAGCCAAAAGACGATCCGCGACGTTTTTTCGATCTTGCTTTTTCTCCTAACTATAGTAAAGACGGTCATTTATTTTTAGGTACATTAAGAAATTATTTGCTTAAAAGTAGCAATCGCGGGGAAAATTGGCAGATAACTCATTTACCTAAAGCACCTGGCTATATTCGGGGCAATATGGTTTTAGTTTCCCCGAATTTGGCTGTCGATCGGGCGAAGCCTGGCAGCGAAGCCGATCGCACTGTTTTTGTCGCTACAAATCGGGGTCATTTGTATCAATCTACCGATGAAGGGGATAATTTTTCTTTGGTAGGGGAAGTAGGAGAAGCAATATCTTCTTTGGTAATTTCCCCTAACTTTGCTAATGACTATACTTTCTATGCCAGCAGTGAGGATAAAATTTATCAATCGGTAGATGGGGGGCAAACCTGGACAAATATCATCGATCGTCCCGATTTTCAAGAATTTTGGCTAAAATTAGCTATTTCTCCTCAATATAAACAAGATAAAACTTTGTTCGCAGGGACAGACCTTTGTCTTTATAAAACAGAAGATGGAGGAGATGTTTGGCGTAGACTACCCAAAAGTAATTATGGTGGAGGAGGGATCGTAGAGGCGATCGCGCTGTCTCCTAATTATGCTCGAGACCGTACTTTAATTATTAGCATTAGAGGCAAAGGAGCATGGAAAAGTACCGATGATGGTGAAAGCTTTTCTCCTCTAGGTAAATTAGATGATTATTTATTACCTTTCTCTCACGTGTATGGCGTTCATGCTGCACCAACAACAATTCAATTTTCGCCAGCATATAAAAAGGATAATACTCTTTATGGTTTTGGTCTACCCAAAGCAAGCGTCTTAAAATCAGAAGATGGCGGAGATACTTGGCAGGCGATCGATATTCCTCCCGCAGCAATTTTTGAAGCTTATAGAAATAATCAGTATGATTTGCTTACTTCTCTTTCTTTAACTTTTTTCCTCTATCGTCAGCTTTTAGGTAAGTTTTTCCTAGCTGCTATAGCGGGATTAGTGAGTTATTGGTTAGTCGATCGATTCAGATTAGACAAAATGCTATCTATGGATCGATCTATAGTTAAGCTTGGTAGTTCTGTCTTAGCTTTCTCGATCGTGTTTTTGATTTTGGTTGGGTTGTAATATGAAATATTTAATATTTTTTTATTAAACCGCAGAGGGCGCAGAGGACGCAGAGAAAGCAGAGAGAGTTATAGGTTGTGTGTAACTAATTGATGAAGTAGAAAGAGTTTAATCATTTGTCCTGAATTATACTTCGATTGCTATAACTGATAACTGATAACTGATAACCCTCACGTTAAAATGAGTAAATGTGCATCCTCGCCTATTCAGCTTTTACCCCATGACCATTAACTCCCCCGTAGAATTTCAAGATAGTTTTGACATTGTTGTTGTCGGTGCAGGACATTCTGGTTGCGAAGCAGCTTTGGCATCTGCCCGTCTTGGCTGTCGTACCCTGATGTTAACCCTCAATTTAGATAAAATTGCCTGGCAACCCTGTAATCCTGCGGTAGGAGGTCCTGCTAAGTCTCAGTTAACCCATGAGGTAGATGCTTTGGGTGGGGAAATTGGCAAAATGGCCGATCGCACTTACTTGCAAAAACGAGTCCTTAATTCTTCACGAGGCCCTGCTGTCTGGGCATTAAGGGCGCAAACGGATAAACGGGAATACGCAGCCGTAATGAAGGAAATCGTGGAAAATCAAGCTAATTTAACCATCCGCGAGGGAATGGTTACAGATTTGGTATTGGGAAAAAATGATGAGGTGGTAGGGGTTGAAACCTACTTCGGCACTTGTTTTGCTACTAAAGCCGTTGTCTTAACCACAGGAACTTTCTTGGGTGGGCGCATCTGGGTAGGCAATAAATCGATGGAAGCGGGTCGGGCAGGGGAATTTGCTGCTATTGGTTTGACGGAAACCCTCGATCGGCTTGGCTTTGAGACGGGAAGACTCAAAACAGGTACTCCTGCTAGGGTAGATAAGCGATCGGTAGACTACAGCAAAATGGAAGTCCAGCCCCCTGATGAAGAACTGCGCTGGTTTAGCTTCGATCCAGAGGTATGGGTAGCCAGAGAACAAATGAATTGTTATCTCACTCGTACTACTGCGGAAACCCATAAAATAATTCGCGATAATCTCCATTTATCTCCCGTATATGGAGGTTGGGTAGAAGCTAAAGGACCTCGTTATTGTCCTAGCATTGAAGATAAGATTGTTCGCTTTGCCGATAAAGAAAGTCACCAAATTTTTATCGAACCAGAAGGTAGAGATATTCCCGAACTCTATATCCAAGGGTTTTCCACTGGTTTACCCGAAAAATTGCAATTAGCCATGCTACATAGTCTGCCTGGCTTAGAAAATTGTGCCATGTTACGTCCTGCCTATGCGGTAGAGTACGATTATTTACCCGCAACTCAGTGCTACCCGACTTTGATGACCAAAAAAATCGAGGGTTTGTTTTCCGCAGGGCAAATTAACGGAACAACAGGCTATGAGGAGGCAGCAGCCCAAGGTATAGTCGCAGGAATTAATGCAGCTAGATTCGCCCGAGGTAAAGAGATGCTCGTATTTTCGAGGGAAGAAAGTTATCTCGGAACTCTGATCGATGACTTGTGTACCAAAGATTTACGCGAACCCTATCGAATGTTGACCAGTCGGTCAGAATATCGTTTAGTTTTGCGTTCGGATAATGCGGATCGCCGTTTGACTCCCTTAGGTAGAGAAATTGGCTTAATTGACGATCGCCGTTGGCAACTCTACTGTGATAAACAAGCCAAAATTATCGCGGAAAAAGAAAGACTCCATGAAACGAGAATAAAAGAAAGAGAGGAAGTAGGAATTGCGATCGCCGAAGCTACCAATCAAAAAATTAAAGGTTCGATAACCATAGCAGATTTATTGCGTCGTCCTGGTTTTCATTATTCAGATTTAGCCAAATATGGTTTGGATAATAGCGATTTAACTCAAGCAGAAACAGAAGGTGCAGAAATCGATATCAAATACTCTGGCTATATCAAGCGTCAACAAATTCAAATCGAACAAATTGCCCGTCATAGCAATCGAAAACTTCCAGCAGACTTAGATTATTTCGCGATCGATACTCTATCGATGGAAGCCAGAGAAAAATTAAGCAAAGTACAACCTCTAACTATTGGACAAGCATCTCGTATTGGTGGCGTTAACCCTGCGGATATTAATGCGTTGTTGATTTATTTGGAAGTTAGGAATCAAGAAAAAACAATTTCGGCTATTAGTTCACCAAAATAACTCGGACATAATTAAATCTTTTTCAAGCAAAGGAGTAAGCAGAAATACTATAGTAAATTGCAACAATCATCTAAAAATATTGGTTATGACAATAAAAGTATCTATTGTTATCCGTTGCTATAACGAGGAGCAACATATAGGAAGACTTCTGAGTGGTCTAATGCAACAAATAGAAAAAAATTTTGAAATTATTGTTGTAGATTCTGGTTCCACTGATGCAACTGTTTCTATAGCCTCTCGTTATCCAGTTAAAGTTCTTTCAATTAAACCTGAAAACTTTTCTTTTGGCAGTTCTCTTAATCTTGGTTGTCAAGCTGCTAGAGGTGATTTTATTGTGATTGTTAGTGCTCATACTTACCCTGTTTACCAAGACTGGCTAGAAAAATTGTTAGAACCATTTAGCAATCCTCAGGTAGCACTTGTTTATGGTAAACAAAGAGGAAATGAAATCACTCAATATTCCGAACATCAAGTTTTTGCTAAGTGGTTTCCAGAGTTTTCCAACTTCAATCAAAATCACCCATTTTGCAACAATGCTAATGCTGCAATTCGACGCACTTTATGGGAACAAATTCCCTACAACGAAGCACTTACAGGACTCGAAGACCTAGACTGGGCTAAACGAGTAATGCAGCAGGGGTATTCTATTGCTTACTCTGCTGAAGCAGAAATCATTCATGTCCATGAAGAAAATTCTCGCAGTATTTATAATCGTTATCGGCGTGAAGCAATTGCTTTTAAGACCATATTTCCAGAAGAGCAGTTTAACTTCGGAGATTTTCTTCGTTTATCAATTACAAATATTATCAGTGACTACTATCATGCCTGGCAAGATCGAGTCCCGATCGAAAATCTTTTATCTATTACTTTATTTCGTTTAATGCAGTTTTGGGGAACTTATCAAGGATTTCGCCAACATGGTCTTGTTACCAAACAACTCAGACAGACTTTTTATTATCCTCGTCAATTGTCTTCTACCAAAAAAAATCAGACTCTCAATAACGTAGCTTGTTCTGAAAATAGGAAGTCGATCGATTACAATCGACTAACAAAAGAAGTGCTATTGGACAAAATACATTGACATTTCCGTAGCTGTTTCTTCTAATTTATTTATAAGAGTGTTACTACAAACTTAAATATTTGTGGTAATCTTCGTGGATGTGCTGAGATTAGCATAGTTATTCTATAACTAATCGTTTGGCTTTTAGTGAGGAAGGTTTAATTTTGTCTGAAATATCCCCTAGAATAGTGGCACTTTTACCGATGAAAGCACATAGTGAAAGAGTCAAAGGGAAAAATTTCCGTGATTTGAATGGTAAGCCTCTATTCCGTTGGATTTTAGATGGTTTACTATCGATATCGGCAATATCCCAAGTGGTTATTAATACAGATGCTCGATCGATACTAGCAACTTATGAATTGACAGATTCAGAAAGGATTCAAATTCGCGATCGCCAGCTAGAACTTTGTGGAGATCTAGTTAGTATGAATTTAATTCTAGCCGATGACATTGCCAATGTTCCTGCCGATATTTATCTAATGACCCATACAACTAATCCTTTATTGAGTAGCGAGACGATTGAGAAAGCTTTACAGGAATTCCTCGCAGCAAAAGCTAAAGGGACGGCAGATTCTTTGTTTACAGTCAATAAATTTCAAACTAGATTTTATCGTCAGGATGGAACGGCAGTTAATCACGACCCGAATAATTTAATCAGGACTCAAGATTTAGAACCCTGGTTTGAAGAAAATTCTAATCTTTATATCTTTACGGCAGAAAGTTTTGCTGCTACTAATGCCAGAATTGGCAAAAAACCGATGATGTTGGAAACACCCCGTCTAGAATCAATTGATATAGACGATCGAACTGACTGGGAATTAGCAGATGCTGTAATTCGGTATATGAGTTCGGTGAAAAAACTAGAGGTGGCTTAAAAAATGAAAGTACTAATTACTTGTCCGCCCATGCTACGTTCGATCGATCGATTTAAACCCCTTTTTGCAGCCAAGGGAATAGAAATATTTTGCCCCGATGTAGTCCAAACTCTTTCTGTGGAGGAATTAAAATCTTTAGTGCCTCAGTACGATGGCTGGATAATTGGCGATGACCCTGCCAATAGAGAAGTATTTACAGCAGGTAAAGCAGGGAACTTGAAAGCTGCTGTTAAGTGGGGTGTAGGTGTAGATAATGTCGATTTTGTAGCAGCTAAAGAATTAGGTATTCCTATTGCCAATACTCCTCAAATGTTTGGTGCAGAAGTGGCAGATATTGCTATGGGTTACGTTATTGCTTTAGCAAGACATACATTTATAATCGATCGAGGTGTAAGAGAGGGAAAGTGGCTCAAACCTTCGGGTATTTCTTTAGCAGATAAGACTGTCGCCCTCATCGGTTTTGGAGATATTGGCAGAAATACAGCCAAGCGGTTATTAGCTGCCGATATGCAGGTAATTGCTTATGACCCTTATTTTGAAGCAGTTCCAGGATTAAAAGTGCGATCGGCACTATGGCCAGAAAGATTGGAAGAAGCTGATTTTATTGTTCTTACTTGCGCTCTAACTCCAGAGAATAAGCATATGGTGAATAAAGACATATTGGCGAAAGTAAAACCTGGGGTGAGAATTGTCAATGTGGCACGGGGGCCCTTGATCGATGAAACTGCTTTAGATGCAGCTTTAGCTTCCAGACGAGTTCATTCAGCAGCCTTAGATGTGTTTGAAGTAGAACCTTTACCCACAGATTCTCCTTTGCGACAATACGAACAATGTATTTTTGGCTCTCATAATAGCTCTCACACCATAGATGCCGTATGCCGTGCTAGCAAAAAAGCTATTTCTCTATTGTTCGGTTTTCTAGGAGTTGAATAGTACCTATGTCCCCAGCAGTCCTCATAACTGGAGCAAATGGCGGTATTGGACAGGCACTCTGTCAAACTTTTAAAGAAGCTGGATATTTGGTCTTGGCTTCCGACAAGGTTTCTGGTAACTGTGTCTGTGATAGCTTTATTCAAGCAGATTTGGAAATCTTCTGCTCTGACAACAATTATCGAGAAAATATTTTGCGGGAAGTGCGAACTCATTTACCAAAAGAAGGACTTTTTGGGCTGATTAATAATGCTGCTATTCAAATTTTGGGAAAAACAGAGGAGATTCAAGTTGAAAATTGGCACAAAACCTTAGATATAAACTTAGTAGCACCTTTCATCTTGATTCAAGGACTATTACCAGAACTTACTAAAGCAAAAGGCTCTATTGTCAATATTGCCAGTGTTCATGCTATTAGTACTAAACCCGGGTTTGTTTGTTATGCCACTAGTAAAAGTGCTTTAGTCGGTTTGACTAAGGCTATGGCTGTGGATTTAGGTGCTGCGGTGCGGATCAATGCAATTTGTCCTGCTGCCACGGCTACACCGATGCTTATGGCTGGCTTTGAGGGTAAAGAAGAAGAGTTTACAGAATTATCCCAGATGCATCCTTTAGAGAGAATTGCCGAACCAGAAGAAATTGCCCAGGTAGCCTTATTTTTACTATCACCCCAAGCAAGTTTTATTACTGGCGCATCTTTGAGTGTAGATGGAGGTATTGGAGTTAGGCTACACGACCCAGTTTAACCAGTTTAAAGTATTGAAGAGAGAATAGTAATGTCAAAAATAAATCTTATCGATATTGGTGCCGTTGGTGGTTTCGATCGACCTTGGGGTTTTTATACAGATAAAATAGAGCGGAGTTTAAGTTTTGAACCAAACGAAGCACCTATAGTAACAGGAAAACATTTTAATATTAAAAGTTTACAGACCTAAAGGTTCTGAAAAAATCATTAAAGGCAAATCAATTACCTATCGTTTTATCCTGACTGCCTGACACAAGTACCTTAAACCCGCATTTCTCACAAATTTCGCGATCGCGATCTCTCAAAGGTTTACATAGTAAAGGTTTAATGGCAATTTCGCAGGCGACTCAAAAATGACAGTGTGTTATTTTAGCCAATCGCCTGAAAACAAGACACCATAATCA
>JASJDJ010000023.1 GCA_030065635.1 Xenococcaceae cyanobacterium MO_188.B32
TAACGGGACTTTGACAAAAAACTGGGTTCAAAAAGGGGTGAAAGCCTGATATATCAATGGTTTAACCTCAAAATAGCTAAATCCTTAATATATCTGGGTTTCAGGCGAATTTACCTCGACGAGGTAAATTCGCCGTCTGGTGAGGCTTTCACCCCTTTTTGAGCGGAAAAAATTGTCAAAGTCCCGATAAAAAAGTTATTAGTTGACTGCCTGACAAATTAATAAGTACTTGTGCAAAATAAACCCGTGTACTTTAAAAATAAGCAGAGGGGCGGAGGAGCTTCAGGGGCAGGGGAGAAAATACAACTATAACTCTCACCAAAAATATACAAATAAATTTGCCTACCTACTTAAATAATTTTTGAGCAATCTCGCGATCGCCACAATTTGATGTATAGCTTGAATGCGAGTTTTAGCATTAAGTTTAGTAACCACATTATTAATATGAAATTTGACAGTTCGATCGCTAATAAATAATTTCTGGGCAATTTCGCGATCGCGCAATCCTTCGGCTAAAAGTTGAATTACTTCTTGTTCTGTTACGATAAACTTATCTAAAGTTGTCCATTAGAGTTATCTTCCTGCTTCGACCAAGGTTGTCGGCAACTGCTTGTCCACAGGCGTATATTCGGGTCTAACCGACCCTATTCTGTTAACTATTTGGTCTAGTAATTTCGTTTTCTAAATAACGTTAATTCCAGGCGAGTCTCTATGATTTACAAAAATCGCCAAAAGCAATCTCATAACTAAAAAACTTTACGTATTAGTGTAAGTTAACTTGATTCATGGGGTTCGATAAAAGTGTAGACTTCTTGCGGATCGATATCTACCAGTTTTAAGCTTAGACGCATTTACATTGCACTTTAAAATTCTCAAACCCCTTATGGAGAAGGAACAGAATAGGTAACTTTAGTGCGTCTAAGCTTATATCGTTGTGCTGATGCCTTTGTCTTCCCTTCCATTAAAGAAGAATGGGGACTAGTATTGTTAGAAGCGATCGCGTCAGGACTTCGAGTCATTACTGCTAATATCGCTCCTTTTACCGAATTTCTTACTGAAGAATCAGCTTTACTCGTTAATCCTAACTCCAGTAAGGCGATCGCTCAAGCAATGATTAAAATACTCAACAAAAACCTGACCAAAAAACTCATCCAAAATAGTGCATCTATCCCATCTCAATACTCTTGGCAAAAATCAGCACAAATACACCTAAACTTATATCAAAAATTCTTAAAGAAATAAGAACTATTAACTTTCAACGATCGATTATCCCTTAAAAAATTATGCCTGAAATCAACTTTCAAATTCAATGGCCCGATAGAACTCAACAAAATTGTTATTCCCCTTCTTTGGTAGTTAAAAAATACTTTACTCCAGGAAAAGAATACGAGTTAGCTGAGTTTGGTGAAAAATCTCGGACTGCTTTAAATATTGCTAGCGATCGTGTTAAAGCAGTCTATGGATTTCCTTGTAGCAAGGCTTTATCACAACTGCAACAAATAGAATCAAAGGCATCTCAATATCAAGAACTATCTGAAGCTAAAGTCCTGTTTATAGGATTTACAGATATTAATACTTTAAAGTTAAAATTGTCTGTAAAAGTGGAGGAATTTCGCTAGGGCGTTTAGCTACTTCGATGCCTGCTTTTTTTAAAGCAGCTAAAGCCCGTTTATCTGTATTAACTGAGGATACAGAATAAGATAGTTGATTAGCAATAATTGTCGTTGCGTCCAAAAAATCTCTTTCTCTTGGCGTGTATAATCCTGCCAAATAAGCAATAACTGGTTTATTTATTTCAGCCTCCATATAGTAAACTGCTGCTTGTTCTTGATAATAATCGGGTTGTCCAATTAGTACAATAGCTTCAGTATTTTTATCTTCCTTTAAAATTGACAGCCACTGCTGATAAGTAGAACCCAAAATTGCTTCATTACCTAAATGAACCACGATCGATTGTCCCATATCTGCTAGATTTAACTCTAAAGCTACTTCACAAGCAAGATATTCGCCAGAGCTAATTAAAGCGATATTACCCGATCGATAAAATTGGGGTTTGAGCGCACCCAGACAAATTTGCTCGGGCACTAGTATTCCTTTACTGCCTGCACCTAAAATTAGAATATCGTTAACTTTGGCTTTTTGTTGTAGACTCACCATATCTAAAGGTGGAATACCAGGAGTAAGAATAACCACAAATTTAATTGCTGCTGCGATCGCTTCTCTAGCAGCATCTAGTACCCGATAAGGACTGGCACAGATTAGAGTTGCATCTATTTTACCTATCTTCGCGATCGCTTCTTCTACTAAATCGAAAACGGGTATTCCTTCTACTTCTTCACCTCCGTTACCAGTACTAATTACTGCTACAACTTGAGTTCCACAAGCTTTCATTGCTGCTGTATAGTGGGCAGCGTCGGCTTTGTTGATACCTTGAATGATGACTCGATTTGGTAATTTCCACTGCATTTTCATCTAGATTTCCCGAAAGAAATGGCTTTTTGTACTGCTTCTTCCAGATTATCTGTCCAATAAAGTAAATTTTCTGGTATGTCTTCTGGTAAAGAATCAATTTCTCGCTCTAAAAGACGCATAACAATTTTAACTGAAGGGATTTGTTTTGGCCGAGAATTAGATTGATTATTAACTTGACGATGAGAACGAGATTTTGCTCCATTGGCTACTAAGTTTCTCTCTTCTCCTGTAGTCGTGTCTATCTGCTTTTCTCCTAGTTGATATAATTCAATTATGGTTTGGGCAATAGTAAAGTTAACTTTTTCTTCTGCCAAAATATTAACCAATACTACTTTAATTTCCGCTCTTTGGTCTATTTCCTGCAATACTTTGGCTAGCTGTTCTTGTAAGGAAACAAAAGCATCTTCGCAAGAGTATCGACTATCATCAATTAACACGCAGCAAGCGGGTTTACCTTTTCCCTGACAAAGTAAATCCCAAGTAATTACAGCTAAATCCCGACTATTACAAATAATGGCTATTTTGCCTTTTCGATCTTGCCAGTCTAACCATTGTTCGGTTTCGATCGTCGGTGATAAATCTATTTGGGTGGCTGCTTTCTCCTGAGGAGATAAATGATTATCCTTAGTCGTAAGAGCTATGATATCTAGGTGTCTGGCTAAAGCAAGTTCATTAGCAGTAATTTTTCCATCTAAAGCCATTAATTCTCCTTGGGCACTCACACCCAAAGGATTAATTTCGATTAAATCTAAATCTTTGGCTTGAAAAAGACGATACATTTTTTCAATTACTGTGCTGACAGATTGAATTAAATCTCCAGACAAGCCCATTTTGACGGTTAAGCGACGAGCGTAAAAAGAAGAAAATTCCCCATCAACTACTACTTGTTGTAAATTATCTAATAAAGAATCTACATTCATACCTCCTTGGACTGAACCTAATAGAACAGGACTTTGTAGTTGATAATCTAAAACGATCGCCAGAAAAAATTCTTGTTCGGCATCATAACGGGCTTCGGCTAGAACTACTTCTGGATATTCTCCCAAAATAGATAAGTTAAAAATATTTCTAGCTGCTGCGATCGCATCTATAGTATTAGCTACAAAACGAATACCTCCAGCTTTTCCTCTCCCTCCAACTCTTACCTGAGATTTAAGTACTACTGGATAAGGTATTTGTAAGCGTTTTAGTTCTCTGGGAGTATAAATAGTTTGGAAGGGTAAAGTAGGAATTCCTACTTGACGAAATAATTCTTTAGCTTGATATTCCAGTAAATCCATTCTCTTGGCAAAGCAGTTAGGAGTTGAGGTAAATAGTATTTGTGTCACCCTTTAAGTCTAAGGCACAAAAACTTTAACGGGTAATAGCAATGTTTAAAAGTAACAATAATAGCTTTAATTAGTTAATGATAAAACTCGTGTTTTACCATTTTGAGGGGCGATCGCCAAAGTGCTCAAACTAGGAATTAGCGATCGCAGAGCGGAGGATGGGCGATCGCCAATAATAACTTATGACAAAAGTAGTTCATATTCATCATGAGTGCCGATCCATATCCAGTAATAATCATCCCCTTTTTTTAGAGCCAAAGCACGATAATCTTGAGTAATACGAGCAGACCAAAGATTTTTACCGACTTTTTTGAACCGTAAAGATGGATGAGATTGATTTTCTTGCCAAAGTTGATAAGCTTTACGAGCTTGTTTTTTAATAGTTAACGGTAACTGTGCGTATGCTTTCCAAAAATCAGGTGTTGTCAATGACTTCATCTAAATCTTTTACCTGGTGAGCTTCAATATCGGACTCTGCTTTAGCAATCAAATTATCTAGCTTACCTGCTGACAAATCAGTCTGCATTTGTCGATCCCAAGCATCATCAAGATATTCATTTAACCATCCTGCAAGCTTACGAGCATCACTTTCAGAGAGTGCTTTTATTGCAGCTTCAATTTCTAGAAGATTTTTCATTTCAATTTAGTTTCTAAGCTATGTTATATTTTTACTTATTACTTGTTACTTATTACTTATTACTTTCTTTTCTGCTGTTTATATAATTCCTTAAATTTCTTCTGTTGTACTTTGTGGTCTACAATTAACTGCGGATAATCGCAACTATCTCTATCAGAATCGTCAATTTTTCCCGTTACTAAATATTCCGTATCAATTGAACTTAACTCTGGTAACCATTGCCGAATATATTCTGCTTCTGGATCGTATTTTTGGGCTTGAGAAAATGGATTAAATATACGTAAAGGTTTGGGATCCATGCCACTAGACGCACTCCATTGCCAACCACCATTATTAGCTGATAAGTCGCCATCGTATAATTTTTGCATAAAATATTTTTCTCCCCATCGCCAGTCAATAATCAAATCTTTGGTGAGAAAACTAGCTACAATCATGCGACAGCGGTTGTGCATCCAGCCAGTTTCGTTTAACTGTCTCATGGCTGCATCGACAATAGGATAGCCTGTTTTTCCTTCACACCAAGCTTGAAAACGATCTTCGTTATTTTCCCAAGGGAAGTCTTTAAATTCATCCCGATAAGCACCCTTTTCTAATTCGGGAAAGAAATACATACAATGTTGATAAAATTCTCGCCAGGCTAATTCTTGTTGCCAAGTTCGTACATTTTCTCTGGCTTCATCGCTGCGACAGTTATCGTATGCTTCTACACTAGCTTGCCAGATAGTACGAATACCGATCGCGCCGAATTTTAAGGCTGCACTTAGTTTAGATGTCCCATCTACGGCAGGAAAGTTACGCTGTTCATTATATTCATAGATAGCTCGAACGCTTCGCTGCTGCTTCCGCAGAGCGCAAAATTCTTCTAGTCTTTCTCGGGCTGCTTTTTCTCCAGGGGAAAGTAATAGGGGATTATCCCAGGTGTAACCTAAGTCTTTGGCTGTGGGTAAGTCTATTACTCCTGCTTTATGGGCTGTTTTTGTTTCTGCTTCGGTTAAACCTTCAAGCTTATCGATAGTGTCTACAATAGCTCGCTTTGATTGTTCTTGCCAATTTTTCCAGAAAGGAGTGTACACTTTGTAGGGTTCGTCGGCAGATTTGGTACGAATTTCTCCTGGGGCGTGTAAAAGTTGATCCCAATAATTAGCAACAGCAATACCTTTTTCTTTTAGTGCCTCTTTAACTTGCTTGTCTCTTGCATTAGCATAGGGTTCTACATCCCAATTCCAAAAAACTGCTTTGGTATGAAGTGTGTCTGCTAACTCGGGAATAGCTTGAGAGGGTTTTCCTTGCAGAATTAATAACTGACTACCAACTTGCTGATAACTTTGCTGTAATTCCTGCAAACAGCCAATCATGTAGGTAACTCTAGCTGGTGCAATATCATCCCTTTCTAAGATATCGCGATCGAGACAAAATACTCCTACTACCTTCTTACTTTGCCCAGATGCTGCTGCTAATCCCACATTATCAGCAATTCTTAAATCTCGACGATGCCAAAACAAAATTAAATCAGACATATATCTTTTTTCGCTGATGAGTTATTCCCATTTTTTATCCTACCGTTTTATAGTGCAGATGAACTAAATTGATGGGCTCGATCGCGATGATGTTTAAAAATTTTGCCTTTGGCTACTAAGATTAGTAATGAATTAATCTACCTAATAGCTGGATAGACAAATAAATATTTTCTATTAGAATTAGAGCAAATGGAAAATCTATCCTTCTTACGCAAAAAAACGCCTTATAAAGTGAATCGTTGGTTTAAATGGTTATCCCCTGGACTATTCGTTAAACGTTGGCTATTTATCAGTGTTACTGGTTTAGTTTTAACTACTTTGGGAGGAGCAATTTGGGTTAAGTTAACTCCCATCTATCGGTTACTAGAGTTAATTTCTCAAATTCTGGAAACGATTACCAAAATTATCCCTAATTATATTTCTGGTCCTTTAGTCATCGTAGTGGGACTATTTTTAGTTTTATGGGGGCAATCTCGTACTGTTGATTCTATTACCTCCGTATTAAAACCAGACCAAGATGGGGAACTAGTAGATATGCTTCTTGCCCATCGCCGTCTCAGTAGAGGTCCGAAAATAGTTGTTGTTGGCGGAGGAACCGGTCTTTCTAATCTCTTAAGGGGTTTAAAAAAGTACAGTAATAATATTACTGCCATTGTGACTGTTGCCGATGATGGAGGTTCTTCCGGAAGATTAAGAAGAGAGATTGGGGTTTTACCTCCAGGAGATATTCGTAACTGTCTGGCTGCTTTAGCTGATGAAGAAAAATTATTAACCGAATTGTTTCAGTATCGCTTTGAAGCTGGAGATGGTCTAGTCGGTCACAGTTTCGGCAATTTGTTTCTCACGGCTATGAGCGAAATTACTGGAGATTTAGAACTGGCAGTTAATGCTAGCTCCCAGGTTTTAGCCATTAGAGGAAAAGTTTTACCTGCTACTCTGACTGATGTAAGTTTATGGGCTGAATTAGAAGATGGAAGACTGATTCAGGGTGAATCTAAAATATCGGAAGCGAAAGGCAAAATTCGCCATTTTGGCTGTATTCCTGCCAATCCACCAGCTTTACCTAGTGCTATTACCGCTATTCAAGAAGCTGACTACATTATTCTGGGGCCTGGTAGCCTCTATACTAGTATTATTCCCAACTTTTTAGTACCAGAAATTCGTGAAGCGATCGCCAACGCCGTAGCTCCTCGTATTTATGTTTGTAATATAATGACTCAAGTTGGAGAAACAGAGGGTTATACCGTTGCCGATCATATTCGAGCGCTCGATAACATTTGTGGTCAAAAAATGTTTGATGCTGTTTTAGCTCATCGCAAATCTCCTTCTCCTAGAGCTCTTCAAAAATATGCTCGGGAAAATTCTCATCCAGTATTTTTAGACCGCGAAGATGTTGCCAAGTTAGGTCGCCGAATTGTATTAGCTAATGTTATGGATGAAGATAAAGAGACAGGTCATATTCGCCACGACCCCTATCAGTTAGCTAGAGTTTTGTTACGATGGTATAGTGGGAAATGGCAACCCTAAATAAGCTTTCAGCTTTTTAGCGATCGATGTTAAAACTGATTGAGAATTGGCAACTATCTAATTATTAGATTTTATTAATTTTAAAAGAAATTTTTTCCAAAAAAAATGGAAATAGCAAATTCAAAGTTAAATTATAATTGTTATTCAAACTTATAAAATAGGTGAAATTATAAGTTTTAAATAAATTTTTAACAACATAAAAGTTACTTAAATTTGCTATCCCAATTGCAATTACTTGGCTACCTATAATAATATCAATCGACTATCAAGATAGTGTAATCAGCAATAGTTACAGTGTAAAGTTTCAATTAATTTTTAGAAATGCTATTCAAGATAAACAACTTATCGTGTCTTCTGCTTCCCAATTAATTTTTTTAGCAAATAGTCAGGCAACTAATAGATTAGGCAGGGCTTTGGGTCAAATTTTGCCAGCAAATAGTACTATTTTATTAGAGGGAGATTTAGGTTCTGGTAAAACCAGTCTTATTCAAGGAATTGGTCAAGGGTTAGGAATTACCGAAGCAATTATTAGTCCTACTTTCACTCTAATTAACGAATACAAAGAAGGACGCTTACCCCTATATCATCTCGATCTATATCGTCTTCAGAGTAAAGAAGTTTCTACGATCTATCCAGAAATATATTGGGAAGGAATAGAAGTTAATCCTGGAATTACCGCGATCGAATGGGCACAAAGACTAACATACAAACCAAGCCACTACCTAGAATTAAAGTTAGAACATTGTTTACCAAACGGTCGTCAGGTGCAATGGCAAATTGTCGGAGAAAATCAATTTGAGCCTAGTTTCTTAGAGAGATTGAGAGAAATCGAGCAAAAACTCAGCTAAATAACTTGAGTTGGGAGTTCGGATTTGATTCCCGAACTCTCGAACTCCTGACGAGAAATAAGCAGGCAAACGCAAGGCTCCGTCTTTTAAGCGGAGGTAAGGTGACCACAGTTCTTATGAGTAGAAGTATTATTGTGAAGAATTAGAAACGCTAACGTTATTAATATCTACTGTTAAAGCTTCCAATCTTTCTTTAACTTCAGGAGAAACCGATTCTTGATAGCGACCGTTCAAATAACGAGCAAAAAACTCTTCCATTGCAGCAGCAACAGCCAAGCGATTAGTTTCCTTTTTAAAGCCGTGTCCTTCTTGAGGTGCTAAAAGATATTTTACATCTCGGCCTAAATCCCGTAAAGCTACCACAATTTGGTCTGACTCTGCTTGTTTGACGCGAGGATCGTTTGCACCTTGAATTACCATTAAAGGGGCTGTAATTTTACTAGCAGAAAATAAGGGAGATCGTCGCTTTAATTCTTCTCTTCCTTCGAGAGTATCTGGCTCTCCCATCCTTAATCTTAATTCGGCTCTCAGTGCTTCCCAGTATGGAGGTGTAGATTCAAATAAAGTTATAAGATTGGAAGGACCGACATAAGATACACCAGCAGCATAAAGATTGGCAGTAAATGCTAACCCGGCTAGAGTAGCGTAACCTCCATAAGAAATACCAAAAATAGCAACTCGATCGCGGTCGGCAATGCCTCGTTCGATGAGATAATTAACTCCATCGGTAAGATCGTGTTGCATCGCCCCAGTTCCCCACTCTCTATTACCAGCATTGAGAAATGCTTTGCCGAAGCCTGTAGAACCTCTAAAATTGGGCTGTAAGACTGCATAACCGCGATTGGCTAAAAATTGAACAAAAGGATTGTAACCCCAGGTATCTCTTGCCCAAGGACCGCCGTGAGGATAAATTATTACTGGTAGATTGCGGTCTGGTTTGCCGACAGGTAAGGTTAAATAGGCGGGGATTTCTAAGCCGTCTCTGGCAGTGTAGCGGATTGGAGTCATCAGTGCCAAATCTTCTCGTTCTAGTTCTGGAAGCACCCGATACAATAAGGTAAGTTTTCTCTCTCCGCGCTCGAATAGATAAGCCGAACCCGGATCGATATCGCTACTTATTGTAACTATCATTTTTCGCCCGTCTTGTGTCATGGAACGAAAGCCCAATTCGCCATCGGATAAGTTACTTTTGAGGTATTCTAAATCTGCTGCAAATTGCCGATCTTGAGGATAAATCCTCTGTCGGTCGCCTATATATACTGTTGCGATGAGTTCTTCTGTTTCTTCGGAAAAGATCGGCGAGCCAAAATCTACTTCTTTTTGAGGATCGGACTCGATAAGCTCTACTTTTCCAGTTTGCGGATAGAATAATACTAGACGAGTTAAATCGATATCATCCCCTTGGTTAGTTACCATATAAACTCGATTGCCTTCTTTCGTAAACCTTATCGGCGAGCAAGTTTCCCCAAATTTACAGCGATAAACTTCTATGAGTCGATCGCCTTCAAGCCGATTTATTTGAGTGCCACCGTCTGGTAAACTTACTATTGCCAGGCGCAAGTTACCTTCTAAGTCTGCTACCCAACTAGAAACGTTGCTGTCGTTTTTATAAATTAATTTTTTGGCTCCAGTGGAGATATCAATACTGTAAACATCGTGAAATCTCGGGTCGCGGTCGTTCAATCCAACAATAATAGTATTGGGATTATTTTCTGGTACGGCGTAGATCCGTGCTTGCACTTTTTCGTAGGGTGTTAAGTCTTTTGCTTCTGGTACTTCTTCCCCTCTTGCTGCCTTGGCTGTGGGTGATACGGCATAAATTCGGAAGTTTTCATTACCTCCTTTATCTTGTCTGAATAGTATGTATTTACTATCTTCACTCCAAAAATAGTTAAGAATAGGACTATTGCGATCTTCGGTGAGCGGACGTGCTGCATTCATGGGTTCGTCTATTCCTTTAACCCAGATATTGATTATCCCGTTCAGTGGTTTGCGAAAAGCGAGGTATTTTCCATTAGGAGAAAGTTGTGCGCCAGATATTTCTGGATTGCCGAAAAATAATTTACGCTCGATTAAAGAGGGTATTGCTTGGCGACTTTTGCGGTGCTGTGTTAGTTGTTCTCCAGTAGGGGTTTTTACGTTTGTTTCAAGCGATCTCGGCTCTGCCGAGGCACGTAGCGGTGGCACTTCTGATGTAAATAAAGAAGAAATGGCAAATATTCCCAATAAAATGCCTATTTTGTTTAGTTTCATTGACTATATTGGTCGTTCAAAATTATGGTTAATTTTAACTTTAATTTAATTGACCAATATTTTAGGGGCAGTTTAGGAACTGCCCCTACCAACCACTAACTAGCTCGATCGATTAACTTTATTTGTATCTTTCTACATAATTAGAATAACGGATTCATAGTCCATCTCAGGATGAACTATGAACTTGCTTAAATTTTCTAGTCGATCCCCAATTGATTACCGCGCTTATATTGTAGATAAGCAGCAACAAATAAACCTGCAAGGGTGATAGGAATTAAGCCTAGTACAATACCAAGAAGTAAGGGTTCAATCAAAACGAATCTCCTTTAGATCGATTATATATTTTCAATATATTTTACTTGAAAGTCAGGTATTTTGGGGGTTGTGATTATAGCATAATCGCAATTTGCTATCCACCAGACTTGCTTAGTTAGTCTATAAACTTTAAGCTATTTAATATATCAAAATTTATCTAAGCAAACATTATTCTACAGTAACCAAAAGTAACCAGTGGATAACCAGATAATCCAGCCTTCTATCTTAGCGCAGCGAATTGTGTTAATAATTTTGCTGTCTATACTGATTGTTGCCATCAGTATTCTGGGAATCTATTGGCAGAGAATTTCCGATCCTTACGTTCGAGAAGTCTTATCTCTACCTGGCAACCCTACCAGAGGTAATGCGATTTTTCAAATTAATTGTGCTGGATGCCATGGTTTGCAAGCAGATAAAAATGTAGGACCGAGCTTACAAGATATTTCCAAAAGAAAATCGAAAGTTGAGATAATTTACCAAGTTATTAGCGGTCAAACTCCACCTATGCCAAAATTTAAGCCCAATTCTCAAGAAATGGCCGATTTGCTTACTTATCTAGAGCAACTTTAAATTAAGTTAGTATCTCTCTACACTACTTAAAAATATCGGTTCAACTCTAATTGCAACTATTTGAGCCGGACGTACTACCATATACTCTCCCTGAATATTCTTAATCGGCACACTAATAAATTCTTGAGAGTCAGATTTAGGAACGAGTTCGCTCGTATACCATTTTTGAAATTCCTGGACGGTTTCAAACCGAACTTCTTCTTTATTACCACTAGACAGAAATATATGAATAGCGTATTCGTCTGCTTTTCTGGGCATAAGAGTTATCAGCGATCGAGTACAACTCTATAGTTCCCACAAACCAAGTTAAAGTATCATCGATTTGTATATTGCGAAATAATAATATACTTCGTTGAAAAGTAGTCTAAACAACTCATGCAAGTAATTTTTTTCGGTACTCCTGAATTCGCCGTTCCCACCTTAGAACGTTTACTACAACATCCTGATTTTGAAGTTCTTTCCGTCGTTAGCCAACCAGACAAACGAAGAGGAAGAGGAAGCAAAATGCTACCCTCGGCAGTCAAAAAAGTAGCCATAGCCAATAATTTACCAATCTGGCAACCAACCAGAATCAAAAAAGACCGAGAAACACTCGACAATCTAAGAGAAGCTAATGCAGATGCTTTTGTAGTGGTTGCTTACGGACAAATTTTATCTTCAGAAATTTTAACTATGCCCAAACTAGGTTGTATTAACGTCCATGGTTCGATTTTGCCCAAATATAGAGGGGCTGCACCAATTCAATGGAGTTTATATAACGGAGACGAGCGAACAGGAATTACGACCATGCTGATGGATGAGGGGATGGATACAGGGGATATGCTGCTAAAAGCCGAGACTCCAATTGGACTACTAGATAATGCTCATCAAATAGCCGCTATTTTAGCAGATCGAGGAGCAGATTTATTAATTGAAACTCTTTTGAAGTTAGAAAAACAAGAGATTAAATCCATCCCTCAAACAGATTCGGCAGCCACCTACGCGCCTTTAATTCAAAAATCTGATTATCTGCTAAATTGGTCTCGTCCTGCGATCGATCTACACAATCAAATTCGGGGTTTTTTTCCTAATTGTGTAGCTAAATGGCAAGAAAAAACCCTAAAAATAACAGAAACATTCCCTCTAGCAGAAGAGTATCTCGATCGACTACCGAAAGAACTAAATACGATCGGACAGCAATGGCAATCGGTTGCCTCACTGACAGGAGAACCAGGAGAAATCCTTAGCAATTGGAAAAATTTAGGACCGATTGTCCAAACAGGAAAAGGACTTTTGCTACTCAGACAAGTACAACTTGCAGGTAAACGTTCTCAGTCTGGGTGGGATTTTGTTAACGGTATGCGCGTCTCAGTGGGAGACAGAATAGATAATGGTTAAATTAAGACTCTATTGGTTCATAATGGAAACAATCTAGACAAGGTCCTTCAGGATTAACCGCACAGCGTAAAATTTCCGAACGAGCATTTAAATAACAACTAGGGTCTCCTATAATCCAGCGTCCTTCAATTAAGGTCTTTTCTTTTAGTGGACGAGATTCTTGAACATGGAGAGAAATTTTGTGTAAATGATAGCCACCGATCTTATATTGGTAGTGATGGTGGCGTTCCAAAACAGTGTAAGTTTTTCCTTTTAATTCTAAATAATTGCCCGGTTGTGGCATCCAATCAAGTTTGGTTTTACCCAAAGATTGATTAGAGTTGCTTAAGATAATTTCTGTGAGTAATGAATCTGACTCCATAGGCGGTTCTCTACTTATGGCTACATCTGAAAATAGTAGCGCGATTGTGAGCCTATATTCATCTGATTTAGTTTATTCCTGATTTATTTAAGTTTTATCAATTTTGTCAACTAATCCCTTGTAATTTTTGAGAACATCCAAAAAAGCAAAAACGGCTGGAGTGTGCAAAGCATTTTTGACAACTGCTGCTTTAATAATTCTTTCTAGAGGGACTGGCAAAGAATAAACCTTGAGTTGTTCGGGAACGGGTTCGGCAGCAAGTCGGGGCATAATTGCTGCACCCAAGCCTTGTATTGCCATGCTAGTGATAGTTGAGTCCTGCTTGATTTGATAAGCAATATTTACTGATTCTGCCGAACGCTGCAAATATTTACGAATTCTTGTCGAACAGCTATCAATAGCCGAGATAATTAAGGGATAGGTTGCTAATTGTTCCCAAGTTAATTGTAGCTGGTTTAATTCTAAGCTACGGGGGAGTAACACTACATATTCATCCCTGAAAATTTTCCAAGTTTCAAACTCCTCAGAACAAGGGAGATGAACTAAACCAATATCCGCTTGACCCGAACGCAAGATACTTTCTTTCTCCATATGTTCGTCAATTTCAATAATGCTGATTGTAATTGAAGGAAAGCGGTCGCGAAATTGAGCAATTAATGTAGGAAGTATATGAGTTGCTGCACTACGAAAAGCTACAACTCTGACGTTTCCTCCTTCTAAACCTTTAACTCGATTAGCTTCTGTTACCATTTTTTGTAACAAATCTAATATTTCTTGGGCTGGCAAGATTAACTGTTCTCCGACGGGGGTAAGATATGCTCCATTACGACCTCGATGAAAGAGAATTATGCCTAATTCTGTCTCTAAAGTAGCGATCGCGTGACTGACTGCTGACTGAGAAATATTTAGGTGCAAAGCAGCCTCGCTAAAATTTTTATAATCCGCCACTGCTACTAAGGTTCGTAGCTGTGAAATTTTCAGTTTGTAGGGATCGATCGCACTCATAGGTCTAATTATCAATCTCTGAAGAATATTTCGCTAAGATTTCTAACCTTTCCTTCTGAAAGTTATTGTACAAGCCAGTTTGAGGTAAAAATATTTAACTATTAATTTTATTCATACTTACTATACATATATTGTTTTGTCGCTCGGACATCAAATAGTTAAAGTTTATTTATTGCTAGTAAAAGAAATTTTTCAATATTAACAATAATTTCTGAATATCATCCGATCGCTCTCCTATATATACCTGAAAAAATACCTGAATTTTTCCTCTAGTACTAACGAAAAGTGAGAGACCCAATTTATTTATTACTAGCCAAAACAATCTCAATATTAACAAGTGAATATATACCATGAAAATTCTCTTACAGCCAGAAGCCAAAAAGATTAGCAATTACGAATTAGAAAGAAATCAGCAGTATTTAATCGAATTATACCGAAAAATATATCGCTTATTTTCTAGATTTAGTTTCAATTTACATCAGTTCGAGCGTCGAAATACTTGTAGATAAAAAGCCAATACTCAAGTCTTATTTGTTCGCTCGGAGTATTTGATTTGAAATGCTATTTACCAGTTACTATTTTACGATCGAGGAAGATTCAGCTATGAAAATTACACGGTTTATTAACAATATTTTGAGAAAAATTGGACGAAGTTTGGTAGTGCAAAATAACGAGCCTATAATTAAGCAAAAGCGAGACCGCTACGGTAATTGTTATTGGCAAATTTACGATTTTACCACCAATAAATTCTATGATTTTGGCTCAGAACAAGATGTAAGAGCCTGGATCGAACAGCGTTACCATGGTTTTTAAATTGTTAGTAAAAATCATCTAAAAAGGTTGGGAAGAAAGAAAATATGTGTGAACTTTGTTCGTCAACTATGGACTATCATTAACAAAGTGGACTTTTAAACAGCGATCGCTCTCCGCAAAAGTTAATTTGAATACTCTGGTAGAGGCAGCCCTTGTTGTTTGAGAAAAGATAACTTATTAGTTGTTATTCTCTGAGCGATCGCGGAGTTAGTTAGTATTTATTTTTTTCTAAAACCCAAATCATAAAAGGGCTAGTTTCCTTCTGGAATTCAGCATAAGAGTAATCTCCATATAAATGAATTAAATGAAAACCATGAGATTGAGCTAATTTTTGAAATTCTGACTGCTGGTGTAGATAAAACTGGATGTCTACAAAACTTTTGGACTCGATTACTTTATTAGAATCGTATAATTCCCAAAATTGAGTTCCTTTCACCAGAGAATTTTGGCGGTCGTATTCTTCCACACTCCATAAAAATAAAGTCCCCCCATCATTAGAAAGAGAATATTTTCCTCGTAAAAATAACTGTCCATTTACCGACTTGAGCCTAACTAGAGGATTGTGTAGCGTACAAATAAAGCGTCCTGTTTCTGTCAGACAATTCCAGATTCCTTTTAATGCTTTATGTTGTTCATCTAAACCGATTATCTCGGAAAAAGAGTTAAACGGAATAATTATCAAATCAAACTTTTCTGGTAGAGTAAGATTAGCCATATCTTGCTCATAAACATTAGCAGATAAACCTTTTGCTGCTAGTTTTTGACGCAGAATGGCGAGCATATCTGGAGAATTATCAACGCAAGTTAGAGATACGCCAGCTTCTATCAGTGGAATTGATAAGCGACCAGTTCCAGACGTTAATTCCAGTACGCGCTCTCTATTTTTAGCTTCGTTTACAAAAAATGGTACATCGATATCTGTCTTGACATAGCTATCATACCAAGGAGCTACTTGAGAATAATCCATTGCAGCCATGGAAATATACTCCTTCTATCTGGTCTGAGAACAGATTAAAAAGAGATCGAGAAAAACTAGAGAAGAATAAGATGTATCTTGATTAGATCAACCAAAATTATGGTACTTCTACAATTACAGGAGCATGATCGCTAGGTTTAGTTAATTTTCTCGGCTCTCGATCGATCCAACAATTGGTTGCTTGTTGATATAGTTCTGGCGTTAAATAGTGATGATCTATACGCCAACCTCGATCTCGCTGAAAACCTGCTGCCCGATAATCCCACCAACTAAAATGTCCGGCTTCGGTAGTGAATTTGCGAAAAGCATCTTGTAAACCTATACTGAGTACTTCTTTTAAAGCTTCTCTTTCTGCAGGAGAAGACATAATATGTTTTTCTTTACCTTGAGGATTATAAATATCGCGGTCTTCTAAAGCAATATTAAAATCTCCACACACGCACATCGCTCGTGCTTGTTTTTCTTGCAGTGTTTGTAGATATTCTTTTAATAGCTTTAACCACTCCAATTTATATTCATACTTATCACTGACAATATCTCCACCATTAGGGACATAGAGATTGACTAAGCGAATATTACCCACAACCCCAGTAATAACTCGTTTCTGTAAATCAAATTCTTGGGCGATCGAGCCAATAATAGGAGTAAAACCAGCACTAACTTCTGTTAGAGGAGTAAGACTAAATATAGCTACGCCGTTGTAAGCTTTTTGTCCTGAAATATAGAGATGATAGCCCAGTTCTTCAAACCGAGTACGGGGAAAATCTCGATCGAGCGCTTTAGTTTCTTGTAAACAGAGAACATCTATAGAATTTTCCTGTAGCCAATTGGCAACAATCTCCTGGCGAGTACGAATCGAGTTAACATTCCAAGTTGCTATTTTCATTTACCCATATTTTCACAAAAGTAAATCATAGTTTAACTTATAGGATGTTTTTTTCTTGGCTGAATTTGATGACCAAAATCAATGTCTTTGTTTACGGGACTCTTAAACCAGGAGAAAGCAACTACCTAAATCATTGTGCGGGTAAAACGATTGAAGAAACTCAAGCCTATACTTGGGGAAAGTTATACCATCTATCTTTAGGATATCCAGCTATGACGGAAGGGGATCAAAAGATTGAAGGTTATCTACTCACTTTTAGCGATGCTAGTATCTTGACTAGTTTAGATGAACTAGAAGACTATCATCAAGAGCGATCGCTAGAATTAAACGAATATTATCGCCAGCAAGTTTCCGTTTATAATTTTGCTGACGATTTTTTAGGTTTGGCTTGGAGTTACTTTATGAACTTAGAGAAAATTAAACAACTAAAAGGCATTCCCGTTAATTCGGGATATTGGCATAGTAAATTAATAATTAATTATTAAGGATTGTTTTCTGGTAACTGTCTGTGTACCGATGAGACAGCAGCTTTAGGAATTTTTACTGCTGGTTTATTGACAGCAACAGCTACCATAATTGGTTGAGACACTGTTTCTTGCTCGGAAGACTCTGCCAGTTTCAAAGCAGGGATATTGCCACTACCAGTAAATAAATTGGAGACAGTAGCCAATGCTAAAGCAGCGATCGCTCCTCCCCAGATAGACACTTTGCGTTTGCGCTGAGTACGGTCTATACTTTGAAAAACTCGCTCTGATAATTGTTTAGTAGAAATTGTTTCCTGGGGAGTCGGGATATTTTGGACTCCCTGATTCAATCTGCTTAATTGAAGATATAGTTTTTTAATCTCGGGATTGTTATCTAGCCAGTACTGAACTTGCCGACGTTCCTCTACACTTACTTCATTGTCTAAATAAGCACTTAATAGCTCAAAGCATTCGAGCTTGGGGTCGCTCATTTCGTTGCCGTCCAAATCAAAGATACCCTGTTGTGGATCGATAAAATCTTCTTTAACTTGGTCAGATTTTGGATTTAAATTGAAATCATCATAATTAGATGTCATCTTGGCATCACCACTGAGTTTTTATTAAATAAGCTTTAGACGACAACGGCAAAAACTGTTTCCGATCGTTAAGAATTTTTAGGCAAAAATTTGCTGTCCTAAATAACAATTTACTGCTCATCTAGATAGTTTTGCAAGATCGATTGTAATTTTAGTCTTGCTCTAGCAATTCTTGATTTAACTGTCCCTAGAGAAACTCCGGTAATTTCGGCAATTTCCTCGTAAGCCATCCCTTCAATTTCTCGTAAGACAATAGTTGTTCTAAACGATTCGGGTAGTTCGTAAATAGCTTTTTTTAGCTGCTCATAGAATTCTCGCGTTGTCAAATTATCATTAGGACTAGGATAATCAGAAGGTAGTTCCCAACTTACTTCTCCATCTCTCATTAGACGAGGAGCATCTAAGGATAAAGGTTCTGCTACTCTCTTTCGTTTTCGTAATTCGTCATAAAACAAATTGGTAGTAATTCTACTGAGCCAACCACGGAATTTTACCGGCTCATTCAGACGCTTGATATTACGATAGACTCTAATCCAAACTTCTTGGGCTAAATCTGCTCTTTCTTCCCAATCTGGAGCTAGATGATATAAAAGTCTGTCAACATGGGATTGATATCTCCGCAATAGTTCGGCAAAAGCAGCACGATTAGGCTGCGCTTCTTGTTGACAGCGCAAAATTAGATCATAGTTAGAGAGTTTTTCTGGAGACTCTAGCAAAGTTTTCGTATCGGTCACCTCAACTCTTGACCATGATACAGGAAGAGATTGACTCATTGAACTTACCAACCACAATATAGTTTCATTTTTATTAGACATAATCGCGAGGGAATAAGTTCCCTTACTTTTGCCCGACAGATACCTAGATAGACATTTTATAGAGATTTTTGCTCGTATTCAGGAGCATAATCTTGGAGCAAGTTGCTAAGCTGAGAGGCAACACCTGCATCGCTTTTGCCTTTGTTAATTGCTCGTCTTTCGGGGAAAAATTCAGGTCGGTCGATATAACGAGCGATCGCTTCATTTACCTGTTCGTTAATTAGCTCTTGTAATTCTTGCCTAGCTCGCTGGCGTTGATAGTTTGCACCTTCTTCTGTAGTCGCATACAGAGGTGGTAAGCGATTTAGAGCATAGGCAGCAATATCTCCCACGTCTAAGGAGGTATCGCTGGCTTGCTCGATTTCAGCTACACGAGTAATGGCTTCACTCAGTACTAGTTCTTCCATTACATTGATAAATTGCTTACGGGGTACAGCAACTACTTCTCCTGTTAATAAAGAACCCATTAGCTTGTCTAAAGCCATGTATTCTTCTACAGATAATTCTGCTGCCGTATCGCAAATACGTCCCACTTCCGCTTCCATAGTTGGCGTTAAATAGCCATCTTGTAAAGCTTGGTTAACTATTTCTTTAATCCCCATAGTTTAGATAAAAAGTATATTTACTTCAACTTAATTTAAGACCTATCATAATCATTCCTCAAGAAAACAAAAACGACACGTTTACGGGGAAATTTTTTACTTTATATTTATTTTTTAGTCAATATTACCGAATCTCCAGGGTACTGGGTCTACCGCAACTCCGTGAACATACAGACCCCAATGTAAGTGAGGTCCGGTAGATGCTCCCGTCGCTCCCACTGTACCTATGGGTTGACCAGCCTTGACGGTATCTCCTTCTTTTACATTAATGTCTTTAAGATGCATAAACAGACTTAATACCCCTTGACCGTGGTCGATGCCAATAGTATTTCCGTGAACGCGAAAACCTTCTGCTTCTTTCCCGACTAGTTTAACTACACCTCCTGCGGGGGCAACCACGGTCGAACCTGCATTACCAGCGTAATCAACTCCTTTGTGATAGTAATTTTCGGCAAACACGCCATTGTAGTATCGGCGCATACCAAATACAGTAGAGACTTCGGCTGCATTAGGTCTGACAAATTGCCCCTGCCAGAGTTTTTCTGGCGTAACTAGCTTTCTAAAAGCAGCTACTTTGTCTATTTCTAATTGAGTGGCAGAACTGTTTGCTTTGCCTGTTAATCTAATTTTTTGAGTAGGAAAAGTGCGATTTTTGACCCACACACCAATATGTTTAGTTTGTCCGTCGCCTTGAATATCAACAGTGAGTTTTCCCGGTTCGCTTAGAGGAGATGTAGGAATGAAAGCCCGATAGCGATCGCCTAGGGGAAAAACAGGATATTCTGTTTCTCCGACGGTTACTGTTGGTTTAGAATCAGGTTTTTCGGCAGTCAGAAATATCGAAATAGTATCTCCTAACTGCGGAATCTTAGGCTCTACTTTTACTTCCAAGGCTTTAGCTGGCATGGCAACACTTAAAATTAAAGCTGTACCTATTCCAGTTAGATAATTCGTCAATTTATTCAACATAGTTTTATTGTCTAAAGAAATAAATATTGTGTAAACAAAATTGAAAATATAAATACCCTATTTTACCAAAGTTAAGATCCTAGTAATTATGGTAAGTATTGAAAATTATAAGGGTAAACCATAATTAAAAGGATTTTTTTATCTAATTTTCATCAGAGAATAATGATTGTATTAAGTCAAGATTCTGAGGAAACCTCAAAACGCTTCGCTCAGAATTACTTCCGAGAAGCCGTACTAGTCTCCGCTCTATTTTAGATAACCAATTTTAGATAACCAATATATCCCCCTGACTGGTTACGAATACTGTAGTGTGGATACTATAGGTAATGTTTTCGCGGGTAACTAAAAAAACTTATAGATGAGTATCTCTAAATCTGTGGTAACTCAACTGCTGCAATCCCATCAGAGTTGGCGACCACAAATGTATTTTAAATCTTCTCTAACAGCGTTGTCTCACGCTATGGAAGACCTGGTGTTAGCTAGCTCAGATGCTCCCCTGGTAATTGCTAGTTTTCAACGAGAACGTTTTTATCGCCAGGAGGCTCATCGTTACCGACGGATTGCCAGCAAAACATCCCAAGTATATATTTTGGCAGCACCAGAAACAGATTTCCAAAATAGTTCTGATGTTTATGAAACTATTGCCTTTGAACCGACAGATGCTCTAGCTCAAGAATGGCATTTAGTAATTGTGGGTGAAAACTATGCTAGTTGTCTATTTTGTCAGGAAAAAACAGTGTCTTCCCCTGAGGGCAAAAATAGCTTGGCTATGGATGCTAGTAGGCGTTTTGAAGGTATTTGGACTTTCGATCGACAAGTTAGTATTGACGCTGCTAAGATAATGCTGAAGCGGATTCTTCTCTATCGACCAGAATTAAAAGCCAAAGTAGCTGAAGCTCGTCGAACTTACTTATCCACAGTAACTGTCTCTCCCAAAACGCAAACACGAGAGTCGCCTTTAGCCAATCCCGATCCTTTCGTACAACGCTTGCTTAATTATTTGCAAGTCGGTCAATATAAACTGCTGAAAGCCAACAAATCTCTTGCCCTCAAACAAGATAGAGAAAAACTACTTAACTCGGTAAATACAGCGATTAGACGATCGCTGAATACGGAAGATATTTTACAAGTAGCCGTACAGAAACTAGGAGAAGGATTGGGCGTTTGTCGCTGTTTAGTTTATCGTTGTAGTGAAAGCGATCTGGTCGCTACTATTAAACACGAATTTATTAGTCCGGGCATCGACTCAATTAAAGGAAAAACTTGGCAGCTAAAAAACAATCCTTTATTTCAAGAGGTAGTTGAACTTAGAGAAGCTCTGTCTATTAATAATACCGATCGAGACCCCCGTATTAGCGAACAAAAGTCATCTAAACTAGAACCGAATTATTTACAAAAATTAATAAAAACTTGTTCGATCTCTTCCTGGTTATTAGTACCAGTTCTCTATCAAGACCGTATATTGGGAATGATGGAATTACATCATTGTGAAGAAACTCCCATTATTTGGAAACAAGAGGAGGTGGCTTTAGTAAATGCGATCGCCACTCAGGTGGGAGTGGCACTAATTCAAGCAGAAGCTTACGCCAATCTCGAAGAACTAAACGAACAACTAGCAGCTTTAGATCGTACTCGTTCTAATCTAGTAGCCATTACCGGCCACGAATTACGCACCCCTTTATCTACCATCCAAGTTTGTCTAGAAAGTCTAGCCACCGAACCCGATATGGATCCTGAATTGCGTCAAGTCATGCTAGATACGGCTTTGACCGATGCAGAAAGAATGCGTAAATTGGTGAAAGACTTTTTGACTCTGTCCCAATTAGAAAGCGGACGAGTAGAGTGGAACACAGAACTATTATCTTTAACAGAATGTATCGACTTAGCAATTAGTAACATAAGGGCAAGGAATGCTCAACAAAAAATTCCTCAAATTGTCAATATTGCAAGTACCGAATTACCTTTAATAGAAGTAGATGGGGAATGGTTAGTAGAAGTTATCGTCAAACTTTTAGATAATGCCTGTAAATTTACCGATGCTGACGGCAAAATCACCATTAATGTTGAGAACCAAAAAGGGAATAATTTAAAAGTGATCGTAGCCGATACTGGTAGAGGAATCGAACCTAATCGTTTAGAAACAGTGTTCGATCGCTTTTATCAAGAAGAAGGCGCATTACGTCGTAGTGCTGGAGGAACTGGTTTGGGTTTAGCTATTTGCCGACAAATTGTTAATAACTGGGGAGGAGAAATTTGGGCAGAATCGGCAGGAAAAGATCGGGGTAGCACGTTTTACTTTACTATTCCTCTTTAGCTTGCCAAGCTCAAAAAACAACAAACTGTTACAGTTCTTGACAGAGCGATCGAATCGATACTATCTCAGTGATAGCATTCGATACATATGTAAAAATATACCTTTGAGAGAAATCAAAAATATGGCAGAAGCACTTACTGGACAAATGCCTAAGTTTGGTGGCAGCACTGGCGGTTTGCTTACCAAAGCAGAAGTAGAAGAAAAATACGCGATTACCTGGACCAGTTCTAAAGAACAAGTTTTTGAAATGCCTACTGGTGGCGCAGCAATTATGAATTCAGGAGAAAATCTCCTTTATTTGGCTCGCAAAGAACAGTGTTTGGCACTAGGGGCTCAATTACGAACTAAATTTAAACCCAGAATTCAGGACTATAAAATCTATCGCGTATATCCCAACGGAGAAACTCAATATCTGCATCCTGCCGATGGAGTTTTCCCCGAAAAAGTTAATGAAGGTCGCGAATTTAATGGCAAGAAAGACCGCAAAATTGGCGATAATCCAGAACCTGTAACTCTAAAGTTTTCCGGTAAAACTGCTTATGATGTGTAGTTTTAGTAACGGTAATTATTAATAGTTATCAGTAGGGGCAGTTGATGGACTGCCCCTATAAAGTTATTTAGTAAAAAAGCTATTAGTTATTAGCTATTAGCTTTGTTTATTGGTAAGTACGAGTGAATTTCTCCTTTCTACTTCTTGTGACTAAATCATGATTTTTCCTAATTTTGCTCAATTTTCTGACTTAGCTACCCAAGGGAACTTTATTCCCGTTTATCAAGAGTTAGTCGCCGATTTAGAAACTCCTGTTTCAGCTTGGTATAAGGTTTGTCTCGGTCAACCCTATAGTTTTCTTTTGGAATCAGTAGAAGGAGGAGAAAACTTAGGTCGTTATAGTTTTCTGGGCTGTGAACCGATGTGGGTGCTAGAAGCTAGGGGCAAAACCACCACTCAAACCCATCGTCATGGTTCTGTAGATAAATTTGCAGGAAATCCTTTTGATATTCTAGCTAAATGCTTGGAATCGATTCAACCAGTTCAATTACCTCAATTACCTCCAGGTATAGGCGGTTTATTTGGAGTTTGGGGCTATGAATTAATCCGTTGGATCGAACCGAGAGTGCCAGTTTATTCTGCTACCGAAGCAGATTTACCTGATGGCGTGTGGATGCAGGTAGATAATTTAATCATTTTTGACCAAGTTAAACGGAAAATTTGGGCGATCGCTTATGCCGATCTAAGAGACCCAGCTACAAACTTAGAACAAGCATACCAGTTAGCCTGCGATCGCGTTAATAAACTGGTACTCAAACTACAATTACCCCTACCAGTAGAAGCAAAATCTTTGGAATGGCGCAGTGACAAGAAAGTCAGTCAAGAAGAACGAGAGAAGCTAACTTACACTAGCAACACATCAATGAAAGCTTTTTGTGAGAATGTTAACAAAGCTAAAGACTATATTCGTGCGGGAGATATTTTTCAAGTCGTTCTCTCTCAAAAATTATCGACAACTTACACTGGTCATCCTTTTAATTTATATCGTTCTCTCCGCGTGATTAATCCTTCTCCTTATATGGCATACTACCAGTTTGGAGATTGGCAACTTATTGGTTCGTCACCAGAAGTAATGGTTAAAGGAGAAAAAGAAGATAATAGTATTAAAGCAACTCTCAGACCGATCGCGGGAACAAGACCTAGAGGTAAAACAACCACTGAAGATCGGGCTTTTGCTGACGATTTACTCCAAGACCCTAAAGAAATTGCCGAACACGTCATGCTAGTAGATTTGGGACGTAACGATCTTGGGCGTGTCTGTGTTAAGGGTAGCGTCACCGTAGACGAGATGATGATTATCGAACGCTATTCTCATGTAATGCACATTGTCAGTAATGTAATTGGCGAACTAGAAGCAGATAAAGACGCTTGGGATTTACTGAAAGCTTGTTTTCCTGCGGGTACGGTTAGTGGCGCACCGAAAATTCGGGCAATGGAAATTATTAACGAGTTAGAACCAGAACGCAGAGGACCTTATTCTGGAGTCTATGGCTATTACGATTTTGAAGGACAGTTAAATAGTGCTATTACTATCAGAACAATGATTGTTCGTCCCCATGAGAATAATCGGCATCTAGTTTCGGTGCAAGCTGGTGCTGGTTTAGTAGCTGACTCTGAACCAGAGAAGGAATATCAGGAGACACTAAATAAGGCTAAGGGATTATTAGAAGCTATTCGTAGTCTTGGGTGAATTTATCCAAATTGATAACGTATTGTTATATCTAACCTAAGTTCGGGATAAGCGAAAACTCTGACTGTAAACGGATTACAAAATACCTGTTTCTGTAAATTTTCATTCTATTTTAACGTCAGTTCGGGTTAAGCGCGATCGCGCCCTCCTTTGCTTGGTGCGCGTTCCCTTGCCCCCATTCGAGGGTAAACGTCTTACGCCGACGCGGGGTCGCATCCGCTACCTCAACCGCGAGCAATTATCGGACACACCAAAAAATCTCTCTCTGCGCTCTCTGCGCCCTCTGCGGTTAAATAAAAAAATCTCAATTCAGAGATTTAAATCTTCAACGAAAGAATAGGGGTTTCGGCTTATCCCGAACTCAGGTTATTTTAAGTAAACAGAAATAGTTCAAAAGCTTAGAGCTTAGAGCTTAGAGCTTATAGCTACCTTAACCGATTCATAGTCCAAACCCGAACTGACGTTATCTAAGCATCAATCATTAAATTACCCATCATGCCTAAATCCTCATGATCGAGAATATGACAGTGATAGACAGTTTTTCCTGCAAAATCGCGGAAGGGAATACGAAGGCGAACAGTTTCACCTCTCCCGACTAGCACTGTATCTCGCCAAGCCAGTAATGATTCTGGTATTCCGTTACGACTAATAACTTGAAAAGCATTACCGTGAATGTGAAAAGGATGATCCATTACTCCCGTATTACTTATTACCCAATCTTCCACAGTATTTAATTGTACTTGGGTATGAAGGCGATCGCTACTATAAGGTTCGCCATTAATTAAAAAAGCCATACCTACAGTAGGACTCATACCATGATTGAGTTCAAAGCGTCTTATTATTTGGGTTTCTGGCAATGCAGAAATAGAGGTTATTTTAGTAGGTAAAGCTAGAGATTCAACCGAAGATTCGTAATTAACCGTAGCTAAAACTATAGGGGTATCGCGGTTATTTCTGTCCATCATTCCCCTACCGCCCATCATGCCACCACCCATCATGCCCATACTACCTCGATCGTAGGGTAGATTGAGTAGACGATATTGCCCCGATCGTTTATCTCCTTTGACTAAAATGTCGGCTCGTTGTCCTGGTGTCAATAGTAATTCATTTACTTCGATCGGTTCGTTTAAGCTATGACCATCAGTAGCAATCTGATAAAAAGAACTATCTTCTAAAGCTAATCGATAAAAACGGGAAGGAGAAGCATTGAGAATGCGTAAGCGTAATAATCCGTTGGTAGGTAACTTAATAATGGGATTTACTTTACCATTTACCGTAATTACATCCCCTTCTCTTCCCATCATTAGGGACATATGCGCTGAAGAAAAACGTCTTCCTCCTTCATCTAAGGAAAAATCTTGCAGTACTAAAAATTCTTCTTTGGCTGCTTTAATTTCGGGAATCTCATCTAACTCACCGCGCACGATAAACAAACCCGCCAACCCACCAAATAACTGTTCTGCAACCAAACCATGCAGATGGGGATGATACCAAAATGTTCCCGACGGATGATTAGACGGGATTTGAAATTCGTAGGTTAGTTTTTTTCCTGGTTCAATTTTCAGGAAAACGTTATCCGCGTTACCTGTAATTGGTATATGTAACCCGTGATAGTGAATATTGGTGGGTTGAGATAGATTATTAGCAAAGTGAATACGAACTTTATCACCTGATTTGGCTTCTAGACGAGGTGCGGGAATTTGTCCATTATAGGTTAAGAGATATGCCTGTTTTCCGCTTAACTCTACCAGACTTTCTCTTGCTTCTAAGTCTAGTTCTAATAATCCATCGCTGCTTTGATGTAAAGGAGTAATAGTAGCAGACGATCGCGATAGCGGTAAAGGTTCACTAAAAATAGTTTTTTGACTCAGCCAATTACTCACTACCGCTACTCCTGCACCAGCAGTACTCAGGATAATAAATTGGCGACGATTAAGTTTAACCACGATCGATTTAGTTAAAAACCATTAAAAAGAAAAATTAGTAAGATTCATATTCTCTAAATACTTCCACTTGCCCCTCATTATTAAATGCTAATACTTGAAATGGCTGTTTTATATCTCTGGCTTCCATTCCTGGTGTTCCGATGGGCATTCCTGGTACGGCTAAACCAACAATTTGGGGTTTTTCTTGGAGGAAACGTTTAATATCATCGGCAGGAATATGTCCTTCCATAACATAGCCATCAATAATAGCTGTATGACAGGATGCTAGTTCGGTTGGGATATTGTATTTCTGCTTTAAGGCTTCCATCTCTTCGGTTTTAATATCTTTAATCTTGAAGCCATGTTTTTGAGCGTGTTCTACCCATACACCACAGCAACCACAAGAAGGGCTGCGATATACAGTCATTTCTGTTATTCCCGAATAGGCTGGCTCGATTTCTTTATCCCAAACACTAACTAGAGTAGCTCGATCGGGATTTTCATTAACAACTGCTGAGTTATTTTGGCTGACAGTCTTATTGACTCTGGAAGTCGAATTAAAATAGATACCTCCTCCAATAACAGCAGCGATCGCGATGGAGGTAATAGTTATTTTAGATAATAATTTTGGCATGATTCATTAAATTTATACTTGATTGCGTCTGGGAACTTTATTCTAAACTCTCTAGTTGGATAGAGAGTCAAGTTAAGCTGAATAAGAATAATTGGAGAGACTGTTATTCAGGGTAAGTCAGACTAGTTAATGTTAAGAAAATCTTCTTTTTCCTAGCTAATTGCCGATAAATATGGCAAACCTATAGTGTTTACTGTATCTTTAACCATAAGTACTAGAGAACTATATAGCGAATTAATCACACAGCCTTCATGGTTCATATCAAGCGCGTTGAACTATCTCATTTCAAATCTTTTGGCGGAACTACCAAAGTCCCGATTTTACCTGGTTTTACGGTAGTTTCGGGCCCTAATGGTTCGGGAAAGTCAAATATTCTCGATGCGCTGTTGTTTTGTCTTGGGTTGGCAAGTTCGAGGGGAATGCGGGCAGAACGTCTTCCCGATCTAGTTAATCATAAACATAGTAATAATGGTCGTACAGCAGAAGCGATCGTCTCTGTTACTTTCGATCTTTCCGATTTAGGAGATTTAGAAGAAACTGTAGCTACTAGTACTGAAGTGATTTCTGTTTCTGAAGAGTTATTGGAAGATGAGGGGGATGAGGGAGATAGGGAAGACAAGGGAGATGAGGAAGAGAATCATGATGGAAATGGGAATGGAAAGGTAGAAGCAGAAAAGGATATTAAAGATATTCAAGTAATCGATAATAATGGTTCTCTGGAATGGACGGTTACTCGTCGGTTGAGAGTAACTAAAGGGGGAAATTATTCTTCGACTTTTTATATCAATGGGCAAGTTGTTACGGCGACAGAATTACACGAACAGTTAGAAAAACTGCGGATTTATCCTGAAGGCTATAATGTAGTGCTGCAAGGGGACGTTACCCGCATTATTACGATGAACTCTAGGGAAAGAAGGGAAATTATCGATGAATTAGCGGGAGTGGCAGCATTTGACCGAAAAATAGAACAAACAAGAAAAACCTTAGACAAGGTTAGAGAAAGAGAAGAGCATTATCATATTATCGAACAAGAATTAGTTGCTAATCGCGATCGCTTGGCTGCGGATCGGGTAAAGGCGGAGAAGTATCGTAAGCTAAAAGAGAAGGTACAACTACAAAAACAACAGGAATTAGTCTTAGTTTGGAAATCTCTCCAACAAAAACAAGAGGAATTACAGATAGAAATTACTAAAGGAAAAGTAAAAGCAGATCGATTAACGGAAGAATTAGCCAAACTGGATACAGAGATTAAAGATAAAAGTATCAGCTTAGATGAACTCAATTCCCGTGTTAAAGCGTTAGGGGAAGACGAACAACTTTCCGTCGCTTCTAAGTTGGCAACCCAAAAAGCCAAACGCCAACAACTACAACAGCAGCAAATAGAATTAACTACCAATTTACAACAGACACAAAACGCGATCGCGCAAACAGAAAACAATATCCAGCAGTATAGTCAGGAATTAGATCGACTAACAGTTACGAAAACTCAGCTAGCCAACGAGATTATTCCCAACTTATCCCAACAGTGCGATCGAGCCAGAGAAACTCTTACGAAAAGTAAAGAATCAGCAGATGCGATCGCAGCAGCATCAGAAGCTTGGGTACAAGAACAAGCAAATCTGACTAGAAACATTTCTACTATCCAAGATACTCTCAATCCTCAACGTACCGAACGAGCGCAACTAACAGAGAGATTAAATCAATTAGAAAGTAAGTTCGCAGAACAAACTCAGTTACTACAGACTACAGAACAAGAATTAACGGAAAAACAAACAGGTGTTGACGAATTATCCGATCGAGTAACAGCAGCAGAAGAGAAAATTACCAATTTAGCCCAACAACTAACTATTCTCGAACACGATCGCGCCGTTGCTAACGATACTCAAAAACGTCTCCTCAAAGAACAAAGAGATAAACAAAGAGAATTAGATAGATTAGAAGCCACCAAACAAGCTCAACAAGAAGCCCAAGGAACTTACGCCAGTCAAATCATCCTCAATGCCAATTTACCAGGGGTACATGGTTTAGTAGCCCAACTCGGACAAGTAGATTCTCGTTATCAACTCGCTTTAGAAACTGCTGCGGGAGGACGTTTAGGTTGTATTGTGGTAGAAAATGACAGTGTAGGCGCACAGGGTATTGAGCTACTGAAAAGACAAAGGGGAGGAAGGGCTACTTTTTTACCTCTCAATAAAATTCAAGCCCCTCGTCTTCTCGACACTACCAATCTTCGTTACGCGAATGGCTATATAGATTTAGCAGTTAATTTAATTAAATGTAATTCTCGTTATCAAAAGATTTTTGCTTATGTCTTCAGTAATACTGTAGTATTTGACAGACTCGATCGCGCCCGTTCTTATATCGGTAAATATCGCATTGTTACTCTAGAAGGAGAAATTTTAGAAGCCAGTGGAGCAATGACAGGAGGAAGCCAATCTTCTCGTTCTAGTCTGCATTTTGGTACTGCTACTACTGGTGAGTCTTTAGAAATTAAAACTCTCAGACAGAGATTGACGGAAATTGCCCGCATTCTAGCAGGCAATGAAGAAATAATAGCAAAACAGTCAGAGCAAATCGAGCAGTTGAAACAAGAGTTAACAGAAAACAGACAACAACACCGAGAAAAACAACTTCGTTGGGAACAACTGCAACAAGAAATCGCTCGTCTTACCAAGCAACAAGAACAACTAACAACCCAAGTAAGTAATCATCAACAAGAGAAAGAAAAGATTATTAGTCGTTTACAAGTTTTAGCAACATCTATCCCCGAACAAGAAATAAAATTACAAGCCTGTCAACAAAGACTAAACGAATTAGAAGAATCTCACGATCGAAGTGAATGGCAACAAGTTCAAGCCTCAATTAAAAGCCAAGAAAACGAATTATACGATCGAGAAATAAAATTAAGAGAAGCAGAAAATAATCTTAAAGATACAGAAAATAAACATCAACGTCTGAGTGAAAAAATAGCAGAATCTCAAGAAAATCTAGAAACCTTAAACGATCGACAATTAGCAATTAGCAATCGGCAATTAGCAATCAGCAGTCAACTAACCGAACTAGAACAAAAAATCATCCAAGGAGAACGAGAATTACAACAATTAACCGAAAAATTAGGAGAAACAAAAAAAGAGCGCGATCGTGTAGAAAATCAACTCAAAGAATTGCAAAATCAACAGCAACAAAAATCTTGGCAACTAGAAAAAATCAACACAGATCGACAAGAAAGAAAAACTCATCTAGCCAGTTTAGAACAACAAATAGCAGAACAAGCTCAAGAGCTACCCGATCCCCTGCCCGAAATTCCCGAGTTAGTTAATACAGATAGTGAATCAACAGAACAAATTACTTTTGCTAATATTCAAGAACATTTAGAACAAATACAAAAACAAATTCGTAATGGTGAAAAAAGATTAGAAGCCATGGAACCAGTTAATATGCTGGCGTTAGAAGAATACGAAAAAACCGAAGCGAGATTACAAGAATTATCAGAAAAACTGAATACTATCGCAGCAGAAAGAACCGAATTATTACTGCGAGTAGAAAAATTTACTACTCTACGTCTACGTGCTTTTAAAGAGTCTTTCGATGCAGTTAATAAAAACTTCCAGACTATTTTTGCCGAACTATCCGACGGTGACGGACACTTACAATTAGACGATGAAGACGATCCTTTTAATGGTGGTTTAAATCTGGTGGCACATCCCAAAGGAAAACCAGTACAAAGACTAAGTTCTATGTCTGGGGGAGAAAAATCTTTAACCGCCCTTAGTTTTATTTTTTCTCTGCAAAAATATCGTCCCTCTCCTTTTTATGCCTTTGATGAAGTGGATATGTTTCTGGATGGTGCAAATGTAGAAAAATTATCCCGCATGGTTAAAAAACAGGCACAAGAAGCCCAGTTTATTGTTGTTAGTTTACGTCGCCCCATGATTGAAGCTTCCGAAAGAACGATCGGGGTTACACAAGCTAGAGGGGCGCATACTCAAGTATTAGGAATTAAGATGAGTTAAGCCTCTGCATATATCGCAAATTTTAGTTGAGAAAGAAGTTAAAACTTATAGTTATTTCAATTAGTTTCCGCAGGTTAATTGGTTATGTTTCATAATTAATCGGTGAAAGAGCAAGGGAGGTTTAATCGCCAAATAAATTTAGTTGGTACATATTTTGAAGTTCGATAATGTTAACCCGAACTCAAGTTTTTTAGCATAGGAATCCCAAACCAACACAAACAAGCAATGATTCCCAATGAGGGGCTAAATTCAAAAGGTACTGACGCAGATGCAGATACTGTTCCATCAATAAATTTACGTTCAAAATTAGGAGGTGGAGTATTCACAATAACTTCTTTACTACTACTATTTCCACTAGCAATAAGATCGATTGTTTCAATAGTATTAGTTAAGGGACTCTGAAAATTAAGTGTCAGTGTCTCATTTCCTACATTGAGAACTAAAGAATTTGCGTCACCACTGATAGTGCTATTACTCTCAGTGTAGTTTCTGTCTGGAAAGTTACCACTATCAGTAGTTGTAATATCTACTTCGCCATAAGTATTGCTATCTGCATCATATTTAAATGAACCAGTAGCAAATGTCAAATCTTGGAACCGAGCATTATCAAGAGTCCAGGTTAAATTAAATGCCATTGCTTGAGGAGAACTGACAGCTAAATTGAGAGCAATAGCAGCACTACCTACAACTAAATTGCTGTACTTAAATAAATTTCTCATTATATATACCTCAAATAATTATCCAATTCTAGTCAAATAATCTAGATATTGTCTTCGCTAAATACTCTTACGTATAAGCTTATTTCTATAAATAAAAATCAGACAAAAGACATTGATATTAATCACAGGTTAATTGGTTTTAGATCGCTTTATTCGATTAATTGCTATCAGCATGATTTGGCAGCATTTACAATATTTCTTTGATTTTAACTACTATATTTATTGGAATTTCATACTTAAGTATATTTATTTTTATCTTTTAATACTCCAAAGTTATTGCCTTATATATAACCAAGGCTATTTACAAAAAATATTTATTTTTAAAAATCCTATAAACCATAGTATTTACACCTACCGATCTTTTGCGTAAGTGTTTACTATGAAATTGAGGTTGAAACAAAAAAGAAACTCTTCTTCCTCCTAAATTAAAACAATATTTTTAACTCTTATTTAGAGAAAAAACAAACCCTATTTTTACTTTTTAAAAAGTCTATATTACTCGGAGCAATAATTATGTCTTTCAATTTTTTAACTGGTAGTATCAATAGCGAAGTATTAAACGGAACTAACGAAGCAGATTTTATCAAAACATTAGAAGGAAACGATACTGTATATGCCGGGGATGGCAATGACATTATTGATTCTGGTGCTGGTGATGATACGGTAATTGGTGGCAATGGTGATGATTGTACTGAAGGACAAGATGGTAACGATTTAATTGAAGATGGTTTAGGTAAAGATACTCTTTTAGGTGGCAATGGTCACGATACACTCATTGCTGGTGAAGATGACGATACTCTAGCAGGTGGTGATGGTAACGATATCCTCAAAGGTGATGGTGGTAATGATATTCTCTACGGAGAAGCAGGAGAGGACTGTATGCTTGGAGGAGATGGAAATGATACTCTTCTAGGTGGTGATGGTAACGATGTTCTCGGTGGAGGAAATGGTACTGACGAATTAAATGGCGATCTCGGTGATGATACTGTAGTTGGCGGTGCTGGCGATGATGTTATCAATGGTGGTGCTGGCAACGATCTTATTTTCGGTGATAACTACATTGCAGATACTTCTAATGTCAGTGAAAACCTCATAACTAATGGAAGTTTTGAAGATTATACTGTTTCTTATAATGGTTGCTATCAAACCAAAACTATTAGTGGTTGGACTACTAACTATGCTTCTGGTATCGATATTAAAAAGAATAACTATTACAATTCCGCTTCTGATGGTAACACCTGGTTAGAATTAGAAGGCTATGGCAATAGCAGCATTTCCCAACAGATTAAAACTGAAGCTGGTAAGCAATATCAAGTTTCTTTTGATTACAAAGGTCATGCTAGAGGTTCTGCTTATAATAATAAAATCGAAGTCTACTGGAATGGTGAGTTAATCGATACGATCGCCGAAAAAGGTAGTAGATATGGTTCTTGCTACAGCAAAGGTAGTAACAACTGGAAAACTTATACTTATACTCTAGAAGCTGGCGATGGCGATCTAACTGGTTTGACCTTTAAAGCTGTAGGTTGTAGCTATAAAGTTGGCGGTCAACTTGATAATGTTGAAGTTAGAGAAGTTTATCAAGACCCTCTAGCCAACAAACTAGGGACAGAACAATTTACAGGTGACGATCGCCTTGATGGTGGTGAAGGTGACGATATCATCTTTGGTGGCTCTGGGTTTGATACAGTTTACGGTGGTGCTGGTAACGATATTCTTAATGGTACTGACAGCGTCAATGCTGGATATGACCAAGAGGATCGTCTCAACGGTGGTTTAGGTGCCGATACTTTTGTTCTAGGAGATAGCGATCGCGGTTACTATAACTCTCAAGGTTGGACTGACTGTGTTATTATCGAAGACTTCGATCGGCATGAAGATATCGTGCAGTTATATGGTTCTCGCGATCGATACTGGTTAGGTCATAGCAGCAATGGTAATTCCTATCTTTACGAATATACAGATCGTGGTTGGGACGGAGTAGCGATGTTTGAAAATGTACGATTAGATAATTCTCACCTCCACAGTGGTGCTTTTGAATACGTCTAATTAGCTTTCAAGCATAATTCTAAGTTCATTACCCAGCTATAATGGCTGGGTTTTTCTGCTTTGAATACAATTGAATAATATGATCTAGACTAGAAAAAACACCTATTTATCGATCGCTATTATTTAAATTCTAATTATTAGTATTCATAATGAAACGTAGAGATAGATACGATTACGACCGTTATACTCCCCCTAAACCCAAATCAGTGGAAACAAACAATAATCCTTTTACTGTAGCCAAAGCAGCCATCTTAGCTAGTGTTTTTATCTTAGGCATTGTAGTCGGGATTGCTCTCAATTTTGGCGATAATTCCAATCCAGCTAGCATTGATTCTCGACTAGAAATCGATAGACAAGTACCAAATGCAGAACTATGTCAGCAGTTTGGAGCTAGTGCGATCGTATCAGATATGCGCTTCTTTCTGACTCTGAATCCCCTCAGTGTATTTGTCAGCCAGCCTGTAGTGCAGCCGGGATGTGTTTTACGTCAAAATAATTGGGCAATTCTCGAAAAACAAAACTTAGTCAATGCCGAACAAGTAAGAGACTGCAAAAGAAGAATGAATACTTTTGGTTTTATTGGCAACCTCAACAATTCACCCAAGATTGACTGTGTTTATCAAAATGACTCTGCCGGTAATTTATTCCTAAACAAATTGGAAAATCCAGGTGTTCGACCAGAATCAGAGAATTTTTAACAGATTGAACCTCTAAGACTAATTTCTTGGGAAATATAGTCTTAAATTCTGAATGTAAGGGCAAGTACAATTACCCTGTATTCCATTCCCAGTCAAATAACACAGGTGCGCGTTCCTTAGCGGGAAAATTATCAAAGTCCCGTTATCCATAAAAAAATCGAGCGCAAAATCCCTCATTACTAACTAGCAATTTTGTCAAATCAGCTATTGACTCTGTTTTATCTCTGTTGTTGCTCTAAGAGCTTAATTCGCAACTTTAAGCATCTTAAGGCACAATTTCCCAACTTTCTCCAACTACGATCGTTAATAACTTCTAGATGTTTTTTCGGGAATTTAAACTAAAATTTATCAAAAAGCCTTAGTTAAAATTATGTCAAAAGAAAAGTCAGAGCCAGAAGCCCAGAAGAAGACCAACAAAAAACGCAAAAAACTCGATAAAAAATTTTACGAACAAGAACTAGCTAAACTGCATATCGAGTTAGTCAAACTACAGGAATGGGTTAAACAAAAGGGTTTAAAAGTTGTAGTAATTTTTGAGGGGCGAGATGCAGCAGGAAAAGGTGGTGTAATTAAACGTATTACCGAGTGTTTAAATCCTCGCGTGTGTCGAGTTGTCGCTCTGGGAACACCAAGCGATCGCGAAAAGACTCAATGGTATTTTCAAAGATATGTTGCCCATCTTCCCGCAGCAGGAGAAATGGTTCTGTTCGATCGCAGTTGGTACAATCGGGCTGTAGTAGAAAAGGTCATGGGTTTTTGTACCTATGAAGAATATAAGGAATTTCTGCGTTCCTGTCCTGAGTTTGAATGTATGCTCATTCGCTCGGGTATTATTTTAATTAAATATTGGTTTTCGGTGAGCGACAAAGAACAAGAAAAACGTTTTCAAGCTAGGATTGACGATCCTACTAAGCGATGGAAACTGAGTCCCATCGATCTAAAATCACGGGAGAAATGGCTGGAATATTCTAAAGCGAAAGATGATATGTTTGCTTCTACTGATATTCCTGAATGTCCTTGGTATGTGGTGGAAGCGGATGATAAAAAACGCGCTCGTTTAAATTGTATTAGTCATCTTTTAAGTATGGTAGATTATCAGGACTTGACTCCCGAACCTTTTAAATTACCTCCAAGACAAGAAGTACCAGATGCTATTCGTCCTCCCATAGAAACACAAAATTTTGTACCAAAAGTTTATTAGATTTTTGGTAGATAGGGATAATGAAGTCTGCAGATACACGCGGATAAACTTAGATATTACAATTAATCTTTTTAATATGAAAAATATATAAAAAACTACCCAAAACCTTTTGATACATAAGCTTTGGGTATAATTATTGTAAGCTTATTCAATTTTCATTATCCCTTCATGACTCGATCGACAGACAATACAGAAAAGTTACTAATTGAACTAACCAGTAAAATAGATAATTTAGGCAAAGATATTAAACAAGAGTTAATTAATATAGACAAAAGATTAGTTGCTATTGAAACTAGAATGGATGAGCAAAAAAGTTCTATCGGTAAAATTCCCAAGCTAGCGGAAAAAGTAGGAGAGTTAAAAAACTGGCGACAAATAGCGATAATAATTATCACTGGTACTGTAGGAACCCTTTTCGGTTGGTTTGTTAAAAGTGGAAGATTTTAACCAATACGAAAGCGTGCTAAAAGCTTTACCTCATAACTAATTTGTAGAAGCGGTTCACCAATGCCCCTACAATTAACCGATTACAATGCTCCCGCAGCAGTCCGATCTAAAATTCCCCCACTCAAATGGCTGGTAAGATTGATTGCCTGTAAAACTGGTTTGCCTTCTGCACCGTGAGGATAATCAATGACGCTAACAGCACCATTGCCTTGTTTGATATTCCAGAAATTATCTGGCTTTAAACCCAAAAGATAGCAGATAATTACCTTATTGATAGCATCGTGAGCTACTACAATACCAGTTTGAGGAGAATCGGTGTTACTGTAAGCTTCAACAATTTTATGCCAAGCTTCGATCGCTCTGTCCCAAACTTGTTGTAAGTTTTCTCCTTCTGGCATTTGGACTGTTTCTGGGGCTTCTTTCCACTGAGTTAATAAACCGGGAAAATCCGCTTCAATCTCTGATTCTAGTTTTCCTTCCCATAAACCATGACAAATTTCTTGGAGTTGAGAATTAGATTCTAGAGTAACGTTGGGATGGTGTTCTAAAATTAATTCCGCTGTTTCTTTAGGACGTAACATCGAACTGGTTACCGCAAAATCTATCTCTACATCTTTGAGAAATTCCGCAGCTTTTTTCCCTTGTGCTTTACCATTCTCATTGAGAGGAATATCTTTAATACCCTGAAATCTAGATTCTCTATTCCACTGGGTTTCTCCGTGGCGCACTAGCAGTAAACGAGGGCCATGGTGGGGGTTACGAGTAGACGGAAGAGGAATACCTAAATGGGCTGTTTGGTTGAGAGATTCTAATTGTACTGACTCACCATAACCGCCAGTAAAATTTAAGATATTAATATTACAGTTAGATTGCTGAATAGAATGATAGAGTTCTGGGGGAATCCCAATAGCCGTCATAATTAAGCAGCGATTGATACCATTATGGGCAGTAATTAAAATGGTTTGCCCTTGGTGTTGAGGAATAATTTTTTGCCAAAACTGTTCTGCTTGTTGATAGAGAGAGAGGACAGGATAATGTTCTTTTCCTCCATCTAAAACCATCTTAAATTGATGGGGATTTTCTTTCCATTGGCGGTATTCCCGAGCGTATTTTTCTGCTACTTCTTGTTTTTGCTTTTTTTCCCACAGAGGTAGATCGATCTCCATTAATTGGTCTGTAGGTTGCACGATAGGAGGATTATTTAAACAAGCATGGATAGTTTTAGCGGTTTGTTTTGCTCGTTGCAGAGGGCTACAATAATAAGCATCAATTTTGACATTACTAAGAGTTTGACCAACTACTTTGGCATCAGCAATCCCTTTTTCCGTTAAGACTGACTCATCGCAACGACCTTGAATTATCTTTTGAGCATTGTAGTTGCTTTGTCCGTGACGCACGATAATAACGCGAGTAGTCAATCTTCTAAGCCTCCTAATCGATTTCAGTTTTAGTTATAACTCTGAACTCCGAACTCCGAACTCCGAACTCCGAACTCCCGTTAATCCACATTGGATGATAACATCAATTGTCCTGAGAAGCAGCAAGTAGTTAAATTGTACTCAAATTTAAAATCTTGAAACGATGAGAAGATAGGGGGGATGGGATAATGTCTAAAATATATCTACAAAATTGCCTATGGAGGATAAATGATCATCAAGAGGTTGATTTTAGCCTTGTTAACAGTTTTAGCGATCGCCCGAATTATATCTTCTCTGGGAGATAGTTTATCTCAACCTCAGATTCAAAGTCGCTTAGAACTATATCAAACCAATTTAGTCTTACGTATAACTGAGTTTTCTGTGGAAGAAGAACAAGCTAACTTACAAAATGCGCTCGATTCTCTAGTAGGCAAACAACCATTAGAAGCAGCAGAAAAACAATATAAAAAGGCTCGTCAACAAATAGCTGTTAGTCGTGAGAATTTTCAAGCGCAATTAGATAAACTTTCATCTAAGGTAAATACTAATAATAATATCGAACCCTCCAATCTAGAAATTATTGCTGATTCTCAAACCAACGAAATTATTTCTCTACAACAACAAGAATTAACTAAACAAGTTGCCGAAATTAATAGTTTTATTAATGAATTAGATATTAAAATTGGAATTCTCAATGCTGCTCAAGATGATATTGATGAAGCGATATCTGTTTGGAATAAAACCATTGAGCGTATAAACAATCCTCAAGATAAATTTGCTCGGACAGCAAAAATACTCAAAAATTTGTGGTCTGAATCACCTCAAGTTACTACTCAAGCAGAATCAATTATTAATAATAATTTAGCTGGTTGGTTTCAAAATAGAGTTCTTAAGCAATTATACATCGTAGAAAATCGGCAAAGCGATCTATCTAATTTACAAAAAAAAGAACAAGAATTAGCCGAAAAAGCTATTTTAAAATTGGCTTTAATCAGTAGTATCCCCTTTTTAGGAGGAATTACGGGATTTATCTTGTTAATTATTTTACTCGTTCAATGGGTTTGGAAAAAAGAAGAATCAGTATTAGGGACAAATAGTAATACTGCTTGGACAACCCCTTGGGATTGGGAAATTATTTGGCAAGTTTTAATTGTTGGGTTTTTCTTTATTGGGCAATTTCTCCTTCCTTTTATTTTAGGTCTATCGGGTTTTAATCCGGTAAATTATAGTTTGCGGTTTAAAGCATTGTATGTTTTAGCTACTTACATTTTGATGTCTATTAGCGGAATTGCTGTTCTTTATTTCTCCATTAAATCTTTTCTGCCTTTACCTGAAAATTGGTTTCGTTTTAAATGGCTTAGTAACTGGTTTGTATGGGGATTTGGTGGCTATTTAATTGCTTTACCTTTGGTGTTAATAGTATCTTTGATTAATCAGCAAATATGGCAAGGACAAGGCGGTAGTAATCCTTTATTGTTTTTGGCTCTTCAGGCACAAGATAAAGTTGCTTTAGCTATCTTTTTTATCACTGCTTCTGTGGCTGCGCCTATCTTTGAAGAAATTATGTTTAGAGGTTTTTTATTACCTTCTTTAACTCGTTACGTACCAGTATGGAGTTCTATTGTTATCAGTGGGCTAATTTTTGCGATCGCCCATTTAAGTCTTTCCGAAGTTCTACCTTTAGCTACTCTCGGAATTATTTTAGGGTTCGTTTATACGCGATCGCGTAATCTTCTTGCCCCTATGTTACTTCATAGTCTGTGGAATAGTGGCACTCTTTTAAGTCTATTTATTTTAGGCAGCGATCTTGGTTAAGTGTAACTACTAACTACGAACTACTAACCACTAACTCCTAAAAACTAATCATTAAAAACATCACAATAATAGCTAGCAAAGAAATTAAAAACAATTTGTATAAAGTGCCCAGTTTATTTTCTAGCTGCTGATAAGATTCTCGTAGCTGCATTAACTGCACTCTAATCATCTTTTGTTCTTGCAAACTATTATTTAAGTTACTTAAACCTTGGCTTTCTATGTGTCCTCTAAAAGAACCCCATTCATCTTGCATTTGTTGAAATACTTTTTGCTGAAATACCCTTAATCCCTGTTCTACTTCTGCTTTAATATCATTTAAATTAACATCAATATCTAACAACATTTCATTTCTAATTTTGCTCGTTTCTTCATGTATTTTGTTGAAAATTTCTTCGCGAAGCTTATTATTTTCTGAGTCAATAACTTGATTGAATTCAACTTGAATATCTTCTAGCCGTTCGTTTAATTCTTGTTCTATATACCTTAAATCTTCGTTATTATTAGAGCCAAAGTTTTTGGATATTTTTTCATATAATCCTGGTGCTAGTTGAAAATAACCTTGAGCAATAGAGCGAATAACAGTAGCTAGTTCTTCCGCAGAACTATTCTTGAGCATATATCCATTCGCGCCTACTTGTAGAGCCTGATTAACACATTCTTGGCTATCGTGAGAACTTAGCACTAAAACTTTGGTTTGCGGAAAACGCTGACGAATAATTTTGATGGTTGTTAAGCCATCGATCCCAGGCATTTCTAAGTCAATAACTGCTACATCGGGATGATGTTTTTCTATTTCTTCGATCGCCTTTATGCCATTATCAACACTGACAATAACTTGAATATCACCTTCATTTTCTAAATATATTTGTAGTGCTTGTCTAATTAAGTTTTGGTCATCTGCTACCAATACACGAATCATTGCAATATCCTAAAGAGTTAAATATTATTTTTGATTATTTTTGGCGTATTTAAATGTAAAATTTATGTAAAAGCCATAGAAATGAGAATTTTTATTACTTAAAATAAGACTACCTCATTTTATCTTGTTGCTTTGCCAGCCGAATAATATATTATCCATGAATATTGACGGCGGAGTAACGGTGACCGAGAAGGATGGCGAAGAGACCTCGCTTTATCCAACCCTTAGTGTTGACACTTTCCGAACAAATTGTAAATTGTGCAGATTAAATGCATATTAGCTTACTAAAAAAATCTCTTTATCTCCCACCACCGTGTTAGCAACACAAGCAACTAAAGCTATCGGCATTAATTTTCGCTCAAATAAGGCTCGAGCAAATTCCCCTAAAATTTTTACAGTTTAACCATCTAGATTTTTACAGTTTAACCATCTAGATCCCCTTCCATCACGGTGGCCATCGCCTTTCCTGTAGTATTTTTGAACTCTAGGACGTTGACTCGATCGAGAATAAAAATAGACAGGAGCATGCCTAAAGCTTGAACCGCAAAAACCGAACCATATGCCAAGACAGGGGTAGTAAAAATAGCTTTACCAATATCTAAAATAACTCCGCCAACTACTGTGGCTAAAGCTCTCGACATTGCTTGGGCTAGTCCCCAGGCACCGATAAAAGTACCTGCGGTTTCGGCTGCGGTAAGATCGAGCATCAAACTAATACCGCCAATAGTAGCCATTCCTGCTGCGATACCAAATAGAATCATTGCTGTTTTCAGGATATTTTCTTGTTGAGTAAATCCTGCCAAAATAATTAAACCAAAACAAACAGCAACCAACAGACAACCAAATTTGGTGGTTAATTTTTTACCCAGACGAGGAGCAATTAAAAATCCTGTAGTACTATAACCAAGAAGGATACCAATACCCCAAAAGGCATTAAGTTTGGTAGTATTGGCGATCGACATACCAAAAACTTCTCCACCATAAGGCTCTAGCACCGCTTCCTGCATAAATAAACTAATTGTAAACAAACATAAAAAAGAGAAAAAGATACCCGTTTGTCGGCTAGCAGTAAGGATTCTAAAGGCTCTACCAAAACCGATCTTATCTTCTCTCTCTACAGAATTAGAACGAGAAGAGAAACGAGAATACTTTCTTTCTACCCCCCAGGTAGCAATTACGGCTAAAGCAATCACTAAAAAAGGCACAAAGGAAAAAACAGAATTAATTGGTGCTTGTAAATTGTCTAAGGGAATTTGTCCTGCCTCTACTCCTCCAGGGTTAATATTCTTGAGAACGATACCACCACTAATACCACCAATAACAATCCCCACCATGAGCATCGACCATACTACCGCTACTAGTTTTGAGCGATTTTCTTCTTCAGAAATATCTACTAGTAAAGCAGTAAACGGAGTCGAACTAGAGCTAACCGCCAAACCGTAAACGACCATAATTAGTGCGAGTACGGCAGTCCAGCCCATCGTCTGTACATTCCACAACCATCCATCATTGGCTCTGACAAGACTACCTAGTTGCCAAACCGCTTGTACTGCTAAAAATACAGCCAAGCCAAAAACAACTGCTCCTATCCGCACATAACTAGTACGGTGGAGTCCAAATATGGGTTTAGAGTCGGATAATTGTCCAAACCAAATTCTCGCAGGAGCAACAAATTGAGCGACAGCTAAAACTCCAGCAGTAATAGTAGCAGGAATACCTAATTCGCTAATCATCACACGATTGAGTACGGCTAAAGTTAATACTGCCATTAATCCCAATCCCAGGTTAAATAAACCCAGACGAAAAACATTCAGTATTCCCATTTGACGTTGAGGGCGAATGCTTGAAGAAGGGGGTTCAGAAAAATTGCTAGTAGACATTTGTTCTTAAGAAAAGCGATCTATCCTAGAAACCTAAAAGAGAATACTAACAAAAGTCAAGAAAGTTCGAGTTAGTAGTGACGTTTCAGGGAACGTCCGTACGGGAGTTCGTAGTTATTGGGAACGGGCTTAAACCGAGGAATGCAGTTAGTAATTGAATCTAAAAACTACTACTCACACTGATTGTTATCAACAGGAACAAACGCCAAACCATATTGCTGGTTGGGACAAGATATCACTTCTACCAATACTACAGGAGGGTCATGGCGATCGCCATACTCATTAAACTTAATTGTTCCTGTAGCTCCTTCAGCAACAAAATCAGAATCTGCTAGAGTTTTTTGTGTACTTTTGCGGGTTGGTTTATGTTGTTCTTCTAATCCTTGAATCACTGCGCGGGTAGCATCATAAGATAAAGCAGTACGAGGACTGACAAACCCTTTCCATAATTGGTAACTATTTTGAGTAAATTCTTCATTAGAACTACTCAAACGATGCCAAGGTACGGAAATAACAAATTTATCAAACAGCTGTAATTGACCGAGTTCTAGAATTCTCGGACTATATAAAGCCCATCCTCCTGCAATCCAATGACGACCTTGATTGGCTCTAATAATCTCAATAGAGTTAGATAGAGAGTGAGTAACCTGATCGTCAGGAAGTAAAACAATAGCTGTATCGGAACTCTTGCCTACTTTATTCATGGCTTGTTTGACATTAAAGCCAGGTTGGGAAAAATCATCCTCGGCAACAATAGTTCCTCCTTGCTCGCGAAAAATGCGGGTAAATTCTTCCCAGAAAGACCTAGTATAAGGGCTGTTAGGATTGTAAAAAACCGCTGCTTGCTTTTGTCCTTTGCCAATTAAATAAATAGCTAAATACTCGGCTTTGGTGCTGATATTAGGGACAGTACGAAAAAAATAATCTCTCGGTTGTTTGCTGAGGTCTTCTGTAGTACTCCCAGGAGAGATCGAGACTAACTTATCGTCATTATAAAGATCGACTGTTGCTAAAGTCATATCACTGGTATAGTGACCTATAACAGCCAAGATATCTTTTCGCTCGATTAAATCTTTTGCTCTTTGTTGCGCTTCTCGAGCGATATTGACATCGTCTGCAATTACAACTTTAAGACCTTTTTGATTAATTGTTTTTTTCTTTAAAAAATTATCCCCAGGTAACTCCTCCCAGCCATTTTCTAAATCTAAATTAATTTCTGTTTGTGCCTGAGCTACTCCTCGCAAAATTTCTCTAGCCATATCGGCATCTTTGACATCTGTACCTGGCTTAGAATTGATCGGCGCAACTACGGCAATGGTATAGTATTCTACGTCTTGAGTTTCTAAAAAGGCATTATTTAAATAAATGAGAGTTTCTGGGTCTCTTTGCTTTTCTTTGGCCCACGAATTTTGCCAAGCAGTCAGTGCTTCTCGATATTTTCCCTCGGCAAATAATTTAGCTCCTCTCTCTTTTTGAGGTGTAATCGAGTTAACGTCTAAAATCTCTTCCCCTTCGCTAATAAAATCATCTTGTTTTTGTTCTCCAATAACGACTTGTTCCCTACCATTCAAATCACTTCGGTTTTTCCTGGACAAGTTTAATTCTGTTAACGCTATTTGAGTTACTAATGTACTTATGCCCAAGATTAAACCACCAATAACTCCTAGTAAAGCCAATCCTGAAATCCAAATAGGCAAGCCTGAGGGTTTATTGAGCAAGGGGTTATAAACAGTAATTTGAGTAGGTTTAGTTAATTTCTCTAAATCTATCAGTACCTCTGTTACCGACTGATAGCGTTGTTTAAAGTCATAACGCACCATTTTATTGAGGATACGTTCTAAAGCAGGACTTACTTGCACCGGTTCTTTATCTGATACCGAATAATTCCAGATTTTTTCGCTTGTTTGGGGATCTGAGGGGAAATTATTGGGGTCTAACCCTGTCAGGGCTTGAATACCGATTATACCTACAGAATAGATATCACTATTGGGTCGAGGATTTCCATGTCCTTGTTCGGGAGCTATGTAACCTGGTGTACCAATAGCAATAGTATGGCTGATTTTTCCAGATTCGGTAATTGCCAGGGTACTAATTTCTTTGACTGCACCAAAATCAATTAAAAAAATCTTGCCATCTACTCGACGAATAAGATTAGACGGTTTGATATCTCGATGAATAACATGATTATTGTGGACAAATTGCAAAATTTCCAAAATATCTTGCAATAGTTGAATCACTTCTTCTTCACTAAATTTCTTCCCTGGAAGTAATTCTTCACTAAGGCTACGACCGAATATATACTCTTGGATTAAATAAAAATTATTATTGTTAAGAAAACACTTATCAAGATGGGGTATTTGTTCGTGTTGACCTAATAATTCTAAAGTTCTGGCTTCTGTTTCAAAACGTTTTTGTATTTCTTGTGGTTTAAATTGTGGTGAAGGTTTAATTTCCTTAACAACACAGGGAGGTTTAGTCAATTTTCCTAAGTCTTCAGCCAGATAGGTTCTTGCAAATCCTCCTTCTCCTAATTTGTCAATGATTCTGTAATATCTGCCTACTATTTCCCCTTGCTTGAGACTCATACGTCTTACTCAATCTGCTTAATTAATTTTAATATTGTCGTAGAGTTTGATTAATTTATGCATATCAAAAGTTAATATACTACAGGTTTCTCTCGATCTGAACCATTCCTTCTAAAATAGTTTGCAAGTCTTGGGTTAAGTTAGCAATAGCTTGGCGACGATTAGTTTTATAGGCTTCTTCGTAGTTTGCTATAGCAATAGGTTGACCAATAGTTAACTCTGCCCTTCTTAAGCCTAAATAGGGGGTCTGAGTTAGAGATTTACCTTGTAGTCGAGTTAACATTTTCCACAATAATAAAATAGTATCTGCAAATCGTTCTATCGATCGCGTTTCGGCAACATAGTATCCTGTTACACTAACAAAATTCTCGACTAAACGCATATGCCAGAGCCTTAAATCGGCTTCTGCTGCTATTAAGTTAGCTAAACCCCTCTCTGCGGGGGCTAAGGCGTTAATATCTGTCAGATCGTCCCGATAAATACGACTCCAAGCTGCTTGTTCTATACGACGACAGCGATCGCTTATATTGCCCTTGGATTGTACTTTTAAAGCTTGTTCTGCTACCTTTAAACCAGTATCGAGTAAAGCCTGAAGACGATGGGCTAGCTGTGCGTTGGCTGTCAAGTCTTGAGCTGAATCAGGGGGTAGGGGTTGTTGATAAAATTTACTATAAAACTCCTCCATCAGTGAAAGTAAATATTCACTGAGACGATAAAGTCTCTGATAGAGTAACTTTTCTTGTGCCGGAGTGGGAGGTACTCCATTTTGTAAATTCAAATTGTCTCTAGTACTCTGTTGTAACCCACTTTCTTGTTCCAGTTGACCGAGTAGTTTAACTAACAACTGCCAAGGTGGTTTGATAAAAAGATATTGAATACCTAGAGGCAGAATTAATACTTGTTCTGAACGTCCCGCTTTATGTAAATCTTCTAAACACCAAAACCCGAACTGAGCAAGACCGGGTTCAATAGGGCTGACAATCTCATTATGACCGTTAGTTGCTCCTTCTGGGGCAGCAACTAAGGGAAAATCTCCATTAATAAATAAATTGCGAATAGATTTTAATCCCGCTCGATCGAAGGCTCCTCGACGAATAGGAGTTCCGCCTAACTGAGAAAAGAGCCAACCTGCGGGTTGACCAGCCCAGAGGGGAATACCGCGGTCGTAAATAAAATGCCCATGAACGGGAGATTTTAAAGGTTTGTTTTGCTGTTGGGCAATTTGGGGTAACTGATTCCAAAGTAGTTGAGCAATACAGGGGGGATCGGTAATGGCAGGATGACGAAACGCGATGATCAAGCGAATTTTACCTGCTTGAAACTGACGATACAGTTCTATTAATGTAGAGGCATTGTGAACATCAATTTTGGTAATACCATCATGAAAGCGTAACCAAATTGGTAGTATGGAGCGGGTTAAATTCCAGACTACAGGATTAAATGCAGGTTGAATAAATTCTAGCGGTGGTTGGACTGTAATCAACTCGTTTTACGTTATCTGCTATACATCACTGCATCAATATTATTAGATCGAATTTAAGATGAAGGTTTGAGAGTTGTAGAATAAAAATTTAACTTCTGGGTTCTGACTCCTTAGTTGTATCGATAATCACTAAATTAGACTTAGCTATTTCCTGAGTCTGTTTAAGGGTATTTATTTCTTGGATGATTAACTGTTGCTGTGCTTGAATCTGATGTAATTGAGTAATAATTTGCTGAAACTGAGCGGGATCGATCGTTATTTGTAACTTTTCTTCTGCTACTGGTACTTTTTCGCTAACGCCAAATAAAGATTTGAGAAGTAGAATTGGTGCCCGAAAAATCCATAGCCAGACTTTATCTATAGCGGAAGCAATCGCATTGGCGATCGCTGTTAATAATCTCCATAGTATTACTCCAATAATAAAAGTACCAATTACAGTAATAATCGGATGTTGACATAGCCAAAAAATAAAGGGATGATTCGCCAACCAATCTTGAAGCAAAGAGTTCAATCTCGTTTGTATACTGTTTACCAGATAACCACTAAAATTATCTGCCTGGTTGAGACTACCTTCTAAAGAAGTTTTAGCTTGTTCGGTAATATCATTAAGGCGATCGCCAGAGTAAGTAGTAACGGTATTAATACCCTTGATAGCAGAATCAGTAGTATCTGTCCATAATTCGGAAATTTTTTGCGAAAGATTGGCTAGCTTAGTCATAATCTAAGATTTATATCTTCATCGAATTCGCTTTACAAAGCATCTTGTAGCTGAACGATAGTATTAGGTTCAACTTCTTTTATCTTTGCCGATTCTACTTCTCCTGTAGCAGTAGAGAAAATTTTCTGTAGTTATAGTGTTGGTCATAATTTTAGACAATTTTATTTACACCCACCTACTTAATAACCTCTAAAGTCTATTGCATCCTCGATTCGGGAAACTTCCTGACTAAAGCTGGTAACACGGGACAAGGTCTTTTCTTTTGTAAATTACTAGCCCTGTCGCTTCTAAAAGTATTCCAACGGAAAGGGCCATTTTCGGCTGCGGATAACCATAACAGTCTTTTTGCCCTAGTCATAGCTACATATAACAAACGAAACTCTTCGGCTTTTTTTAATTTTCCTGCTTCTTGCCATGCTTCTAAAGGTTGAGGAATAGATAGAGGTTTTTCTCGATCGATATATTGAGTATGAACGGCCGTGCGAATTTGAGCGCGGGCAACTTCTGCTAAAGTAAAGTTGCCTAAAAATCTTCCTGCTGTGGGTACCCAAGGTTGCCCGGGAATAATATCTTCATGGAGGAAGGGAATAAAGACATAATCCCAATCTAAACCCTTAGCTTTGTGCATTGTAATAATGGTAATTTGTCCCTCGCGGGTATATTTATCGTCGGTGTCTTCTTCTATCGCTTCAAATTTTTCCGAACTAACGATTTCTTCTAAGGCTTCGATGGTACTTTTAAGAGAACTATGACGAATAATTTGGAGATTGATTCTTTCGCTTAATTTTTGTACCGTAGCTAATTCCGAACCAGTGTATTTTAAACTTATTCCTAAAAAAGAAATAAGCTGATAATGGGGTAATTCTAAACGGGCGCGGAGTAGGTTACAACAGTAGCGACGGGCATCTTCTATATGGGGTTTTTGTTCGGGGTTTAGAGGTGTAGGATAAAGAAATTGTTCGGGATAGGTAGCTAAGGCATTGAGGTCTTGGGCTGCAATTAAACCCCTTTGTTCCAATACTTCTAGTGCTGCTTTCAAATTGTCTGGAGAGTGGGGGCGATCGATAAATTGCAAAAGTTTGAGGATTTCTGCGGGTATCTGGGAATGTCTCTCTACTTCACTCACTTCATAAAGACGGATATTACTATCTCTAGATAAGTAAGCTAATTGTTCGGCAATAAAGCGTCCTTGACGATTTTCTCTCACCAAAATGGCAGCGTTTCTTTCTGGATTATTTTCTAGCAGGTCGATCGCTCTTTTACCGATTAATTCGACGGTATGATTGATATCTACTGGGCGATAAATTTCTAACCCCTTACCTGTGGGAATGGGGTTGGCTTCTGGCTGAGGATCGTCCGTGGCAACGGGACAAATATCTTGGGGACGGAAGGGTAATTGTTGCTTATTTTGTTGATTTACCCACTGCAACACAAAGTTAGCTGCATCAATAATTATCTTGCTACTGCGTCCTGCCTGATTCATCTCTGCTAGTCTTGCTTGTTGTTCGCAAGTTTTACAAAACCAATCGAAGTAAATAGGATCGGCAGGGGTGAAGGTAGAATTAATAGCTTGATTGGGATCGCCTACTCTTACTAAGTTGGGAGGTAGATCGGGATTAACTGAGTTTCCAGCTAAAGTAGAAATTAATTTCTCTTGTAGAGGACTAGAATCTTGTGCTTCATCTTCAAAAACAGCAAAGACTTGATTTTGCCATAGCATACGGATGGGTTCATATTCTAAGACCCGCAAAGCAGCTAAAATCATATCATCGTAGTCAATTAAGTCCCGCGATCGCAATTGTCGATCGTATTCTTGATATAGTCCTGCTGCGATCGCTAAAATTTGATATTCATCGGTAGCATTAGCACTAATTCTCTTTAAGTCTTCTGGAGATAAACCAGAACTTTTCGCTTCTTTAATGGCGGTATCTGCCAAACTGGGTAATACTTCTGTCCGCAACACGGACTGACGGCGCAATCTTTCCGTCTCTTCTCCATCAAACAGTATTCCTTCTAATAAAACTTCATATCTGCGGGGATGAGAAGCAATCCATTTTTCTACTGCACTTCTGATAATACGATGACCAGTATTGGGGACAACGATAGTAACATTGTCTAAATCCAGTCCCGATAATTCTCTTTGGCTATTAGCAATATTGAGGGCTAAACCGTGGAGAGTGTGAACTACAAACCCCCCTGGAGGCAGAAATAAATTTCTCAGTCGATCGCGAATCTTACTTTTAATACTAGCTGCTGCCGAACGGGTATAAGTTACTACTACTAATTGTTTTCTACTGTGTAATTGATGGCGGGCTATGGCGATCGCTGCTGCGATCGCTAAACTATGGGATTTACCCGCCCCAGGAACAGCCGAAACTGCCATCTGTCCGCCTTTCCAGTCCGCTAAACTCTGTTGTCCCGGTCTTAAACTCTTCCGTAGTTGCTGTAGTCGATCTTCTAACCAAATAGCACGGTTTGAATCTAGCAAAGGAGAGAAAGCAGTAGTAGAAGATACGCGATCTGAATCTAGGGGCATTTTTTACCAGCAGCAAAGGTACTGGTTATGATATTAGCAATTATTTAGATTGATAGTACATTTTAAGTACATCACCTCATCATAACAGTAAATAAGGTTGGTTAGGTTAATCGATCCTCAAGAACGCTCTGTATTAGTCGATCCACCACAAAAACAACCAGAATTGCTACAGCTAGAAACAGATAAATTCATAGTTCCAGATTTAATTAAAGAGTTTAAGTTGACTATTAGAAAGTTATTTATTTAGTTAAAAATTTAATCTGTTATTAATAATTTAATTGAGTTTTTGTTTGTATATTTTTCTATTTTTCAAGATCTTTTTTGCATAGAATACATATATTTACATATAAGAATATTAAAAAATACAAAGCTTTGTAATCGTTTTTTTATACTAGCAGCTCTATAAGTATTTAAAAGCCATATTAGTGAGCGTAAATTTATAGTTTTTCTTGTTTATTTATATGTCTAAAATCGGCATAAAAAGTACAGTATTGGCAGTATTTTTATTGTTGGGCATATCCGATACCGTCAAAGCTAAAAGCATTGATAGTTATGAAGATTATAAGATCTATTGTAGCCCTCAAGCTTATCATTACAATCTAGAAAGTTCTGAGTGTACAAACTACAAAAATATCTACGAACAAGAATTAAGAGAAGAACTAAATCAGCAGCAAGAACTTAATTATGATGAAAGGAATAATAGAAGACAGAATGTTAGACAAGCAAATAAGATAAAAGGTTATGCAGGAATTAGTTTGGGCGCATTTTTTCCTGATGACTTAGACGACTTTTTCACAGGTTTAGAAGACTTTTTAGGAGTTGAAGATCCCAACCTCGATCTAGATACGGGCTTTGGTGGAACTATTTTTCTTGGAGCTAAATTCAATAAAAATTTTGGTGCAGATATAGAATTTAGTTTATTGGGAGGAGGAACAGAAATTGAAAATTTAGAATTTAATTTATTAGAAGGAGGAACTGTAACTGAAGACGTAAACTACTCAGTATGGGGATTATTTATTAATCCTAGATTTATCTTACCTTTAGCTGATAGAGATAACAGTGTTTCTATTTTTATCAGTCCAGGAATTGGAATATCTAAAGCAAAGCTAAATCTAGATATTCCTGATGAATTAGCAGAAGAAAATGGTGTTGAAGAAGGACTTAGTATTAGTCTGGAAGATGATATTAGTTTTACATGGCAAATTAAACTAGGATTATCTTTACCCATCAATAATAAATATAATGGTTTTGCTCAAGTAAGATATGTCAATCCTACAGGAGAAAACACTGTAGATTTCTTTTCTACAGAAGCAGGACTAGCTATAAACTTTTAGAACGAAAACTTACTTTTCAATTAGCATAAACTCTTTCACTTTCATAGTGGAAGAGTTAAAATCTGCTTATAACTTATAGCTTTGGGCTGTTAAACAAAAATTAAGCGTTGGATAAAACCCAAACTCGCTCTAATAAGATGAGAGAACATATCTAGGGCTTGCTGAAAAAGTCAGAGTAAAACATTAGTTCTATTGAGCGATTATTCAATCAATGTAACAACTATAGTTTATTATTATCTTTAACTGGCTAAAACATAATGTTTAATAATCATAAACCGAGAAAATAGTCTT
>JASJDJ010000024.1 GCA_030065635.1 Xenococcaceae cyanobacterium MO_188.B32
CGTTAGACAGCAGGGGGGGAAGGGGGGAAATATCCAGACATTAACTGGGTTCGCTGCCAAAAGACAACTTAAAATCCCCCCTTTCCCGCCCCAACTGCCCAAGAGGGAGTTTCTCCCCAAGCGTACCGCCAGTTACCTGCGGAGGGAAACCCGTCCGCAGTACTGGCGTAAGTTCCGAGATGCCCTCCCGTACTTAATCCTTTTTTGAGGATATTGATGCTGGCTGCAATATCTCTATCTTCGATATACCCACACTTACAAGCATGAGTGCGAGTTGATAGAGCTTTTTTGATTCTTGTTCCACAAGCTGGACAATCTTGAGAAGTGTAGTGTGGAGGAACTGCAATTGTTATCTTGTCGAACTTCCATGCCATATACTCTACCCAATTACGAAACTGTGTCCATCCAGCATCACTTATTGACTTCGACAATTTACGATTACGAACTAGATTTCTAACATTTAAATCTTCATAGACGATGCAATCATTAGAAGCACATACGCACCTTGCTAACTTCACAGCATGGTCTTTACGTTGTCTACTTACTTTTAAATGTTGTTTAGCTCTTGCTACTCTAGATTTATGGTAATTGTTTGATTGTCTTTGCTTAGGGTTTTTAGACATCTGCTTACCACTTTTACCACTCGCGCGTTCTGATAGCGAGGAAACCTCGCCAGGGTCGCTCGCTTTGTTGGCATTTTGGTATTTGCGAGATAGTCTCCTGCTCAAACGATTAAGTCTTTGTTCGTTCTTACGATAGAATCTGGGATTTTCTTCTGTATGACCAAAGCTGTCTGCATAGAAGTATTTCAACCCCATATCTAAGCCTATAGCTCTACCTGTCGGTTCCATATCTTCTTTGACCTCGATAGATATACAAAACTGACAGTAGTAGCCATCAGCACGACGAACTAACCTTACTCGTTTAATTTGTTCTGGTTGATAGAAATAGATATCCCTCGAACCAACCAGCTTAACCCTACCAATATCGTTTTTATCGGTAAAAGTAATGTGCTTTTTGGTTTGCTTGTCTAGTTTCCAACCAGATTGCTTGTATTCAACTGAACGAGAATATTTCTTGAATTTGGGAAAACCTTTCTTACCTGGTTTATTTTTCTTACAGTTATCAAAAAATCTAGCTATTGATGACCAAGCTCGTTCAGCAGATGATTGTCTAGCAGTAGAGTTTAATTTATCAGCAAAAGAAAAGTCTTTGGCTAGAACACGACAATATTTATTAAGGTCATATTTATTGACCCCTTTATTGTCCATCCAGTAGCGCAAAGCCTTGTTTCTAACAAATTGACCTGTGCGAATTGCTTGGTCAATTGCTGTTAACTGGTGTTGTTTTGCTTTAATTTTATACTCTAGTACAATCATGATTTTATGCTACCATGATTCGTATAAAATTACAATAGAGTTAGTTAATCGCGCTCGTTCTCATCCCACCCCCTAAAACGGGGTGGGTATTCCCACTCGCACTATAATCTATATGTTCTTATAGTAAATTCTATGCTCAAAAAAATTAACCGTATACCTAGCAAACTTAAGAGAGAAGCTCTCAGGATACCAGCCTGGCAATTTCTGTCAAAGCGTAGTTATCAAACAGCAATTAAAAAATATGCTAGCCGTCTCCCTGCACTTGCTTCTGCGGATTCCGTTTTGGTCGATTCTATCCGACAGGAAGGAGTTTTTGTTACTTCTTTAGAAGACTTGGGAATTAATTCTAATTCTCTAATGATTGATACTGCTGAAAAGCTATTGTCAGAATTGAAATCTATTCCTAGCAATGGAGACAATTCGATTGGCTGGCTTATGTCTAAGGATATGATGAAAGAGCGAGAAATTTTTTTGTGGGGTCTCGAAGAAAAATTACTCGATATTGTCGAAAATTATCTTAGTCTTCCAGTAAAATATGTTGGAATGCATCTCCGTAGAGAAATTGCCAATGGAATAATGGAAGATGTTAGGCAATGGCATATAGATATAGAAGACTATCGTAGAATAAAAATCATTGTCTACTTGAATGATGTCGATCAAGAAGGAGGACCGTTTGAATACATTTCCAAGAATTTAACCTCAATAGCATCCAAGAAACTTAAATATAATAATGGCTTTGTTGCAGAGCGAGTCATGGAAACAGTTGTTTCGAGATCTAAGTGGAAATCTTGCACAGGAGTCGCTGGTACAGTTATTTTTGCTGACACCTGCAATATTTTCCATCGTGCTAAGGCTCCTGTTCAATCAGACCGATTTTCCCTTACTTTTGGCTATACTTCAAGACAACCAATAGCACTATACTATCCGCTTAAATTATCTCAAGATCAGTGGCTAGCAATTTCTGATAGACTAAGCGAACGTCAAAAAGATTGTCTTTTACATAAACAAAGCTTCTTATAGACAATAAGAAGCAGAATTATCTAGCTAGAGCTTTTTTTTATAAATAAATTTAAGTCAACATTGAGCGAATTTTCTCCATTTCTTGGGATGTGAGAGATTTTGCACTTAGTGCTTCAACATTCTCGTACACATGCTTAACTTTTGACATCCCAGGCAAAACTACAGATACTCCTTCAGTTTGTAAAACAAATTGCAAGGCTGCTTGGGTCATAGTTCGCATATTTTCCTTTGCCAAGAAAGTAAAACGGTCATCCCATGAGCGAGGACCCATATAGTTTAAACCACTATTATTAGAAGCAGGTGGAATAAGCATTCCATGAGCAAAAGGCTCGCGGGCTATAATAGCAACACCTTTCTGATTTGCTAATGGTAGCAATTTGTCAATTACTTGCTGCTCAAACAAATTTAGACGAACCTGTAAAGCCGATATCCCAAATTCATCATTTTGGACACACATTAGAGTAGTTTCTAAGTCGCTAGACGAAATGCCATAATATCGCACTTTTCCCTGTTGCTTAAGAGATTTGAGATGATCGAATACCTCCTCCGTTATTATATCTTTGGAGGGGGAGTGCAGCAGTAGAAGGTCGATGTAGTCAGTATCTAGATGTCTTAGACTATCTTCAACTGACTTGGCAATATAGCTAGGTTCAAAGTTTGTCTGAATTTGAGACTTGACAAATTGCTGAACATTTTTTTGGAGAGTACTTCTAATTCCAGGAACGCTTTGCAGAAGCGTACGCACAAAAGGCTTAATTTTTGATGCAAGTTGAAGTGTAGGTGTTATCGAGTTGCCCACCTTAGTAGTTATAATGACCTTATCTCTTCTTTTTTTAAATGCCTCACCTATAATCTTTTCACTAGCACCCTGACCATAGCTAGGAGCAGTGTCGTAGAAAGTTATTCCTAACTCAAAGGCTTCATGTAGTGTTTTAAGTGACTCATCACGACCAGTACGAGAACCTATAGGGGCAGCCCCTAAGCCCATAACTGAAGGGTGTAAATCAGTGTTACCAAATTTTCTGTATTGCATAAGTATTTATTTGGGGTTTGACAGATGATTTCTTTCCCCAGAGTCCCTGGGTACTAGCGTCAGTTGCTCCTCGACGGAAACCGCCAAGTTGGAGAGCCTACTGAGTTGGAATTTTCAGTCCTTCAAAAAAGTCCAGATCTCAACTTTCTAGAGTAGATCAAGGTGCTAATCCCAATTCACTAAATGAACGCTATACATTAGACGAATACAGCTTCTGGTTTAGTAAAATTCATCCTTAGCAAAGTTAAAGTGAATTGGTATAACTTGTACGAGGTTAATCTGATCAACGTCAAGTTTTACAGAAGGTTTCAATCTCTACATAGGGATTGAACGTCGAAATTATGCAAGTTAAACGTGGATCGGCTTACAGCAATTTGAGCTAGATTTTAAGTACAAAATTATTATACAACGACTGGAACGCTTGCTCTATAAAGATTGTGTGTCTAAAATGTATCTATAAAATCTAAAAGTATAAAAATAGTCAAATGACCAATTCAGAAGTAAAACCAATCGGTAACAGTTCAAGTGACACTATATTTCGGAAGTATGTGTTAATTTCAGGTTGTCGTGATGAAGCAGAATATATGCAGGTCACTATAGATTCTGTTGTAAATCAGACTGTTGTTCCTACTAAGTGGGTTATTATTGATGATAACTCTGTAGATGAAACTCCGCAAATTCTGGCAGAAGCTGCAAGTAAGTATCCTTTTATCGAAGTTATTAGAAACGATCGAGAGGGAGGAAGAAAGGTCGGACCTGCGGTTATTGAAGCTTTTTATGTTGGGTATCAAACCATTAACCCAGAAGACTACGATTACGTATGTAAGTTTGATATGGATTTGGATATTCCACCCCAATACTTTGAGCTTTTGATGGAACGGATGGAAGCAAATCCTAGAATCGGTACTTGTAGTGGAAAGGCTTATTTTAAAGATAAGCAAGGTCAACTCATTAGCGAAAAATGTGGTGATGAAACATCTGTTGGTATGACTAAGTTTTATCGAGTAGAGTGCTTTAAACAGATTGGTGGATTTGTTCGCGAAGTAATGTGGGATGGTATTGACTGCCATCGTTGTCGTATGCTGGGTTGGATTGCCATTAGCTGGGATGAGCCAGAACTGCGTTTTGTGCATTTACGACCTATGGGTTCGAGTCATAAAGGATTACTCACGGGACGGATGAGACATGGATTTGGTCAGTACTTTATGGGTACGGGACTTTTGTATATGATAGTTAGTTCTTTGTACCGCATGACTAGACCCCCAATCTTTGTTGGTGGTTTGGGCATTCTTCTGGGTTATCTTCAGAGTATGTGGTTACAAAAACCACGCTATGACGATCTAGAATTTCGTCAGTTTTTACGCCGATATCAATGGAGCTGCCTACTTAAAGGCAAGACAAAAGCAACACAAGAATTAAATGAATCTCAAGCAGAAAAATGGATGAAATCAGAAAAAACCCCCAGTTAGTACTGTGAGCTATTTTGTCCTTAACTGCCTATCTTTGGTTTAATTCTTTCAGCAGTTCCTGAAGATATAGTTCCTGAAATTAAATCTACTACAACAAAAGGTACTGTGGTAACTCCAATTAAGGTCAAAACAAACAACCAAACTCTTTTTGGAGCTTGATGACAAAGAAAATAAATCGAATACCCTACCAAAATCAACAAAATTATAATTAGGGGTATGAGCAGAAGTGTCTCAGTGAATGTAGCATTTTCATCAAAGCCAAAATCAAAAAAAACACGGCTCAGGTTACCCACCCATCTTTTAACCATAGTTAACAGGTTAGGATTCTGTGTCATCCAAGATGCCGTCTCCTGACGCTGGGAAGATTTATAAATAAAAAGCCAAATCCATGGGGCAAAAGTAATAAGACCAAAGATAAAAGTAAGGAGATAAGTAACTAAAGTTTTGCTCCAGCGAAAGCTTTCAATTACAACTACATAAATTCCCTGTGCAATAGCAACTAATACAAAGAATAGATTGGAATAGAAACCTATTACTAAAGCATATTTTTGTTGAGTGTATCAATCACTAAACAATATTCAATAAGCAATTCAGAATTAATATCAATCAATAACAGTTCATCTCACATTTAGGACGATATTAGGACAATATAGGTTCGGTATTAAGTCATCATTAACGGGGTGAAATTTACTTTAGTAAGTTATATTTTTTAACTTCTAAGGTCATTTTGTTTATGCGATAATAAGTCCTACGTTGTGTACTCGGCATTAATCTCTACATACTTATATGTCAGATCGCAACCCCAAGCGGTACTGACACCCGAACCATTGCCGATACAAACAGAAATTAGCACGGTATCTTCTTGGAGATAAGCACCTGCTGCTGCTTGTTTGAGATAATTACTGGCTGCTTGTCGATCGAACTGGAGGGGTTGACCATTTTCCATTAAGACAAAATCTCCTAGTTGAATCTGCAAGTCATCTTGAGAAAATTTTACCCCAGCCCTTCCTGCTGCTGCTGCAATTCTTCCCCAGTTAGGATCGCGTCCGAAAATGGCAGATTTAACTAAAGAAGAACCAGCAATAGTTTTAGCTACATTAGCAGCTGCCTTGTTATCGGGTGCGCCAGATACTCGTACTTCGATTAAACAAGTAGCCCCTTCTCCATCACGAGCGATCGCTTTAGCTAAATGTTGACAAACTGCGGTTAACATCGCTTCTAATTTCTGGGCATTTTTACCCATTTCCGTAATGGCTGCGGTACGAGACTGACCGTTAGCCAAGGCAATTACCGTATCGTTAGTACTGGTATCTCCATCTACGGTAATTTGATTAAAACTTTTATCTACAGCTCGTTTCAACATATCTTGCCAGAGATGAGTAGCCACCGCAGCATCACAAGTAATGAAAGATAGCATGGTAGCCATATTCGGATGGATCATACCCGAACCCTTAGCAATACCACCGATGCGGACAGGGCGATTGTCGATAATAGTTTCTAAAGCGATCGATTTAGTAACCAAATCTGTGGTAATAATTGCTTTGGCAGCATCTTCTCCTCCATCTACAGAAGCTGCTGCCACCAAGGCAAGAATACCTTTAGCTAAAGCATCCATTTTAATTCTTTGCCCGATAACTCCTGTAGAAGCGAGGAGAATGGCTTGAGGAGCAATATTTAATTCTTTACCTAATAATTCCGCACTTTTAAGGGCATCTTGCCAACCTTGTTCTCCTGTAGCAGCATTGGCTTGCCCCGCATTACAAAGAATTGCTCTGGCACTAGCTTTGGCTTGAAGACGCTGACGACAATAATCAACACAAGCAGCGCGGACTTGCGTGGTCGTAAATACTCCTGCTGCGATCGCTTCTGTTTCGGACAAAATCAAAGCTAAATCTGGCATCCCAGAAGCTTTCAATCCTGCTGCAATTCCTGCTGCCTTAAACCCTTTGGGTGCGGTTATACCGCCATTTATCTCTTGCCAATCTGCCATTTGTTATTACTAATGCCCTAAATTTAAAGCTGACTATAGTTAATCTTGTGTTAGGTTTAACTATTGTATGATAATCTCAGCCTGAGAGTTGAACAGGAGAGAATATCACATAATTATTCGGTTCTGATGGGGGTCAGCTATCAGACGTAAGGGGGAAAGTTCAGTGCAAAGCTGACGCTGTCCCGCAACTGTGATGAGATAAGATTAAATCTCTAAGTCAGGATGCCCGCCGATTTACAGTTAACAGTCATCAGCGATCGGGTTTTTAAATTTGTATTGGTAACTCTAAGACTAGATCGATTTCATTAAGCATATCTGCGAGGTACGGATTTTGTTAAGCTCATTTTTATCTGAATCACTAAGTAAGAAAAATAATTTAGTTGGCTTAGTACTGATTATTATTTTTGTGGGAGTCACTCTATTTTTGGTGGTTCAACCTGCCTATGCTCATCATCCTATGGGGGGAGCAACTCCAGCTAATTTTAGCCAAGGATTTCTCTCTGGGTTAGCCCATCCAGTTATTGGTTTAGATCACTTTGTTTTTGTAGTAGCAATAGGTTTATTGGCTTCTTTCCAAAATCGTTTAGGTATAGTTATCCCTATAACTTTTGTTTTAGCTACCTTGATAGGTACAGTAATTCATTTGATGAGTCTCGATTTACCCGTACCAGAATTAATTATTGCTTTTTCTGTTTTGACGGCTGGTTTACTCCTAGCTAGGAAAAATAAAACTAATTTAGCTTTACTGATTAGTTTTGGGGCGATCGCGGGAGTATTTCACGGCTATGCTTATGGTGAAGCTATTGTTGGCGCAGAAACAACACCTCTTAATGCTTATTTATTTGGCTTTATTTTGATTCAATTATTGATTAGCGCGATCGCTTTTTACTTGGGTGGATTAACTCTCAAACCAGTAAAAGAACCCTCTTCTCTCACTTTACGTTTCGCTGGTTTCTTGATTTGTGGTGTGGGAATTGCCTTTTTTTCTACAGCTTTATTGGGTTAAATCTGTAGGGGCAGTTCGCGAACTGCCCCTACGGGAGTCTAGCAACATCCTGATTCAATTAACAATTAACACAAAATCAAAATATGCATAAAATTCCTGTTACTGTTATCACTGGTTTTCTGGGTGCGGGCAAAACTACTTTGGTGCGCCATTTACTACAAAATAATCAGGGAAGACGTATTGCTGTTCTAGTTAATGAATTTGGGGAAGTAGGTATAGACGGGGAATTACTTCGTTCTTGTCAGGTTTGTGATGAAGAAGATACTCTTGATAGCAATATTGTCGAACTGACTAATGGTTGTCTTTGCTGTACGGTGCAAGAAGAATTTTATCCTACTATGCAAGAATTACTAAAACGAAGGGATAAGATTGACTGCATTCTCATCGAAACATCTGGATTGGCATTACCAAAACCTTTAGTACAAGCTTTTCGCTGGGATGCTATTCGCAATGCTGCTACTGTCGATGGTGTGGTTACAGTGGTAGACTGTCAAGCTTTAGCAGAAGGGACTTTAGTAGGAGATTTAGAAGCTTTAGAGGCGCAGCGTCAAGCCGATCCCAATCTAGAACACGAAACACCGATCGAGGAATTATTTGAAGATCAATTAGCTTGTGCCGATCTCGTATTATTAACTAAAACCGATTTAATCGATAAAGCTACTTTAGACAAAATTAAAACTTGGTTAGAACAAGAAATACCCACAGGTGTAAAAGTTGTTTTCTCGCGTCAAGGAGAAATTAATCCCGATCTTTTACTGGGTTTTAACGCTGCCGTAGAAGATAATTTAGATAGCCGTCCTTCTCATCACGACCACGAAGAAGAACACGACCACGATGATGAAATTAACTCAGTACAATTAGTTCTAGATCGCGCTTTTGAACCGAAAATACTAACCGAACAACTTAAACAATTAGTTCGACAACAAGAAATCTATCGCGTTAAAGGCTTTGTTGATGTAAAAGGTAAACCCATGCGCCTGGTATTACAAGGGGTAGGTAATCGCTTTGACACCTTTTACGATCGCTTTTGGCTAGCCGATGAACCTCGTCAAACTCGCTTAGTATTTATTGGACGTCAATTAGATGAAGCTTTAGTTAGACAAGCAATAGTAGCTTAAGTTTTCATTGGCTGCGTCAACGAAACTATAGTTTTTAGCTATTAGCCAATCAGTTTTTGGCTGAAAGCTAATAGCTGAAAGCTGATAGCTTTATTATTTATTCTGCTGGCTTGAACTCTAAAGAAACCCCGTTCATACAATAACGTTGCCCTGTAGGACGAGGGCCATCACTAAATACATGACCTAAATGTCCGCCACAGTTACTACAATGGACTTCAGTTCTAGTCATAAACAGAGAGCGATCGACCGAGGTTTCTATTGCTCCTTCTATAGGCGCGTAAAAACTCGGCCATCCAGTACCGCTATTGTATTTGGTTTCTGAAGTAAATAAAGGCTGTCCGCAACCAGCACAGACATAAGTACCTTCGTTATAAACTTTGTCTAGAGGACTAGTACCAGCGCGTTCTGTACCGTGTTTGCGTAGTACCCGAAACTGTTCTGGCGTTAGAATCTCTTGCCATTCTGCCTCGGTTTTATTAACTGCAAATTCGTTTTTAGAAGTCGTCATAAATTTTAAGTATTATTAAGTCACTATTAATCATTATTATGCAAATTCAAATTAACTGAGAGTTAGGGATAAGCGAAAGTAGTTTGTGAGTTTCCCGAATTGTTTTTTCTAGAAAAGTAATATCGAAACCCGTCTATTGATTGCTCTTGTTGGGTTTTATCCTTCAACTCAACCTACAAGACATTTTCTGTTTAATTAAGTGAAGTTACTTTTGCTTTTTAAACGAATTTGCTCTTTGATTTAACTAAATCGATTGCTTTATTCAATTAAGGTATTAGATAAAATTCATAGCAACTAATTATGACCGTGGAAAAATTAAAGCTGCAACAAGATGTTACTCGACATTACAATAGCGATCTAACTTTTGATTATGAATCAGTTCGTTTGACAAAACACGCTCCTATAGAATTTGCCTTGACAACTCGCTATCTCAACAAAATGATTCCTGATGGAGCGATAGTTGTTGATGTAGGAGTTGGTACTGGTCACTATGCTGAGTTCCTAGCAAAAAGAGATTGTAATATTTCTATTTATCTCGTCGATCTTTCCCAACGCTTACTAGAAGCTGCTTATACAAGACTCAAAAACTGTCATTGCGATCGCCAAATTTTAGGAATATTCAATATTTCTGCTACAGATTTAAAACCATTGCTTACATCAATTTTGAGAATCTAGGACTATAAATTAAAAAATGAATATTGCAGAGACATTGCTTAAAACATCGCTGCAATAACGATCTTTTCAACTTTTAAAACCGAGAATCAAACTAACCAGCAGCTACAGGTTGATTAATTCCTACTAATTTTTCGCTCAACTCCCATAATTTTTTCGCTTTATTCTCATCTAAGGCTTCGTTAGAAACTTCTTGAACGAAAGATTGACGACCTTCTTGTTGTCTATTTCCCCAGCTAAAATAAGCACCAGATTCCTTATACTTATCATCAGCCACAACTTGAGCAACGCGATCGCCTGCTAATTCTTGGGAGACATAACCCCCTGTAATATTTTTCTGGAAGAGAGGAAATATTTTGCGGAATAGGGGGTAGTGGTTGCGGAATAAGGGGGTATCAGCGACACAACCAGGATATAAGGAAGTAAAGATAATTCCTGTAGAGTTATGATAGCGTCGGTGTAGTTCTCTCATAGTTAGCACGTTACAGAGCTTACTATCTTTATAAGCTTTTCCCGGCTTGAATTTCTTACCATTAATCATGCTAATAGGCTCTTTAAATCCTGCTTCCATACCTTCAAGGCTGCCTAAGTCTGGAGGTGCGGGAATGGGAATTTTACCTCCTAATTCTTTCGGGTTGGCGGTAACAGTACCTAAAATAACTAATCTCTTATCAGTAGAAGGAGATTTCATTAGGTCTGTCAGCATTAGATTACAAAGGAGAAAATGCCCGAGATGATTAGTCGCAACGCTCAATTCATAACCATCTGCACTACGCATTGGCTCTTTGAGTAGGGGTAAATACACCGCTGCATTACAAACTAGAGCATCTAAAAATCTACCAGTAGCACGAAAATCTTGGACGAATTGACGTACGCTATCTAAAGAGGCTAGATCTAGTTTGATAATACTGTAACTATCTTGAGGAATATTTACTTCTTTAGCTGCGTTGGCTGTTTTTTCTAAGTTACGACAAGCCATAACAACGTGCCAACCTCTATTAGCTAGAGATTTAGCAGCATATAAACCCACTCCCGAAGATGCACCAGTGATAACAACGGTTTTTTGATATGCACTCATTTCGATCGCTCTTTTTTATAACTTTATTATTCTTATTTTTTAGAATCTCATAGAACGGTAAACTCTTATCAAATTTAGATAAGTGTTGTTATATAAAGCAATATAAGTTCGGAGTTTGTTAGGGGCAAGGCAATGCTTCGCCCCTACAGGAGTTATCACAAGTAGAAGAAATATAATTATGGCTCGGTACAAATTTTACACGGCTGATGTATTTACAGAGCAAATTTTCGGGGGCAATCAATTGGCTGTATTTCCTGATGCTCGAGGATTGGATACAGACTTAATGCAGAAAATAGCTAAAGAATTCAATCTTTCTGAAACTGCTTTTGTTTTTCCCCCTGAGGACTCTAATACTACTAAAAAATTAAGAATTTTCACCCCTGCTGTCGAACTTCCTTTTGCAGGGCATCCCACAGTGGGAACGGCTTATGTTTTGGCTTCGATTGGGGCAATTCCTTTGGAACAGACTCAAACAGAAATTGTTTTTGAAGAAGGTGTGGGCTTAGTACCTGTTTCTATCTATGCTCGGGCAGGTAAGCCTGTATCTAGCTATCTCACTGCTGCTAAATTACCTGAATTTAATGATAATCTGATATCATCTGATATTATCGCCCCTATTTTATCTTTAGAAAAAAAAGATTTACTATTAGGAGAATGGAGTCCTCAAGCTGCATCCTGTGGTGTTCCCTTCTTATTTATCCCCGTGCGCGATCGCGATGCTTTAGCTAAAGCTTCTCTCAACCGCGAGTATTGGCAGAAACATCTTAAATCTTCTTGGTCGCCCGATGTTTATCTATTTTGCCTCGATCCCGAACGAGAAGACTCAGATATCCGTTCCCGTATGTTTGCTCCTTCAATGGGTATAGAAGAAGACCCTGCTACGGGGGCTGCTGCTTCGGCTTTGGCCGGTTATCTTGGAGTCAGAAACTCTACTACAGACGGAATAGTTAAGTGGCAAGTAGAACAAGGCTTTGAGATGGGCAGACCCAGTATTTTGCAAGTAGAAGCAGAAAAAGCCAATGGTCAAATAGTTAAAGTTCGTGTGGGTGGGCGATCGATTATGGTTAGCGAAGGATTTATAGAGATTCCCTAACTATATTTATGGCACCTACTGAAAATGAGTATTTTAGACTTAAGCCCTAAGAGTTGATTTCGCTGCTTAGAAGTGGGGTTTTTAACTTTAGATAAGCTTTTAAAGATAGCTGAAGCTTTTTGAATTTTCTTCTTAATTTGTTCTTTGATTCGACTTACATTTAACTTTTTGGCTGTTTTTAATTGTGAGTAGGTTTGTTTAACCTCCGTAGCAATACTATCAGCCCATGCCCATTGAAGGTTGAAGCGAGCCTGATAGGTTTTTTCAATTTGATTTTCACTCATGCCTCTCTGCATATCATTAAGTCCAGTACGACGGATTGATTCGTACTTATCTCCCAAGACCTCAAAAATGGGATTGTACTCAATTTTGGCTGCAATTCCGACTCGCAGTCCTTTACTTGACATGGTTTAGCTTTGATTAGCTAATTCATTCTTTTGTTTTTGAGATGAGACACGACAATAAACTTTAATTAATCTCTCGTCTGATATCGGTTTTAGACCTTTCGCCTGTGCCAAATCCTCTTCTGTATAATAACGATGATTACTTGGAGTTCTTTTGGCTTTAAGTTTTCCTGTTCTATCCCAACGTCTTAATGTTTCGACTAATACTCCAATTTCTTTGGCAAATTCATGAGGTCGCATACTTATACATTATTTTGATTTTGAACTTTAGTATAAGTATGTATAATAAATTAGCTACTAGAAGTCAACAGTACGTATTTAGATTAGGACATGAATTAGAGGGTTTGCGAGCTCGCTAATAGCTAATAGCTAATAGCTAATAGCTAATGGCTAATTTTTGCTTTGCCTTGAGATGTCCTAACTTTCGTTGGTATTGCTATATTGCACAAATTTAACACAATAAAGAGTAAAACCACCGAATAATGATTAAATAAATCATCAGCAATCAAATTAATTATTCTGCACCCTCGATGGGAGCAAAACCTTGACGCTGTATATTTTCTGTAACTACGTGAGGGTCAAGGAATTGCAACAAATAATCGGGCCCTCCAGCTTTGGAACCCACACCAGATAGTTTAAATCCACCGAAGGGTTGGCGAGAAACGATCGCGCCTGTAGTGGTACGGTTGATATATAAGTTACCTACTTCAAATTCTCGATAAGCGCGATCGATATGTTGAGGAGTACGAGAATATAAACCACCTGTAAGAGCATAATCTGTACCGTTGGCAATGGCTACAGCCTCATCAAAATTACTGGCTTTAATTACTGCGAGTACGGGACCAAAAATTTCTTCTTGGGCAATAGTATCTTGAGGGGAAACTTCGGTAAAGATAGTGAGGGGAACAAAATAACCACCTTCTGGCACTGGCATTTCTAAAGCGAGAGTACTTTCTTGTTTACCTGTGGCTATATATTCTAAAATGCGTTCGCGGGCATTACGCTCGATAACGGGTCCTACTTGAGTACTGGGTAAATCTGTTGCCCCGACATTCAGAGATTTAGTTGCTTCTACTAATCTTTCCACAAAAGCATCGTAAATAGTTTGGAAAACAATTACCCTAGAACAAGCAGAACATTTTTGTCCAGTGTAACCATAAGCTGAGGAAACTACTCCAGCCACAGCTTGGTCTAAATCTGCACTCTCATCGACGATAATGGCATTCTTACCACCCATTTCGGCAATTACTCGTTTGAGGTGTTTTTGTCCCGGTCGCAATACCGCAGCATCGGCATAGATGCGACAACCTACTTCCCTCGAACCGGTAAAGGCAATTAGATGGGTATCTTTATGTTTTACCATGTATGCCCCAACTTCTGAACCCTTACCAGGAACAAACTGTAATACTCCTTTAGGAATACCTGCTTGCACGAAGATTTCGGTTATTTTTGCACCGACAATAGAAGAAGTTTCTGCCGGTTTAAATAGAGTACAATTACCCGTAACTAAAGCTGCTGCTGTCATACCCGTAGCGATCGCCAACGGAAAATTCCAGGGGGAAATAACAACTACAATTCCTTTGGGTTGATAGAAGTAACGGTTAATTTCTCCAGCCACATCATAGTTATAGCCAGCATCTAACCTTTCCATTTCGTCTGCATAGTAGCGACAAAAATCGATCGCTTCACTAACTTCTCCATCTGCTTGTGGAATAATTTTGCCCACTTCTAAACAAACCCAGGCATTGAGTTCATGCCTTTTCTCTTCCATCAAATCGGCAGCTTTACGCAGTATTCTTGCTCTTTCTGTCGCAGGAGTACTAGCCCAAACAGGAAAGGCGTTTTTGGCTGCTTTAATCGCTTTTTCTGCCTGTTCTACCGAAATTAAGCCTACTTTACCGACTACTTCAGTCGATCGCGAAGGGTTAACCGAGTCAATATAGTTACTAGTTTCTACATATTCCCCATTAATTAATGGTAGATAAGTTTTACCCAAAGAATTGCGGACTAATTCTAGGGCTTTCTGGGCTTTCTCTCTTAAATCTGCGTTGGCATAATCAGTATCGGGTGCGTTGGGGAATCCATTATCAGGTAGGGACGGTTCGCGAAACGGAGGGGCTGTGACGCGAGGCTTCCTCGCGTCCTTGAAAGCCCCGTCCCCTACAATTGGTGGTGCGATCAATTCCTCGATGGGTTTTTCTTCTAAATTTTGACGCAAAAAGGAACTATTAGCGGTATTTTCCAATAAACGACGGATTAAATAAGCCATACCTGGCAATAACTTACCGTAAGGAGAATATACCCTAACTCGATGTCCTCTTTTAACTAAAGCTTTGGCTAATTTATCTCCCATGCCGTATAAAACTTGCATCTCGAAGCGACGAGGAGGAATATTTAGCGTTTCGGCGATCGCACAAGCTAAAGCCTGCGATCGCACGTTATGACTGCCAATTGCTGCATACAAATATTCATGATTTTCCAGTAATAAACAGGTCATCCGTTCAAAATTAACATCTGTGGCTGCTTTATCGTTATATACTGGCTGTTGCCAATTATTTTGTCTGGCTTTAATCGTTTCTTGATCCCAGTAAGCCCCTTTAACCAAACGCACAGTAACGGGATTACCTCGTTTTTTCGCCCATTCGATTAAATCTTTTAAATCTCGTTCCGAGTCTCTTAGATAGGCTTGTAGCGTAACACCCAAATCGGTACGACTGCGGAATTCTTCTTCCATTAATAACTCTTTGAGGATAGCTAGAGTTAGATCTTTGTAGACATACTGTTCCATGTCAAAATGGATAGCAGCCCCCAATTCCTTGGCGCGACGCAGCAAAACCCGAATGCGATCGCAGACTTTTTGTTTACTTCCTTCAGGATCGAGAGGATCGAATTGAGAGTAAAAAGCAGTCAGTTTAACCGATACTTGTACTTGGGGTAATTCTTCCCCGTCGGCTAAATCTATCCCTTCTACCCTAGACCATTTTTGTGCTTGCTGCGTCAGTTGTTCGATTAATTCTAAATATCTATCTAAATAAGATTGGGCTTCAGATTCTGTAATTACCGCCTCTCCTAACAAGTCGATGGTAAAACCCATCCCCTCTTTCCGCAAACGTTCGATCGCTTTAATTACTTCGGAGATATTTTCTCCCGCAATATATTTATAAGCCAGAGTTTCCACTGCTTTGGTTACCGTTGCAGCAGCAGTTTGGGCAGGAAAAGAATCAGCATCGGTAAAATTCAGAATACCTTTTAGTGCAGAAGGTAATTCTACAGATTCGTCCCCTAAATACTGTTGTAAGTGACGGGCAACTTCCGTTTTACTTTGTAAAGCAGGAATTGTATCGATAAAGCGGAATAGTTGTACCCGCAACCCAGGATTACTCATCGCCCAGTCTAACAAGCGATCGTCCCAGCGCATTCCTTCCCGCATCTGGGCAAAAATATTACTTTTCTCTCTGGTTGCCTTAATTAATTCTTTGGCAATCGTTTGGGTTTTATCTTCGTAGCGTCTATCTGTATTTACTTGAACAACCACAGTCAAGAAACTCCTATGCTGACTTATCGATCTTAACAAGATAGTCGATAACCTAACAAATCTGCAAAAAAATAGTTGTACGAATCAACTCGATCTATACAACTAAAAATTAAAAGGGGAAGAAGTTTTAACTTATTTGTCTATTTTCAAGACAGGTCTATTAAACAGATTTAATTTGGAAATCTAGATCGGAAATGCCTATTTTTTGACTGCCAGGATTAGAAATAGCATCATCAGTAGAGAAATATTTGATTTCTAGTGCAGACACTTCGGTACTACCAAAACTAATATTGATATTACCCCCCTCACTAGTACTATTAGCACCAGCATTACCTCTACCTTCAAATCCATTCATATAGGGTTCGTTATCTGCCATGACATTATTGCCAGTGAGAATTTCTACTCCTGAGAGGTTCTTAATATTCACCCCATCAGCATAGATTTCGACTCCGTCATCAAATTTCTTACCACTACCCTGGTCTACATCCAAAATCGAGAATGTCAGACCTGTCACAGCTTTATTAAATTTGAGATCTAATTTAATGAGGTCATCAGGGTCATCCTTACTGTTATCAAAACCAAGAGACAAGTAACCTTTGTGATTGCCTAATATGCCACTATCGTAGGTGACGTAATCTTTTTCGTTCACATGGGGAGTAAAGCTACCACCATCAGTGATAATGCTCCAATCGACTGTAGCAGTTACACCATTACCCAGATCCAAAGATGAATCGGGAGCAACAGCACTCTCGTCTTGGAAGCCCTGCTTTTCCCAGACTAAAGTTCCATCTGCGGGAGTTGGGTTAGGATTGGGATCTGGATTGGGATTGGGGTTACCACCAGCAGTTAAAATGTTAATGCGATCGCCCGCAGCAACTTTAAAGTAATCTTTGATAGTGACAGATTTATTGTTACCTAAATCGATAACGTAGTCATTCCCTTGGGTTGTAGTAGTAAAGTCAGAAACTTTGTATTCTGATAAATCGAGGGTATCTTTACTATCGGCATCATAAATAACATCATTACCCGTCGCTCTACCTTTACCGTAGCCACTAAAAGTATTAGCTCCACCATTGGCAACGATAGTGTCGTCACTGCTGGAGTTGACGACATTTTCAATGGTCATGTTGTAAGCCAGAAATGTTCCTCTAGAAGTAGCTTGATATTTTTTGCCACCACTACCACGAGCTTCGTACTGAGTATCGAGATAGGCATTTTGAGAAGTAATTACCCCTCCTTGTCTTAAATCAAAAAGATAACCAGATCGATCGAAGCTTAGTTCAGAAAAGTCGAAGTTATCCTTACCGCCACTATCCCAGACTGTTTGTTTGGAATTAGAGTTTTTATTGCCAAAAAATTCACCCCCAATGGTATATTCATCAATCTTGGCAAATTTGTAAGTAGTATTCTCTCCATGATAATCGGCAGCCCCATAGAGATACTGTAAGGCTCTGATGTCATAAGCCATCGGTGTAATCGTCCCAGAATAGTGTTGAGTACTTCTGAGACGGTTATAAGACAGTATCGAATGATTGCTGTTGTCGTCAGCATAAGGTAAAAATACGCCTGACTGACCGCCATTACTAGAGCCGTTGTAGTTACCTGGGTGTTTGAGGTTTAGCGCGTGAAGACTTTCATGAATGAGAGTTTCGTAACGATAATCCCCAGGCTTCGTATTATCTTCACTCTGCTTATCTTTAATTGAATTGATATTCAAATGAATATCACCACCTTTGAACCTATCGTTGCGAGAATTCTGATATTTGTAGGGAACTTTGGTGTAGGCGGTAGAAGGGCCATCGGAATACAGATAGCGGATTTGACCGAAATTGTCTCCAGCATCTGATACTTCCTGGAAATTAATAGGTATATATCTTTCAAAGCTTTCTAGAATGTTGCGAAGACGATTCTTGATAAAATCTGGTATCTCTTTAGCATTACCTTCGCTTCCGTAGTAACTGCCACCATCGAAAAAGCTATAAGTAATCGTGTTAGTAGTCCACTTTGCAGGATATAGTAAAGCGTCAATATCCCTATTTCCCGAGTAAGGAACAGAAGTAGTAACTGCTTCTGCTGAAGCTGAAGCAAATAGAGGTGTATTTGTATTTAAACTACTATTTGTATCGGTAGTTGTACCAAACTCAAAGTCAGGAGCGATCGCACCACAACAATCAGGGCAATCACAACCAGACGAATCGAGGGAATTTTGTCTTTCTTGTTGAGGAGTTCCAATCCAACCAGAAAGTTGATTTGAATTATTCTTTATAAGATCCGTAATATCTCCAAATTTATTCGATTCAATATCGATATTAGACAATTTGTCTGGCTCAAACTCCTTAATTACATTCTTGTCTGAGTTAATACTATTATTATTCATTAGACTATTCTTCTCACTAAAGTCTTCGTATAATTACTTACTTAGTTACTATCGTTAGTAGTTAGTAGTTAGTAGTTAGTAATTAGTAATTAGTAATTAATACGACAAGAGTCTTATGCTAATGAAAACTGCTCTCAATTCGGGATAGTTGCTTAAGATTCTCAATAATCTTTTTTTGTTCGCAATAAGAAATTTTGTGCTAGCATGACATTGTCAATAAGCTTCATTTAATGAAAGCGAGAGGAGAACACTAATAATATGTCTACTAAACAAGGTTTGTTGCTTCCTTTTGGTGAAGTAGGAGAAAACCCAGTCTTACTAGAAAAAACTGTTACCGAACCAGTTTGTGAAGGGTTGAATATTGCTTTGGCTAGCTTCCAAGCATTATATATACAGTATCAAAAACACCACTTTGTTGTTGAAGGGGCAGAATTCTATTCTCTGCATCAATTTTTTGAAGAGAGTTATGATGCTACTAAAGGTCACGTTCATGACTTGGGAGAGCGTTTAAATGGATTAGGGGGTGTTCCTGTAGCTAGTTTTACTAAGCTAGCAGAATTATGCTGCTTTGAACCAGAAGCTGATGGCATTTATGATTGTCGCCAAATGGTTGTCAACGATTTGGCAGCAGAACAAACCATAATTCAATTGATACGCCGTCTTGCAGCTCAAGCAGAAAGTTTAGGCGATCGCGCTAGTCGCTATCTGTACGAGCAAATCTTGCTGAAAACTGAAGAAAGAGCTTATCATTTAGATCATTTCCTGGCCCACGATAGCTTAACTTTGGGATTTATCAACAATTAAAATCTAAAAAAATTAAAACACAAAAAAAGGTGGGTAAAAGTCCCACCTTTTGTATTTCTAGATACAGATATTATTATTATTTTCTCAGATGGCGATAAAGAGCTCCACTCAGGCGATCGCCGAACCAAGGCCAAGTGATGGCAATTAGAGCAACGATACCTAATTTAACGAATAAAGGAGCAAGGGGAAAACTAAAAGCAAAAATTATAGCTCCTAATATAGTAACAGATTGAAGACCTTCTTCATCTGGAGCTAAAGAAGCAAGAATCATAACTATAGTAGCGATTACTAACCCGAAACAAGCGACAGTTGCACCCATAATTATATTTTTCAGAATTAATTGGTAATTTGGCAGACTATTATTAGTAATTGTTTAAATTTGACTTAATGCAAATCCTTATTAATAACCAAATTCGATCGATTTAAAATACATCTCATCATCAATTGAATATAAAAAAAATCCGCTCATTTGCCAATAAGAATATTAAGTTAAAGTCAATTACTTATTATGAAAAAAAATTTTACGACCGTTCAAGAATAATCATAAAAGCTTTACAATTATTATCCCTTCTTTTGTGCTTTTTAACCGATAACAGTTAAAAAAATTAAACTCTAGTTAGAAAGAGTTGGTAAATCAGACAATGCCAATATGTGAAAATAGCTTGCAAATAGATGAGTAAGTCTACTACAGTTATATATTGCTAGGTTCTGGAATTTATAAAGCGCGATCGCTATGTCTGTTGTTACAACTTCTCCTGTAAGCTTAAATTTTCCTCTTACTGCTGTAGTGGGACAAGAAGCAATTAAACTTGCCTTATTATTAGCAGCAGTAGACCCGAATTTGGGAGGAGTGGCGATCGCGGGTAGACGGGGTACAGCTAAATCGGTGATGGCAAGAGCAATTCACAGTCTTCTGCCTCCTATTGAAGTAATCAAAGATTCTTTATTCAACTGCGACCCGACTAAACCAGCAGAATGGGATGATGATACCCAGGCAAAATATGGCAATACTAATTTAGAAAATATACCTACAGAAATTATTCCTGCACCTTTTGTGCAAATTCCTTTAGGAGTTACAGAAGATCGGTTATTAGGTTCGGTAGATGTAGAAGAGTCGGTAAAGAGAGGAGAACCTGTTTTCCAACCAGGATTATTGGCCCAGGCACATCGCGGGGTTTTATACATCGATGAAATTAATCTTTTAGACGACCAAATTTCCAATCAATTACTAACAGTGCTTACTGAGGGACGTAACGTAATTGAAAGAGAGGGTATTAGTTTTCAACATCCTTGTCAACCGATATTAATCGCTACCTATAACCCAGAAGAAGGCGCATTAAGAGAACATCTATTAGATAGAATTGCCATTACCCTTTCTGCTGACGGGATATTATCTTTAGATCGACGAGTACAAGCAGTCGATCGAGTTATTGAATATGCTAATTCTCCATTACAATTTATCCGTCAATACGACGAAGATATAGATAGTTTAAAAACCGATATTATTTTGGCACGGGAATGGCTAAAAGATGTAGAGATTAGTCACGATCAGATCCTCTATCTAGTACAAGAAGCCATTAGAGGTAGTGTAGAAGGACATCGAGCGGAATTGTTTGCAGTTAGAGTTGCCAAAGCAGCAGCAGCGATCGAAGGGCGCAATACTGTAAATGCCGACGATTTACGCAAAGCGGTAGAACTAGTTATTGTTCCTCGCGCTACCACTATCGAAACACCACCAGAAGAAACACCACCCCCACCACCTCCACCACCCCCAACACCTCAAGACGAATCGGATCGAGATAAAGAAGAAGAGGAAGAAAAAGAAGACGAAGAAGACAAAGAACAAGAACCACCAACCATTCCCGAAGAATTTGTCTTTGATATTGAAGGAGTAGTTCTCGATCCTAGTGTCCTCTACTTTGCTCAAATGGCAAAGCGTCAGGGCAAGTCGGGTAATCGTAGCCTTATTTTCTCGGACGATCGCGGACGTTATATTAAACCCATGTTACCTAAGGGTAAAGTGAGAAGAATTGCTGTGGATGCTACCCTGCGGAGTGCTGCTCCCTATCAAAAAGCAAGGCGCAAACGCTATCCTGGGCGTAAAGTAATTGTAGAACAAGGTGATATTAGGGCAAAAAGATTAGCTAGAAAAGCAGGTTCTTTAATTGTTTTTGTGGTAGATGCTTCTGGTTCTATGGCACTCAATCGGATGCAGTCGGCAAAAGGGGCAGTAATGCGTTTGCTAACTGAAGCTTACGAAAATCGCGACCAAATTTCTTTAATTCCCTTCCGTGGTGAGCGAGCAGATGTATTACTCCCTCCCACTCGATCGATTACTATGGCGCGGGGACGTTTGGAAACTTTGCCCTGTGGTGGTGGTTCTCCTTTAGCCCACGGCTTAACTCAAGCGGTTCATGTAGGGATGAACGCTCAGATGTCTGGAGATATTGGGCAAGTAGTGATTGTGGCTATTACCGATGGTAGGGGAAATATTCCTTTATCTCGTTCTTTAGGCGAAACGATGCCAGAAGGCGAAAAACCCGATATTAAAGGAGAATTATTAGATATTGCGGGTAAAATTCGCGGTTTAGGCATGAAGTTATTGGTAATTGATACAGAGAGTCGTTTTGTCTCTACTGGTTTTGCCAAAGAACTAGCTAAAAATGCTGGAGGTACCTATTACCATTTACCCAAAGCTAATGACAGAGCGATCGCGGATATGGCAAGAGGCGCGATTTCTAATTTGTGACAAGGATAAAATAAAGATTGGGATTAATAAAAGCTAATCGCTAATAGCTATTTTGATAATTATGAATGTTCCGACATTACAAACAAGAGCTAATAGTTTCTTTGATTCTTTAGATGCTCTTACTCATAATCTATCTAGGGAAGATCAGATATACATTGCTACAGATATATCTTGGGAACAATACGAACAAATTACCAAAGATTTGCCAGAAAGATCTGGTTATCGCATTTCCTATGCAAAAGGAACACTGACAATTATGTCTCCTGGTAGAAACCATGAAAAAATCAAAGAGCATATTAGTGGATTACTAGAAGCCTATTTACAAGAAGTAGAAATCGATTATTATCCTCTTGGTTCCACAACCTTAAAAGTTGAGAAAAAACGAGTAGGGAAGGAACCAGATTCTTGTTACTGTATTGAAACGGAAAAAGAATTTCCTGACTTAGCTATAGAAGTTGTATTTTCTAGTGGTGGGATTGACAGTCTGGAAATATATAAAAATCTTCAAATTAGAGAAGTATGGTTTTGGCAACAGAACGAACTTAAAATTTATTCTCTAGATAGTAATAAATATATAGAACTAAAAAGCAGTAAAGTTTTACCAGATTTAGATATTAAATTACTGACAAAATATATTGCACAGCCCAATATTAGATTGGCGATCAAAGAATTTAGACAAAAACTACAAAAATAATCTTTTACTTAATATGGTGCAATTTCGCAATTTATTAATTAATTCTGAGCCATTTATTTTTACTTTTAACACAGGCAGAGTTAACAACTGAACCTTCAAGATTGTTGAGTCCAACTGCTATAGCTACGTGGCAACAATCATCATTCTTTACTCAATTTTTGTTGAATTTTAGAGAGCGATCGCTTTAGCCATAACTGCTTTTTCCGCCAGACAGTTAAACCATCGATATTGGGTTTTAATAGCTTACGTCGATCGAAGAACTGATTGATTTCTGTCAAAATAACCTGTAGCCTTCGGACAATATTTTCAGTCCGATACTCCCTCCAAAACGACTCGGGTAAAGATTGCACTGTAAAATCATTAAGTACGGCTAAAATCCGTTCGAGATCGTACTCTAAAGAATAGCCAGCAATCTTATGACAATTAAAGCCGGGATCGAGATAGTCAGCTAAGGCACTGTTAACGCTAGAGAATACTCGACAGCCACAAGCAAGAGCTTCTAAAGGAGGTAAACCAAATCCTTCTGTTACTCCACTTACTCCCCAATATTCGGCTGAATCGTAAAGATAAATCTTACTTCGATTGAATAATCCTGCTAAGTCTTCTACGTAACTATCTAACAGTTCTACTTTACAGCGTGACTGCAACTCGGGTACTAATTCTGTCAACAAGTAAGTGGAAGATTTGCGAGCTTGGACTAGAATATCGATATCTCTTTCTTTACCTAGATTGCTAAACTCATCACCGATTTGATTGGGTAGATAATAAATTAAAGAATTAGGCGAGCGCTGTCCCCAATAACCCATAGTATTCCGACTAACAGTAACGATCGGAATATCAGCGGGTAGATCGAATCCATAGCCAGCACTATGGGCATGATAAATAATATTGGCTACTCCCAATTTTTTAACTAGTTGGGGTACATCGAAACCCCAACTAACGATAAAGATACATTCTTCTAAATTAATATCTGAGAGTAAATCAGTTAAAAACAGACGATTGGGTTCTCTTTGCCTATAGGTGACAATTTCGGCCGAACAGATTTGTTGTACTAAACTAAATATTTTTAACTCTGCCCATAGCCCGCCACCACCAAAATTTCCTGTAGTTCCAGGAAGGAGAAAATATATTTTTCTCATGATCGATTCCAGAAAGAGCCTAACTCTGAACTATAGCAAAGCCACTTTGACCTAATCATCTGGTTCGATAGTACTAGTTAAACCATGACTACGAAGAGTTTCACAATAAAATTCTGCATGTTCTAAAGCACAAGTAATTACTAATGCTATACCATTAGTATGTGCTTCCATCATAATGTCCACCGCTTGGGGCTGAGTCATCCCTGCTACTGTTTTCATCAGGGTTTGCACCACGTGTTCCATCGAATTAAAATCATCGTTATGGAGTAAAACACGATAACGAGGTGCAGTTTTGCGGACTGTAGATGATGAAGGTTTTTCAATAACAGAAGTTTCAACCGACACTAAATTTTCTCCCTTAAATTATTCCTTTCTAGTTATTGGCTAGAGAATCAAGGTAAACTACTATTTTTATATTAGGCATTCTTTCTCAAAAGAGAAACCACCTATTGAGGCAAAAGATGTTTATTGGTTATTTTTGCTTTTTAACTTCAAGACTAATATGCCTGCTGTCAGAATAACTCAAACTTATTTAGAGTGTAAACTAAAAAAGTTAAATTTACTTAATATTTGATTATATGCGGGTAGTTCCATTAGACGAGAAAACTAATAATCCTGGTACTTATTGGCAGTGGCGCGGACACTCAATTTATTACGTTAAAGCAGGAGAACAACAACCCAACAGACCTCCTTTGTTGCTAGTTCATGGTTTTGGCGCGTCTACAGACCACTGGCGTAAAAACATTGCCCAATTACAGCAAGATTTTCAAGTTTGGGCGATCGATCTTTTGGGTTTCGGACGCTCTGCTAAGCCTAATTTGGAATACAGTGGCAACCTATGGCGGGATCAACTCCATGATTTTATTACCGAGGTTATCGGTCAACCAGCCGTACTAGCAGGGAATTCTCTTGGTGGTTATGCCTGTTTGTGTGTTGCTGCTCAGCGTCCCGATTCAGCCGTAGGTTTAATTTTACTAAATAGCGCGGGACCTTTTTCCGATACTCAAACTCAACCCAAAGCCAATTGGCTGCAACAGAGAATTTCTAAACTAACTCGTTCATTTTTTCTACAACCTTGGGCAACTTATTTTCTCTTTCAGTATTTACGTAATCGCTCGATCATTCGTAAGACTCTTAAAAAAGTATATCTAGACCACAGTGCTGTTACAGACCAATTAGTAGAAGATATTTATCGTCCATCTTGCGATCGAGGTGCAGCCCAAGTATTTGCTTCAGTGTTTAAAACACCTCAAGGAGAAAAAATTGATATTTTATTGCAACAAATGACCTGTCCTCTGCTAATGTTATGGGGAGAAAGCGATCCTTGGATTGATGCTAGAACCAGAGGGGCGAAATTTCGCCAATATTATCCGCAGCTAACCGAATTTTACCTCAAAGCTGGTCATTGTCCCCACGATGAGATTCCCGAACAGGTAAATAATGCGATCCATTCTTGGGTCTTATCTGTCAGCGATCGAGGTTTTTAATTGCGGAGTTCTTCATATTTTGTTACAAAAGAAAAAGATTGTAGCTCGATAAATAAGTTTATGATTGGTGGCTTTGCTGGATTTAATCAAAATAAGGGTGGTGACTGGGGAGAAAATCTCCTCAACAAAGTTGCGAGCCAAACCATCCGCCACCTGTTCACTCGTAGTGAATCAGTTGAGGTTGAAGTTCGCTGTCAACCTTCTAGTAAACTGTTGCAGGGAACTATCGACAGTTTTAAAATGAGCGGTCGCGGGTTAGTTATTCGTCGTGAGTTTCGCACAGAAGAGATGTCTTTTGAAACCGATGCCGTCTCTCTAGACTTTGGTTCGGTAATTCAAGGCAAAATTGCTCTCAAACAACCAACTCAGGCGATCGCTCAAGTAAAATTAACTCAAAGCGATATAAATAAATCTTTTCAAGCAGAATTAGTCCGCAAGCGTCTAGAAAATCTCTCTTTACCTGCTTTAGAAGAAATATCAGGAGGAAAGCCTGTTTCTTTTACTGATGTAGAAGTGCAACTTTTACCAAAAAACGAGATTAAACTTTTTGCTAAAGCGAGTTGGAATAACACCTCTGTTCCTATCAGTCTTCGTTGTACTCTAGCTGTGGAAAGAAGAAAGCGAATTTTATTCGAAAATGTTCGATTTGAAGCCAATGATATTCCCGAAGACTCCCAAGAAATATCCAAAAAACTAGCCGAAGCTTTAGGGGAAATTTTGAACAATATGGTAGATTTAGACCGTTTTAACCTCGATGGGGTCAAAATGCGCTTAAATCGCCTAGAAACGAAAGGAAAAAGTTTACTTTTTAGCGGTTATGCTCAAATTGAAAGAGTTCCTCAAAATCCATAAGTTAGGAGTTGAGGAGTGCAGGAGTACAGGAGTTCAGAATTATATATAATTTGGCTTAGGTAGTTATCCTATTCCCTGTCCCCTGTTTCCTATTCTGCTGGTTGAAAGAACGAGTTTCCGCCAAGCTGCACTAGTGATTAGGATTGTATCAATAGTTGAAGAGATTCAAACCAAGTAAAATGCAGGTGACCAATCATCAAGAAATCTATGACAATATCCCGCATTTCTCACAAAAAAGGCGATCGCCTTTTTTGAAAGCTTTGTGTAGTAAGCGTTTGACCCTGCTTAAAATGAATCGAAAAAAACTACACACTGTTGAAACCCTTATTCTGCTTGGATTTGACCAGACAAGGGTTATAGCCTCTCAAAATATCTTTGTGAGAAATGCGGGATTGGTATAGTCAGGCTAGAATTTGCAATTAACGATCGAGGAGATAGCGAAATAATTTTCAAGATCGGCGATCGCTTTTAAGTTTCCATACTAAAATCAACTTAGCACTGCATCATATTTCATCCTACTAAAGAAACAATCTGATTGATAAACTTTTGATGATCGACTATGGGCTTAGAAATATAGTCGTCAGCACCACTTTGTTTCAGAAAATTTTCCCTGTCTCCTTGCATAGCATGGGCTGTGACTAAAATTACTGGTAGAGAGGCAGTTTGGGGATCGGACTTGAGCATCTGCGTAATTTTAATTCCATCTACAGGTTTACCCTCATAAACACTGTTGGCCAGAGAAACATCCATCAAAATAACATCAACTTCTCCAGATTGAGCAAACTGTAAGACTTCTTCTACATCTTCAGTGCCTTTTACGTCTAAACCACCACGTTTAGTCAAAATTTTGGAAAAAACCCGAAAATTAATCGGATCGTCTTCTACAATCAAAACGGTTGTCATAGATATAAATCCAGAAAATTATCTTTCAAATACAAGGAACTTAGTGTTAAGAATAACTTGAATGGGGTTTTCTTATTTTAAGGAAACCAATACCCATTGTGGCTTAAAAATGTAGGATAGGAAACTCATGGCAAAACAGCTTAACTTACTCTCGACTGGTCAAATCATCCCCACAGCTTTACATGTGGAGATGGAGAGGTCTTATTTAGAATATGCCATGAGTGTAATTATCGGTAGAGCTTTACCAGATGTTCGAGATGGACTCAAGCCAGTACACAGGCGCATACTGTACGCTATGCACGAATTAGGACTAACTCCCGATCGCCCTTATCGTAAATGTGCCCGCGTGGTTGGCGATGTTCTTGGTAAATATCATCCCCATGGAGACCAGTCTGTCTATGACGCTTTAGTCAGGATGGTACAAAATTTTTCTTCTCGCTATCCGTTACTAGATGGTCATGGTAACTTTGGTTCTGTGGATAACGATCCTCCCGCAGCAATGCGTTACACAGAAACTAGACTTGCTCCCATCGCCGATACGGCTATGTTAAGCGAAATTGGGGAAGCCACAGTGAACTTTATCGACAACTTTGATAGTTCTCAACAAGAGCCAGTAGTTCTGCCTACTCAACTGCCAATTTTATTACTTAATGGTTGTTCTGGTATTGCTGTAGGCATGGCAACTAATATACCTCCTCATAATTTGGCTGAAGTTGTTGATGGCTTAATTGCTCTAATTGATAAACCAGAATTACCAGAGGAAAAGTTATGGCAATTAATTCCTGGACCTGATTTTCCTACAGGAGGAGAAATTGTCGAACTGCAAGGTATTCGCGATGCTTATCAGACGGGAAGAGGCATTATCAAAGTTAGAGGTGTAGCCAAGGTAGAAAGAATATCTGTCAGTAAAAAAAGACGTAAACAGAGAACAGCTATTGTAATTACAGAGTTGCCTTATCAAGTTAATAAAGCTGGTTGGATTGAAAAGGTAGCAGATTTAGTTAATCAAGCACGTTTAGAGGGTATTGCGGATATTCGGGATGAAAGCGATCGCGATGGTTTACGAGTAGTAATAGAACTTAAAAAGGATACTCAACCCCAAGCAGTTTTACAACAACTCTATCGACAAACTGCTCTCCAAAGTAATTTTGGGGCGATTATGTTAGCTTTAGTGAATAATAAACCTTGCCAACTACCTTTACGCAGACTGCTACAGGAATTTCTGCAATTTCGGGAAGAAACTCTGATTAAGCAGTACAGTCATGAATTAGAACAAACACAACAACGTTTACATTTGGTAGCAGGTTTGTTGGTAGCCTTGAATAATCTCGATCGGGTAATTGATATCTTACGCCACGCTGCGGATGGTACTACAGCCAAACACAGATTAACAGCAGAATTACATATTAGTGATGCTCAAGCAGATTCTATTTTAGCTATGCCGATGCGTCGTCTCACTGGTTTAGAAAGACAAAAGTTAGAAACTGAATCTCGGGATTTACAAGAGCGTATTACTCAGTTGGAACAACTATTGGGCGATCGCCACGAATTGATGAAAGCTCTTAAAAAAGAATTACGGGCTCTCAAGCGTAAATTTGGGGATGAAAGACGGACTAAAATTATCAATACTGTTGCTGCTAATCAACAGGGAAATATTATTAAGTCAACAGCAGCTAAGGAAAGTAAAATAAGACAGGGAGTTTCTGACGCTAAAATAGAGCGCAAAAACAGTATTAAAGCTAAAAATAGTTCTAAAAAAGTACAAGCTCAACCAATACAAAGCTCTGTCTTTAACAGTGAGCGATCGCCTGATGCTAGGGTCAAAATAACTGCTAATGGGTGCATTTATTGGCAAAATCCCCCTATGGCACCGAAATCTGCTAGTTCTCCTCTAAACAAAGGAGAAGACTTTGTCATTCACAGCGAAGCTATAGGCAAACAAGAACATTTAATTGTCATAACTGATAGTGGTAAAGCCTATCCCGTAGCAGTAGAAGATATCCCTCCCGTAGAAACCATCGCCCAAACAACCACCTTAAGTCTGCTATCGAAAACTACTCAAAGAGATGCCAGTAGAACAGTGGCTCACTTTTTCCTTCCCGAACAAAATACCAATCTCGATCTAGTTTTGCTCACAGAAAAAGGAATCATTAAACGACTTAAAGCTACTGAACTCGATAGTCTGGGTAATCGTGGTTTAGTTCTGATTAAATTAAAAGAACAAGACCGTCTTCGCTATGTTTGTTTTGCCCACGAAGATGAACAAATTGCGATCGCTACCACTGGAGGGCGAATTTTGCGCTTCCCCATTAACGACCGACAAATACCTATAATGGGACGGAATGCTCGAGGAAATCAGGCTTCTAGACTACGCTATGGAGAAGAATTAGCTGGTTGTGTTATTTGTAGTAGCAGCCATCGTTTACTCTTAGTTTCTCAATTGGGTTATGGAAAATCTCTTCCTCTAAGCGATCTCCGATTGGCCAATAGAGGAGACATCGGAACACAAGCCATGCACTTTACCAGCAAAGAGGATAACTTGGCTGTCATGACTCTAGCCAAAACAAAGGCAGAAGCTATTCTGACTACCGATACGGCAAAACGATTGATTCTTCCTGTAGATTCTGTTCCTGTTGAGGACAAAAATAGTATCGGGGAAAAAATAGTCAAACTAAGAGGAGAAGAAAAAATAGTCGATATCTATCTCAAACCTTAATATAACGTGAGTTCGGAATTCAGAGTGACCTTCGGTAGTCGCTGACCTTCGGTAGTCGCTTCGCGTACGCGTACGGAGTTTGTAGTTAGGGAAAAACGCGGTGTTAATTAACGATAAAATCAGCATTCCCGCCTTCTATTTGGGATGACTGGTTACATTGTATAGAAGAAGTCAAAAAAGGAAAAGTTAATACAGAACTTTGACTAAAATATAACGAGAATGCCCATGGTTCAATTATAGCTGCTGGAATTGTTATTGGAAAACAGCTTGAAGATATAATTAACCTTTATGAACAAAGAGGGAAAGATATATTTTTAAAAAGAATAAAATGGCAAAGGCAAATTCGTTTTGTTAGTGCAAACCTTTCTTCTAATGTTTTATATCCACATGAAACTTCATTTAATATTTTTAATATTTTTTCTAATGAGAAAAAAGGATTAATTCCTGTTTTACAAAGTGAATTGGGAATAGATACAACATTCAATTCTATTGAGGGAAGAAAGCCTGATTTTTTTATTACTGCTTATGATACCTATAGTAGAGTTACGAAATGGTTTACAACTGGTCAACTTAATACTGGAATATATGCAACCCCAGGAGGTCAAAATTTTTTGAGATGGGTTAAAGAACAAAATCTTTGGGAAATATGCACTGCTTCTGCATCAGCTCCAACATTTTTTCCTCCTTACCCAATTTCATTAACTTCAAACGATCAATTGCCACATATAGATGGTGGAATATCTGCTAATAATCCTTCTCTTTCTGTTATTGCTCATGTTTTACGAGATAGGAACATAAAACTTGAAGATATTAGTATGTTATCTATTGGAACAGGTAAAACTACCAAGCGCTTTGACTATAAAACGATAAAGGGATGGGGTTCGGTGCAGTGGGGTCGAAACGTACCTCATATATTTATAGATCCTGCATCTAATAATGGTGAAAAAATTTGTAAATGTATTTTAAATAGTGTAAGTAATAAACAAATAAATTACTTACGCCTTGATTTTAACTTAAATAAACAATTAAAGGGAGAACCAGATTTTCAACAAACTCGAGAGCCGTTAAAGAAACCTTATAATGAGTATCTGATGAAAAAATATAAAAAACAATACATGGAAAAACACAAAAAAGGATCCCAAGAAAATATGAATAAATGGTCAGAGGATGAGTGGGTAAAAGAATTAGAAAAAAAAATAAAGGCTGATAATGGTAAAAAGCTTAACCTTACTGTTACAGAAGATATTGACGATTTTGAGTCATGTTCTAGTTTAAAAGAAGTAACAGAATTATATATTGATTATAGTAGTGTTAGAGATCAAATAAGAGAATTTATTACACACAATCCGCCAATCAACTAAGATTACTCATCTTTCAGCAGCCAAAAACCCGTATAAGTCATTCCCGAATCATCTGGTTGTACTAAAAGAAAGTGTAAACCCTGACTCTGTTGCTTACTTTGCTCATAATTTCGCGCAGCTTTGGCTACTGCTTCATTTTCAAAGGTGGCAAAAACCCAGCGATCGACTAATCCTACTTCTAAAACTAATCCCCCCGATCTTCCTACTTCTGTGGGAATATAGTTTAAAGCGACTGGTTGTTTTTGCTCTAGCCAACGAACAATTTGGAGAGATTTTCTGCCTCCATAAATAACTACTCCTGGTACTACTACGCTAGAAGATATGCCTAAATTAATTGGTAATAGAGATTCTGGTAAATTAAGAACGGGTATAGGGCGATCGCTAAATGTCTGTTCGATTTCTCCCGCAGCGACACTGGCAAAATTCCATTCTTCTCCCCATAAATCTTCTGGTAGAGGTTGAGGTGGTGGTTTATCTAAAGCAAGAGGGTTATAGTTGGGTATTTGCCGTCCGTACTGACTAGCCTGTTTAGTTAATTCTTGTTTTAAAGCAGTTGTGTGCCTAGTTGCTTCGATTTCAATTCCTAATTGTTCTGCTGCTATAGACAATAAACCTAAAGCTTGAGGACGAAAAACTTGTATTTTATCTGGTAACTTTGTATCTGCTGCCTGACGTAGTCGATCGCTCAACCATTTTGCATTAGCCTGAGACTGCAAACATTCAGCTTCATGAACTAAATTTCCCGCGCGATCGCAAATTAGTAATTTCCATTGTTTTTGTTCTTTGTTATTTAGCCACGGAAAATAATAAAAATCAATTTGCCAAATTTTCATAAAGTTACCGTAAAGAGCAAAAATTTATTTAAAAAAAACAGTTTGCCTTTTCTTATTGTTGCAAAAAGGATTCAAGTTTTCAAATTTTTAGTAAATTTATTATTTTTTTCTTGTCATTATTATTTAATTTGTTGATAATAACAATACTACGTTTGGTTACAAATTTAATTAACTTAGAGATCTTATATATATTTAGTATTTTTCATGAAATTATATTTTTTTTTACTATCTATACCAGTAAGTTTAATTAATTTATTTATTAGTAGTAATATCGTTATAGCAGCTTATTTTAATCCTTTAACTGGTTATAGTGAAGCTGATTTAGTCCCAGAAATTAATAATGGTAGTTTTGTTGATAAATTTAATACTACTAGTAATATTGGCGATGATGGAATGGCAAATTATGAACTAGAACTTAATAATATAGTTCCTCCTCAAACCGTTGATGAAAAATCTTCTAGTAAAAAGCAATTTCTTGGGAAAAATGGTGAAAAAGTAGATTTTCAACGATCTTTTGAGGGTGAAATACTTAAATACCAAGTTGATAAAGAAGTTTTAAATGCTATTAACGTCAATGAAGCAGGATTGGATATCAACGGCATGATTTTGAGCGCACGCTCGACAAAAAATGGTCAGACAAAATTATCTAACCTAGTTTTTGATGATGGTTCAATGTCTACTGTCGATCTAATATCCAAAAAAAGAAAAATTGATTTTCTCAAAATTAGTGGTATAGACAATACCTTTACCTTTAGCGGGACACAAGTTTTTTCTTGGATAGGAGAAAGACCAGAAAATAACGATTTAGCTTATAAAATTAGAGTGGGTACTTTTCAAGAGCCAAAATCTAATTTATATAAGGCTAATAGTGCGAGTCGGCTGAGTGCAATAGAAGTTCCCGAAACTAAGACTATTTCTTTATTTTCTTTACTTTTAGTCGGGATGGTCTTTACTCATCTTCGTCGTTAGATTTGGAAGTCACCGTTACACCGTGACAGCCCTAAACAGAAGATAGGGTTTTGTTGGGTTACGCTACCGCTAATCTAACCCAGACACAATCAAGGACTTTAGAAGTTTCGTCAGTCAAGCAGCTTAATTCCAAAGAAAAATAGCCCATAACCATTCTCAAATCTAAACCCTCGTTACTTTAGCCAACCCGCACTTAAAGCAATAGTAAGGGTAATAAAAGTAATACTTAATGCCCAAGTAATACGGTTGAGAGTCTTTTCTGCACTTTTAGTGCTAGTAAATAATTGTGCTTGTCCGCCAATACCACCTAAACCATCGCCTTTAGGACTGTGCAGCAAAACTAAAATAATTAATAAAGAAGCTGAAGTTGCCCAAATAATCTGAAATAACTGATATGCTTTCATCTGATAAAGTTACTAATCTAATCTTAAAAAACTAAATATTACCGACTATTATTGTATTCTATTCTCGAACAAACCAAGAATTATGGTAAAAATTGTCAGCTATAAAGGCAATTCCCGCGAACTATCAATTAGAGTGGATAATGCCTGTCGACCATGATTAGCACCTATTGAAACTCCTTCGATGGTAGCCATCAAGCTCGCTCCTCCAATTAAAAGCAAATATTGTTGGGAAAATGATTCTGAATCCTTTACACCAGCTTGTTCTGCTAATTGCTTAATCTGTAACCGAATTGACTCTCTGACTTGTACCGAGACATCATGAGCAGGATGAGACGCATCGGCTATTTCCAGTACAGCATTGATAAAAGGGCAACCCCGAAAATCTGGGCTAGCATACCATTCCTGCAATACGTCGAATGTTGCTAATAGTCTCTCTTTAGCAGTATTACCACGATTTCGCGTCGTCGTTTCAAACCAATGCAACCATTCTGTAGCGCGGTGTTTCATTACTGCTTCAATTAGTTTGTCTTTCGAGGTAAAGTACCGATACAGAGTTCTTTTGGCTACGCCACTAGTAGCAATAATCTCGTTAATACCCACCTTTTGAATACCCTTTTGATAAAAGAGTTGGGAGGCAGTTTCTAAAATTTGCTGGCGAGGATTACTAGAAAATTTCATTTTGACTCAAAGTAGACAAAGTTGTCTCTATAGAGCTATAGTATCAACAAAATCGGTAGACAAACTTGTCTCTTTAACTATCAAATTAGAGATTTAACTAATGGAATTTACAATTCATACTTTAGAAACAGCACCAGAAGACTCCAAACAGGCTTTAGCCCATGTCAAAGAAACCTTTAGCTTTATCCCTAATCTAGAAGGAATTTTTGCCGAAGCTCCAGCTTTATTAAAAGGTTCGATGGCGTTATGGGATTTATTTGAGAATACCAGTTTTACAGCGATCGAGCAGCAGGTAATTTATCTAACGGCGAACTATGAAAATTCCTGTGATTATTGCATGGCAGCCCATTCTGGATTAGCAAGAGCGATCGGAATGTCTGAAGAAAATATTGAAGCTTTAAGAAAGGGAACGTCAATGCCAGACGCAAAATTACAAGCATTACGCCATTTTACCCAACAAATGGTGAACGAGCGTGGCTGGGTAGAAGAGAGTGAAATAGAAGCGTTTATGGAAGCTGGATATAATAAACAGCAGATATTAGAGGTAATTCTGGGCATTGCGATTAAGGTCATGCATAATTACACCAATCATATTGCTAAAACCCCTCTAGATAAACAATTCAAACCTAATATTTGGTCAAAACCAATAGCGTCATAGAATAGTAGAACTCAAAATTAAAAGTATTAATTTAAGCGTGTCAGCCAATGATCTTAGTAGAACCTTGTTCGATACAACATCTTGAAATGCTACTCGCTGGAAAGAAAAGATTCTTTGATGAATTTGGTATTTATGTAGGAGATGATTACGAACTCATGCCCCAATTGCTGCAATTTTCTTTAAATTCTCTCAAGAAAGGAACTATTTCGCCCCGTTGGTTAACCCATATGCTTATTGTAAACGAACCACGAATTATGGTGGGAATTGTAGGCTATAAGGGCAATCCTGACGATCGAGGTGTAGTTGAGATTGGTTATTCTATTGCTGCTTCTTATCAGGGCAAAGGTTTAGCTACGCAAGCAGCTAGAATTCTTCTTGACAGAGCGTTTGCTACTGGACAAGTTAAAGTTGTTAGAGCACATACTTTACCAAAGGAAAATCCGTCTACAAGCGTTCTCAAAAAAGTAGGTATGACATTCGTTGGTGAATTTGAAGACGAAGAAGATGGGAAAGTTTGGCGTTGGGAATGTACCTACTTACCCCCCAATTCCCAAACTGCCAGCTAAACTAGGGCTTAAAGGAATCAATGTAGCTAACATTAAAAATAAAGCTAGTAAGCCTAAAGCAGCCCTATTATCATCGGGTTCGGTTAATTCATTCAGCGTTGGGCGTTCCAAATCTCTCTGTAATAACAGAATTAAAACTGCCCAATAGAGAGGAATAGGATTAGTCGGGTTAAATAAAACAACTATGCCCAAAATAATTAGAGTAGCTACGGTTGTTCTTCTGGCAATTTTACGTCCATAGATAGCTTGAACAATTCTGCCTCCATCTAACTGCCCTGCGGGAAGTAAATTTAAAGCAGTAATTACTAAACCCAGCCAACCAATTACTACTAAAGGATGAACATCGACTAATGCTGCTTCTAAGGAAGAACCAAACACTACTTTAGCTAGAGTTCCTACCAAAACAGAACCTTGGAAAAAGCTGGTAGGAAGCTTAAACAAACTTCCTGGATGAGATAGCATCAAACCAGCAATTAATAACACCAAAGAGGTTAATCCCCCTAACGCAGGACCGGCAAAAGAGATATCGAATAAAACGGTACGGTTGGGTAACAAAGATTCAAAACGAGTAATTGCACCGAAAGAACCAATTTGCCAAGTAGGTAAGAAAAAAGGAATACTCAAGCGGATATCATAACGTTTAGCTACTAGCCAGTGTCCTAATTCATGCAATATTAAAATTACCCACAAGCCTAAACTGAGTGGTATGGCTTCCGAGTAACGACTAAAATCACTAAATAGATCGAAGCCAAGGAGTAAACCAGCAGCCTCTAAGCTAGTGACAATAGTTGCCACCAATAAAACTAATGCTAAATTTTTTTGGGCTAGAGTAGTAGTCTTAGGATCGTTAGTACTAGGTAAAACAACTACTACAGGTTTTTCTTCGGGACTCTCAACTAAAAATAAACGATATTTTTCTCCTAGTTGCTCTTGAAGCTTTTTTGTGAGGATAGAGTGAGCCTGTTCTGCATCTTTTCTCAGATTACCTTTAAAAATTGCCCCATCTTGATAAGAAATCGTCTCTGTAGCGAAAAAAGTATCGATGCCAAAAATACCTTTGATTTTATTTAAATCTTCCTCAGAAATTGGTACCATTTCTGGTGCAATAACTTTTTCAATAGGAAGATCGGGTTTTTGTTCTTGCTGGGAGTTGGCTTCTTTTTGAGCTTCTGCTTGGAGGCGTTCGGCAGCTTTTTGTTTGAGCATCTCTTCTTGTCCTGCAGCTCTAAGTTTTTTTCCTAACCAGATATATAATGCTACTGAAACAATCACAAACAACAGTATGGCAACTAAATTTAGATAGATACCCACAGCAAATAGGGCAAAAAATAGCAGCCAGGGAGTCATGAGGACAATTGATTGTAACCAAGCGAGCAAGCCTAGCTTACCGTAAGCTTTTGAGCGATTATAACCCCAAGCAATTATCACAAAAGCTGCAAAAACGATGAGGAATGTTGCTGTAGATTCCGATCCATTAAACATTGGTTGTTAGTTATTGGTTGTTTCTTCTGTTTAAAATATTACTCTGGTCTAGTTAGCTTGTAATGCTGCTCTAAGATTACCTTGATATTTGGTTAACAGAAGTTCGCAGTCTGTTTTTTCCAAACCCGTCCAGTTCATGAGCAGAGCTAGTTTTACTTTATTACCACTGCGTTGTAATAAAAGATCGGCTTCTTGACGAGAGAGATTAGTAAGATCGCTAATAATTCTTAAAGCTCGATCGCGCAATTTACTATTAGTCACAGCAACATCTACCATTCTATTGCCATAAACTTTGCCCAGACCTATCATTACTCCTGTAGAGATAATGTTTAGAGCCATTTTAGTAGCCGTACCTGCTTTGAGTCTAGTCGAACCTGCGAGTATTTCTGCTCCTACTAAAAGGCGAATATCAATATCTGCATCGATCGACACTTGTTCTGCGGGAACGCAGCTAAGGGAGATAGTTTTTGCTCCTCTTTCTCTGGCTGCACTTAATGCACCGTGAACAAAAGGCGTAGTTCCTCCGGCACTAATTCCCATTACTACATCTAGGTTAGTAATTTGATGATGAGCGATCGCCTCTGCACCGTCTGCTTGACTATCTTCTAAATCTTCGGAACTGCGGACTAATGCTCCTGCACCACCTGCAATAATTCCTTGAACTAGTTCGGGGGGAGTACAAAAAGTAGGGGGACATTCTGCTGCATCTAAGACTCCTAATCTACCACTAGTTCCCGCACCAACATAAAAAAGTCTGCCTCCTTGTCCCATGGCTGGGATGATTATATCGATCGCTTTGGCTATACTATCTTTAGCTCGCTCGATCGCTTCTATGGTCTTAAGATCTTCTTGGTTGAAAAGATTGACAATTTCTAGGGAGGATAAACTATCAAGATTATGACTGTTAGGGTTGATTTGTTCTGTTAATAAATGACCTCTCGACCGCAAATTGTCCATTATAATAGTCCTTCGAGTTGACTACGAATTCTGTCTAGTTCTTCGTTAGAGATGGTTGATTTGTCTGATTCTGGGGATTTCGTGGATTCTGGTGTTTCGGTATCTTGAGTGGAATAGTTGCCTTCTTCATCCCAGTCCGTTGGTTCGAGATTATGTTCTGGAGGAAGAGCTAATTTTCCTGCTTGTATCAGTTCACAATCATAGTCTGCATTTTTGCAAAAAGCTTTTACTTCTTCTTCATCGATAGCTTCTATAGTCGGAGTCGGAAAATCTTGTGCTTCGAGCATTAAAGCATAACGTTCTGCATCATCTTTTTCTGTAAACATCAAAATTTTGTTGCGATCGCCAACTTGAACCGTATGAATACCTTCATTATTAGTTCCAGCATTGTAGAGTAAAATATATACACGCATGGTTACAAATAAAATAACTGTGATAGTTATCAGTAAACAGCTATGAGTTGGGTGAACTATTCACTGATAACTGTTTACTGGTCTAATTTCTAGTTAACCATTTTTGTCCGTTTAAACGCTGCAAAGTATATAAAACTAATAAATCTAAAGTTACTCTGCGCTCATCAATCATAAAAGATTCAATTGTACTTGGTTTTCCCCCGCTAGTAGCATAGGAAAAGGCTTTTTTCCCCGATATATCTTCATCCAGAAAATAGAGATTAAACTGACGTTGTCCCTCTTGCCAATTGCCGATTACTTGCCAGCATTGCTCATCAGGATTGGCACCAGCTATGGGTAAACCTTGTTTGGTAAAAGTTAATTCTATATCTTCAAGTCCCTCTTTACTGAATGCTTCTTTTAATGAGGGAGTAAAATGCTGTTCGATAAATTCGGTAAAAGGTTTATCCTCCAGTTTGGGTTTTTTAGCTTTTTTGGCTGCCGGGGGTTTAGCAGGAGCTTTTTTTTCTGACTGTGTGGATTCGGGATTGGGTTTATTTTCCTCTGCCATATCTTTTTAATTTCAACGCGACTGATTATGAGAGAATTCGGAATTCGGAGTTAAATAGGGTTCAAGCCTTACCCTTTAGAGCAAATCCAGGTTTGGGAGAGCTTTCTTGCCTATTCCACATAAATCCGAACTCATATGACACCACCCTAAGGGCGAGCGCCTTTTTATTAGCTAGTTTATTCTATCAAAATCAATATTGGTCTATATTATACGAATAATAATTGCATAGTCTGTTTGAAAAAGAAATAGCAGTCCCATAACACATAACTGTAGACTCCTACCAGAAAGATAGTAATGATTATTGTCTTTTTAGTTAACCTAGTCACGCTGGCATAGCCCAACCAAAAAAGAATAAAGGGAGTTACGAAATAACAATAAACTGTGTAAGCGATTAATTTGAATATTACATTTAACGAAGTGTTGGTAAAAACCTCGGCTACTTGTAATAAGATAAGTGACATCAGTTTTCCAGACAAAAAAGGCAGCAAATTATCGACCAGCAGAAAGATAAGTTTTTCCTGCTCGTTTTCTTTTTTGTTCATTTTAATAATCTTGAGGAGATTTAATTTAAGCCAATTTTATTAGAGTATTTTTTATCATTTTTTATTCGATAATTTAAAATACTTTCAGTAATTATACATAAAAAAAAGTCGATTATTAAATGAATAATTTTTAAGTAAAAATATTTATTTTTCTATCGGTTATTAGTCATAAAAAAAAGATTGAGCTAGAATTTTAATTCTAAACATCAATCTCAAAACTAGACAAACTTAATTTATAAAAAATTAGCTAAACTGTATACAAAGAGAACAACTACAGCCAAAATTAGGATTAATTATAGGGAAAGAAGAATTAGTCAAACCCAAAACTGGATTGGCAATATTTAAGTTTACTGACTTGACAGTAGCAACAGATCGATCGAAAAGAAAAGGAGTGGTTAAATGGGAACTCAAAAAAGGAAAATTCGTCGCCACCAATAAAACTACTACGCTGGCAGAAGAAGCCAAAAAAGTTAGTAAAAATTTAGTCATAAATTATTTGTACAATAAAAAACAATTACTTAAAAAATTATACCGTTTATAGCAATTATTTGACTTATGAGATATATGATTTATCGGCTTTAGGGATTAAAGATTGGAAAACCGTTAAACTTATCTCAGTCACCAAATTTTTGATTTATGCGAGAAGTTTAATTATTATGATGCACGGTTTTATTCCTCCCAAGCGTTATTTTCCCTATTTAACTTGGAAAGAAATCGAAGAAATGGCAGATAAGGAAAATACAGTTATTATTCAACCCATTGGCGCGATCGAACAACATGGTCTACACTTACCCATTATTGTTGATTCTGCCATTAGTATGGGAGTTTTAGGGAAGGCTCTCACAAAATTAGATAGTAGTATTCCCGCCTATGCTTTACCCTGTCTATATTATGGTAAGTCTAACGAACATTATGGTTTTCCTGGTACGATTAGTCTAACCGCAGAAACTTTACTCTCGGTAATTTGGGACATGGCTGATAGTCTCTATCACTCAGGATTTCGTAAGCTGGTGTTAATGAATTCCCATGGTGGGCAACCCCAAATTATGGAAATAGCTGCCAGAGATATACATCAAAAATATGGAGATTTTGCTGTTTTTCCCTTATTTACTTGGCGCGTCCCCAACATAGCAGCAGAATTCTTAACCGAACAAGAATTAGAATACGGTATCCATGCAGGAGATGCCGAAACTAGTATTATGCTGTCTTTGCTACCAGAACAAATTCAGATGGATAAAGCGGTTAAGGAATATCCCTCTGGTTTACCAGAAAATAGTTTATTGACGATGGAAGGAAAATTACCCTTTGCTTGGCTAACCAAAGAATTAAGTAAAAGCGGTGTGATGGGAGATGCCACTGTAGCTAGTAAAGAAAAAGGCGATCGCATTTTAGAATCTTTAGGGGATGGTTGGGTACAAGTAATTGAAGATATTTATCGTTTTCGTCAACCTTGCTAAAAAGCAAACTATAGAGTTTATTATCAATAATGATTTTAAGCACTTAAGCAAAATTGTTTACTTTTAGTATTAGATCGATCGCTAGCCAAATTTGATACTCAGTAGTAGGACGAAATAGTTTACGATGCTTGATTAGATTTTTAGTAGCTAATTCTTCTATTTTTAGGAGTTGCGATCGCCAAGCATGAATTATCGTTTGATTTCCCTGCTAGGATTAATTGTCTTTATTGGCATTGGCTATATATTTTCTCATAACCGTAAACTTATTCCCTGGCAGACAGTACTTTGGGGAGTTGCTCTACAGTTAATTTTAGGAGTCTTTATTCTTAAAAGTGCGATCGGCTTAAGTATTTTTCAATTTCTCGGATCGGTTGTGAGACAGTTTTTAGATTTTTCCGATGAAGGTGCAAAATTAGTTTTTGGCGATGGCTTTGAAGAACATTTCATCGCCTTTAAAATTTTACCGACAATTATCTTTGTTTCCGCGTTTATCTCTCTGCTTTATCACTACAATATTTTGCCCCGCATTGTCGGCATGATGGGATGGATAATGATGCGATCGATGAAAACTTCGGGGGCAGAATCTTTAAGTTGTGCTGCCAATATTTTTGTCGGGCAAACCGAAGCACCTTTGCTGATTAAACCCTATTTAGCTAAATTAACTAAATCAGAACTACATTCGGTAATGACTGGAGGTTTTGCCACCATTGCAGGAGGAGTGATGGCTGCCTACATTGCTTTTGGCATTCCTGCCGAACATTTGCTCTCTGCTTCTGTAATGTCGGCACCAGCAGCTTTAGCCGTCTCTAAACTTTTCTATCCAGAAACAGAAAAACCCGAAACTAGAGGCAAAATTGAAATTCTACCTCAATCTAATTATGTAAATGGCATTGATGCGATCGCTACTGGCACTATTGAAGGACTAAAATTAGCTCTTAATGTGGGAGCAATGTTAATTGCTTTTTTAGGATTATTAGCTTTATTTAATTCTTTATTAGCCGTTCTAGGTAATCAAATTGGTATTGCCGATTTATCTTTGGAAAGTATTTTTGCCTATATTATGTTTCCTGTCGCCTGGTTGATGGGAATTCCTCTGGCTGACTGCCATAATGTAGGGATTTTGTTAGGCAAAAAGCTTATTCTCAATGAATTTTTAGCTTATTTGGATTTAAAAGAGTTGATTTCTGGAGATATTCCTGCTATTTCGGAACGGGCTAAAGTTATAGCTACCTATGCTCTTTGTGGCTTTTCTAATATAGGTTCGATCGGTATTCAAATTGGGGGACTTAGTGCGATCGCGCCTTCTCGTCAAGCAGATTTAGCCAAATTAAGTATAAGAGCATTAGCTGCTGGTTCGATCGCTTGTTTTATGACGGCTTGTGTTGCCGGAATTTTAATCTAAGCTCTTTAATTTCAATATTCTAGTACGATAGGTAAGTCTTAATTTTTGGCTTTCTAACCCTCAAACTCCGAATTCCGAACTCATTATGTCCCCGCAAACTATAGTCATCAAAATTGGTACATCTAGCCTAACTCGGGCAACTGGTCAAATTGCGATCGCCACAATTGCTTCTTTAGTAGAAACTCTATCCAGTTTGCGTCGGGATGGACATAAAATTATTTTAGTTTCTTCTGGTGCTGTAGGTGTTGGTTGTGTCAGACTGAACCTTAAAGAAAGACCAAAAAAGATTGCTTTAAAACAGGCTGTGGCTGCGGTAGGACAAGGTAGGTTAATGCGTATTTACGACGATCTATTTAGTAGTTTAGCTCAACCTATTGCCCAAGTATTGCTCACTCGCCGTGAATTGATGGAGCGTACTTCCTATGTTAATGCTTCTAATACTTTCAATGCTTTACTCGAACTAGGTGTTATTCCTATAGTCAATGAAAATGATACTATTGCCGTAGACGAATTAAAATTTGGCGATAACGATACTCTTTCTGCTTTAGTTGCCAGTTTGATCGAGGCAGATTGGCTATTTCTCCTTACCGATGTAGATAAACTTTATTCTGCCGATCCCCGCACTGTTCCCGATGCCCAACCAATTGAATTAGTTAATAGTGCAGACTTCAAACAACTACAAGTAGAAGCTGGTTCGAGTGGTTCTCAGTGGGGAACGGGAGGAATGGCAACTAAACTAGCTGCTGCCAGAATTGCCACGGCTTCGGGAGTAAGAACGGTTATTACCCAAGGAAAAGAACCGCAAAATATCAGTCAAATTCTAGCAGGAAGTGCGATCGGTACTCAGTTTGAGCCTCAACCAAGAACGGGTAATGCTCGTAAACGATGGATTGCCTACGGTTTATTACCTATGGGTAAATTATATCTGGATGCAGGAGCAGTCAAAGCAATTTGTCAAAAAGGAAAATCTCTCTTACCTGCGGGCATTATCGGTGTTGAAGGGGATTTTTCGGTTGCAGATGCGGTGCAATTATGTGACGAAGAGAGAAAAGAAGTTGCTAGAGGATTAGTTAACTATAACAGTACGGAAATAAGTAAAATTCAGGGACATCATTCCGAAAAAATCGCGCTAATTTTAGGTTACGAGAGCGAGGAAACTGTGGTACACAGGGATAATTTAGTAGTCAAAGAGTAGGGGCGGTTCGCGAACCGCCCTTAAAGTTTAGTCCTAAAAAAAGTTGTAATTAATCGAAAAATAAATACCATCTTCTTGCAAAGAATTTTTATCGATATCTACATCTACTAAAGGAATACCCCAATCAATACGAGCATTGAATCGATCGCCTGCGGTAAAATTTAACCCTATACCCACCGCTGGTAAAACATCGTTTTCAATTTCAATCTCATCATCTTTATTCCAAATTGTACCGATATCAAAGAAGGGTGTAAGTTGAACTACCCCATCCCAAGAAGGAATACGCAAGATCGGAATTCTTAATTCTGCCGAAGCAAATATACCGTTATCTCCTAACAGTAAATCTTGACGATAGCCCCTAACACTATTAAAACCACCTACACGAAATTGTTCTAAAGGTACTAAAGAACTGGTAGATAACTGAACATCTCCTTTCAGTAAAAACAAAAAATCTTCATCCAAACGACGTACCCATTGTCCTTGTCCTCGCCAAGCAAAAAAGCTACTATCAGGTTCATCTTCATTAATCGTGGCATCAAAAACATCCACACCAAGACTAAATTGGGAACGAGCAGCAATCACTTGTTTTTCATTACGATTAACCCATTCTTGAGAAAATCTGATTGCACTAATTCTAGTGCGCCCCTGTTCGTCGGCACCTCGGGAGAGGCGAAAAGATCTATCTAGCAAAGAAGTTTCGCTTTCGAGACGAGAAAAAGCAAGTCCTAAGCTTAGTTCGGTATTGGGTTTTTGGATTATAGGCTGACGTAAATTAATTTCGTAATAACGAGATTCTGATTCAATATCCAAAGCAGTGAAGGGAGCTTCTATTACATCATTGGAATTCGTACCATATCTCAAGCCAAGTTGACCATTACGAGCATTAATAGGGAAAGTATAGGCAAAATCAAAACCATCGCTACCATCGGTATTAGTGTATTGGAAATTAAATCGATCCCCAAAGCCTAGTAAATTTTTATGAGTAAGACCTATACTCCGACGATCTGTTCCTACACTAGGCGATCGAGCATTATCGAAAGTTGTGGAGACTGTAAAAGCATCTGCTTCTTCAATTTCAATATCTAATAAACTCGTACCAGGGCGAATTCCTGCCGAGAGTTCAGCAGAAATATTTTCAATTAAGGGGTCCAGTCGCAGCATTTGTAAAGCTTCGAGTAAAGAATCTACATTGACTGGTTTACCGGCAGCTATTTCCAAACGCTTGCGAACATAATCAGGGTCTAGTCTTTTAGTACCCGTAACCTTAATTTCTTCTAGTCCGCCTTCTAATATTTGAACTGTTAATTTTCCCGAATTTATTTCTTGTTCTGGAATGTAAGCACCAGAATTAATATAGCCATTATCGGTATAAAGTTTAGTTATGGCGGAGCGCACTTGAAATAGTTCGGAAAAAGAAAGAGGGCGACCTACAAAAGGTCGAGCAACTTTTTGTAATTCTTGTTGGCTAAAAACACTACTACCAACTATTTCAAAGCTATTAACTGTAATAGTTTTTGGTATTTTACCACTGCGCTCTTCTTCTCCAACAATATTTGTTTGTTGCTGTTTTTGGCTCTGAGGAATTAATAAATTAAATTGCTTACTTTGATTACCTGGATCGATAAGCTTATATGCCGACTGAGCTTTGACTAATGTGGGTAGTAAAGTTAAAGGGAAAGAAAATATAATTATAAATGCTACTTTATGATAGCGCAAATTTATTTTAAGATTTAATAGTAGTGATTTCCATAAAATATCTAGCTTATTCATCAATTCACAGTAATTAGATGACCATTTTACAGCAAAATGGCTGAGATATAATAATTTTTATTACTTAATGTTTATAACATCTAATGTCTAATTTTAATGGTAAAGTTTTCAGATTTTATCTTTGGTTCAGACCCATTACCATAATAGATTTATAATTGCAACTGGCATTTTTTTTATTTCTTTTTTCCCTTTCCCTTCTACTAACCCAATGTTTACCTTACTTGGGTAAAAGGTCTTTGTCTGTTAACTTTGATTAGAGCCAAACAAAATTAGCTTCTAACTTTTATGCGAATCTCACGATAGAAAACATAAATTAAAGATAAAAAGTTCTCTAAAAAATAGCAACCGTATTTGTACTGTGTCTTTACATATTTTTGATTTTTTTCAAAAAACTTATCGGTAAACAATAAAGATAAGTTGATATCAGTTACTTATTTCGGTAATTTCACCGAGCATTTTATATAGCAATCCTAAATCGTTTAGGAAAAAATTCCTAATCCCCAATCCCTAACAACACTATTTAATTTTCACAACTCAAGCAAGATTACTATAGTTGACTAGCATTATTGAAGCAGCACCTATGCAATTGATAGCTCAAACCTTTACTGTTCATAAAAAATTTCCCCTGCAAATTAGTCGTGGGACAACAGCTAAAAATACTAATATTTGGCTCAAAATTCGAGAAGATGGTATCGAGGGATGGGGTGAAGCTTCACCTTTTTCGATCGCCCCAGGGAAAAAGAAAACTACCGAACAACTTATTGAAGAATTTAGACAAATTAGACCCAGCCTACAACATTATAATCCGTTAGAACGAGAAAAAATAACTTCTTGCTTAACTCAAAGTCAAATATCTTCCTCTCTCTGTGCAGCTATTGATATGGCACTATACGATTGGTTAGGCAAAAAAGCGGGTTTACCTCTATGGCAATTATGGGGATTAGATTGCAATTCTATCGTTCCTATTTCTGTCACTGTAGGTATTAATTCTCCTCAAGGCGCGCAGCAAAGGGTTAGAGACTGGCAACAAGAGATGGAAGCTAGAGTAATCAAAGTAAAATTAGGTAATCCTCAAGGTATAGAAGCCGATCGAGCCATGTTACTTGCAGTTAAAGAAGTGGCACCAACAGCTAAATTAATGGTGGATGCTAATGGGGGATGGACTTTAGAAGATGCCATGCATATGAGTGAATGGTTAGCACGACAAGGAGTAGAGTATATCGAACAACCTTTACCTGTAGGAGAAGAAGATAAATTAGCAACTTTATCCGCTCGTTCTCCTTTGCCTATTTTTGTAGATGAAAGTTGTTTTACCAGTCAAGATATTCTCAAATTAGCTAATTCTATTGCTGGAGTTAATCTCAAAATTATGAAAGCTGGAGGCTTAACAGAAGTAAAACGAGCGATCGAACTTGCTCGGACTTGTGGTTTAAAGGTCATGTTCGGCTGTTATTCTGACAGTAGTTTAGCCAATACCGCTATGGCTCAACTTGCACCCCTAGCAGATTATCTAGATTTAGATAGTCATCTAAACTTAATTGACGATCCTTTTCGCGGTGCAGTATTAACCAAAGGACGTTTGTTACCCAACCATAAACCAGGATTAGGAGTAGAATACCGTGCCTCTAACAGCTAAACACCGAATTGCTATTTTACTTCACCAAGGTATTCGCGGGGATAATGGCAAAACTGGACTAGCTTTTTTGCGCTACAGTGAAGCGAATATTGTTGCCGTAATTGACGCTCAATCTGCGGGAGAATCTCTCAGTCAACTGACTGGTATTGACAAAGAAATCCCTATTGTAGCTAGTGTAGCAGAAGTTTTAACTTATAATCCTGATGTTTTATTAATCGGTATTGCTCCCTCAGGAGGAAAACTTCCCCTAGCTTGGAAAGAAGAAGTCGATCGCGCGATCGCTTCGGGTATGTCTCTAGTCAACGGTTTGCACACATCCATGGCATCAAAATATTCTAAGTTACAGCCAGGACAATGGATTTGGGATATTCGTCGAGAACCATCGGGTTTAAAGATTGCTTCAGCCCAAGCGCGGACACTCTCTTGCAAACGAATCTTAACTGTAGGGACAGATATGGCAGTGGGTAAAATGTCTACTAGCCTGGAAATATATCGTGCTGCTAAAGCCAGAGGTATGAAAACCGAATTTGTGGCTACAGGACAAGGAGGCATAGCTATTACAGGGCAAGGAATTCCATTGGATGCCGTGAGAGTAGACTTTGCTGCGGGGGCAGTAGAAGAAATAGTTATGCAGTTAGGGCAACAATGCGATTTATTACTAGTGGAAGGACAAGGCTCTTTAATTCATCCAGCCTCTACTGCTACTTTACCCTTAATCCGTGGTAGTCAACCGACAGGATTGATTTTAGTCCATCGTGCAGGACAAAAACATATTCACAATCTACCTAGTGTATTAATTCCTCCATTACCTGAAGTTATTCAGTTATACGAAACATTAGCCAGTGCGGGAGGAACTTTTGGTAGAGTAAAAGTAAAAGCGATCGCTCTTAATACCTTTCATTTAGATGAGACAAATGCTAAAAAAGCGATAGAAAAAACTCAAGAACTAACTGGACTTCCTTGCAGCGATGCTGTCCGTTTTAAGGCAGATTATTTTCTAGATGCCTGTTTTTAGTTTTTAATTGAATTCAAAACTCCGAACTCCGAACTCCGAACTAAAATTAATTTTCTTCATCGAAAGGCAACAACTTAGTAGCATCTTCTGCTGCGAGAGGACGACTAAACCAAAAACCCTGCATTTGTTCGCATTGGGCATTACGTAGTATTTCAATTTGTTGTCTATTTTCTACTCCTTGGGCAACTACCCTCAAATTAAAGCCTTTGCCTAATTCTACTAATGCAGAAACAATTGCTAAATCTTGAGGATTGTTTTTAAGCTCTTTGATAAAAGAATGATCTATTTTTAAGGTATTAAAAGGAAATAGTTTTAGATAATTGAGACAAGAAAAACCACTAGTAAAGTCATCGATAGAAATATTTACCCCTAAATTTTTTAATTGATGGAGAATTTGACTAGAATATTCTCCATTTTGCATCAGAGTAGTTGCAGAAATTTCTAACTCCAATAAATTAGCGTCTAACTCTGTCTCACTTAAAATTTGAGCTATTAATGCCGGTAAATTTGGTTGTTGAAATTGTAAAGAAGAAAGATTAACCGATACTCTTAGTGGTGGTAATCCTTGAGATTGCCACATTTTATTTTGCAGACAAGCGTTTCTCAATACCCATTCACCAATAGGAATAATTAATCCCGTTTTTTCTGCTAATTTCATAAAACTTACTGGAGATACTAACCCTAATTCTGGATTTTCCCAGCGCAACAAAGCTTCTATTCCCTGAATGTGACCGCTATTAACATTTACCTGGGGTTGATAGTAAAGTAAAAATTCATCTCGCTCTAAAGCCTTGTGCAGCATATTTTCTAAATTCAAGAAAACTGACGCTTGAGAATTCATCGTGGAGCTGTAAAATTCATAAGCGCGATCGTTCTGTATTTTACTACGAGAGAAAGCAATTTCAGCATTTTTCATCAATACTTCTGCATTATCTCCATTTTGGGGATAAATAGCAATACCAATATTACTGGCTAAATCTAATTTGTGTTCGCTAATTTGAAATGATTGTTGTAATCCATCAATTATTCTTTGGGCAATTTTAGCTGCTTCCTCTACACCACTAATTTCGGGTAGTAGTAGTACAAATCGATCTTCTCCCCAATAAGTAACTGTATCGCCAGCACGTAAGCAAGCTTTTAATCTCTCAGCAAATTTAAATAACAATTGATTACTTGTTTGCTTTGGTAAAGTCTGGCTAATTTCTGTATAAGGAACTAGATTAAGATACATAACCCCTACTAGTCTTTCGCTTCTATTAGCATTGGCGATCGCTGTTACTAATTGTTGTTGAAAAAGAGTTCGATTTGGTAAATTACTAATTTTTTCTTCTAGAAAATCTTCTGGTTGATTTTGTCCTTTAGCTGGACGTAAAATCATGCATAATTTTTCTGGTTCTAAAGAATTTACTAAACTCAGATTTGCGTAAAGATTAACTGTCGAGTTATTTTGCTTAAAAAAAGTAAATTCTCCCGAATAGCTTTTTTTTTCGGTCAAGACAGATTGTATAGTATTCCCTAAATTTTCTCGCTCCCAACTCAAATCATCAATAGTCATCTTCAGCATTTCTTCTGAAGAGTAGCCTAGTAAATTACAACAAATATGATTGACTTCGATAACTTTTCTGCTTATGCTTTCGATTACAATAATTCCTTCTGTAGTTTGCTGAAGAAAATTTTGATAAAGTTGCTCTTGTTGTTTTAAATTTACTTCTAGCTGTTTTTTTTCGGTTATGTCTAAGATATAACTTCTAATTATTTGCTTCTCTGGTAAATAATGAGCGGTTTGCTGAAAAAATCGGTCAGATATTTGAACCTCACGAACAAATAAATTATTATTGGTATTACTAAACTTAGCACTCAAGCCTTCAAGTAAAGGATGATTTTTTCCTTGTTGGTAAATATTGTTAAAATTTCTAGTCGCTACTGAATTCAAATAGGTTAGAGTCCCATCGATACTGCTTTCAATAATAGGATTAGGACTTAATTCTGCAAAAGAAGACGACTTGGTTGCATTTAATAAATTTGCATATTCTTCGTCTTCATCGACCGCAATAATTGTTTGTTTATTACTATTTTTTTTCTGTTTATTTGTTAGCGTATTATTATTAGTTACTGGAATGACATCTTCGAGACTTTCTAATATTTCCGAAAAATCGGCAATAGTATGGTATCTAGCTCGAACATCATTGCTAAACTTAATAACATCACCATGTTTTAATTCGTGAACTAAACATTTTTTTTCATTGACAAAGATTCCATTTCTACTTCTATTTCCTTGTAAGTCTCCATCGAGAATCCAATAGGAATAACTATTTGTTTTAACATCTGTTCTTCGTAAAAAAGTAGCGTGGTGACGAGAAGTTTTAGCAGAAGAAAAAACAATATCATTACTAGAATGACGACCGACGGAATAAGTAGGATTATCTAAAATTACTGTTTTTTTGAATGTAGGATCTTCGATGATTAATATATGGCGATTTTGTCGATCTGAGGTCATTATATTTTCTGAGCTAAAATTCGGATTCATGATATATTGAAAAATATAATAATTCTACCTATATATGATTGTCAGTTAGTTTTTTGTAGATTAATTTTTATTCTTACTTTAAATTCGACCAATTTATTTTTTAATATTATTTATTTTATTAACTTCTCAATTTAATCGCTATTTTTATAAAGTCAGTATGATTACTGAAAAATAACTGCAACAATCTTTTTGGGTAATTATACCTATTCATGAAGATAAGAAGCTAAGATTTTAGTATTTTCTTTTAAGAAAAGATAGATAATAGTGAAATTTTATTCATAGTTAATGCTATCAATTCAATTAGTTTATTACTATCTAACTTATAGTTCCCTGGAATGAACAGAAAATAATCAATAGAAAAGAAATTAAATACAATAGCAATTCTTAGGCTTATGAGGTATGAAATTTGCGGGATTAGGGATTGTGGTGCGTACGCGAAGCGACTACCGTCAGGTCTCCCGCGTCGACGAAAGGCGCTTTGGGTAGCGCACCTCCCGAAGGGCAAGTAGCAAGTAGCAAGTAGCAAGTAGCAACCTCACGAATTAATTAATTCACGTCCTAATTTAAATAAGTACTGCTATATTTGTGTGATATCTAATCTTGATGCCCTCATATTAACCAGCTGAGATTCTCGAATTATACTTACGATCGAGTTTACATCTCTGCCTTTCTTTTCTCTCCTATTTCGCTCGAACTGACCGCGGAATGCGGTCGGGGAAGGGGCTGGTTAGAGCTTTGCGGGGTGCAAGCTCCCGCAACTCCTCTAACTTCGTTAATTTTATGTTTATGAATCCGATAGTTAACTGTTTATTCTAGCGGGAATTCCCCCGGAGGCACCGTCGTTTTACAAGGGGCTGTGGGCGGGCTCTCAAGTGTATGTTTTTAATAAAGTCGACAATCTTGACTACACTAAAAACGAAAGAATGGGCTTTTCCCCCTCTGCTTCCTCCGCTCCCTCTGCCTCCTCTGCCCATCTCAACCGTTAAATCTTAAAATCATACCCCT
>JASJDJ010000025.1 GCA_030065635.1 Xenococcaceae cyanobacterium MO_188.B32
AATTATTACTTTGTCTTGAGATGTCCTAACTTTCGTTGGTATTGCTATAACTTTAGAGGATCGGCTCAGACAAGATAATATTTTGATTATGCTAAATAATTATTAGCCATTAGCTAGATTAAAAAACTAAAGAATGAGTGAAAAATATTTCTTGTAAGTACTTCGACTGATAGCTAATTTCACTAACTACTAAACTATATCTACGGCTTCACCAATACTAGAAATATCAGATACGATCGCGAAGTCATTTGCAGTCAGACTACTAGCATTGACAAATTTAAGCACGGCCAACTGTTCATTGGTACTAGAGACACCAATGACAGTATTCTTATTTTGCTGAGTAATAGTAAGATCGTCAAAAGTCAGTTCTCCTTCAACTAGACCAATTTTGTCTTCGCCTACTTTATAGTCAAAAATTAGATCTTTGCCGTCGCCATTGCCAAAAATGAAAATGTCACTACCAGAACCACCATAAAGTTTATCTTTATCTTCTCCGCCCATGAGTAGATCGTCGCCCAAGCCACCATAAATATCATCTTGACCAGCATTTCCAATCAAAATATCACTACCAGAGTCACCAAAAAGTTTGTCATTGTCTTTTCCACCCAAGATAACATCATTGCTTTGACCACCATAAAGGTTATCGTGACCGTCGCCACCAATTAGAATATCGTCATCTTTGCCACCAAATAATTTATCATTACCGTCTTCGCCAAACAGTAAGTCATTGCCACCATTGCCAAAAAGTCGATCGTTATCGTTTCCCGCCAAAAAAATGTCATCGGATTTCTTACCAAAGAATTTTTCCCGATTATTGCCACCACGACCAAGAGTTAGATCGACAGTGGTATAGGTTTCTGATACTGAACCTATTTTGGCACCTTCTAGTACAGCTTGGGCAGGATTAAACAATCTCACTTCAAGTGATGCGGAAAGAGTATCACCCGAATTTACCTCGGATAGATCGGACAGACCGAAGACATCTTTTAGAGACAAGTTAACGTTGCTGCCAAAGCTACCTGGCGCAAATAGCACGCGCCCGCCTAGTTCTGACCCTATGGATGTTGTGACCTCAATACCCACTGACGACGCAGTAAAGACAAAAGGTACGATCGAGCTTAAGTCTATACCTAGGAAAAGGCTAGATCGATTAATGCCATTCAGACCGCCTACGGTAACTATAGGCACAGCCGAATCAGGCAATCGATCGAAAGTATTAATGAATGGTACGTCGGGTTTTTCGATAATTGTATGACCGATGTCTTGCAACACAGCCAGTTCAAGGGCACCTATTTCTACTCGATCGCCACGAATTACAAATGGGTTCTCTAATGCCAAGCGGAGATCTACTAACACACCTAAATCATTAGCAGTATTGCCCAAAAAGTGGGCAAGATCTGAACCTCTGCTACCTGTAGTAAATTCCAAAGGTACACCACTACCGTAAATATCTACAGAATTAGCACCTACAAAACGAGGAGGTATATCACTATCATCAATTAACAAGTCGAAGCGAGTTGCAACAGTAATATTACCAAAGCCCAAAAAATCGCCAAATGGCAGATCGTCTGCTACTGGTAACTCCCTAGCTAGACCAAAAAAGCCCAGACCGTGAGCAACTTCATGCAATATTACCGAGTAGAAGTCGAATTGATTAGCTGGAACTGGGTCGTCTAACTCTGGATCGAAGAAAAAGATTCCGCTATCGATGAATTCAGGATTCAGATTAATAATAATGTCAAAATTGCTATTATCAAAGTCGATCCCAGTTTGTAGTTCTAACAGGCTGCCAGCGATAACCAAGCCAGTGTCACCAGCATCAAACACGTTATTGTTGTTTAAATCTATGAATTCATTGAAAAATAGGCTACCAGGGCCAGCAGAGGCGACGGCAGTTGTGCCACCAACATTAACCTGGACTTCTAGGCTAGCACCGTCTGCACCTTGGATATGTTGTGCCCAAGCTCCTAGAGCTAACTCGGACAAGGTTTTAAATAGGCCGAGTACTTCCTGGTTAGTATTGCACCTCGATCGACGATCGTCACCTCAAAATCAAAACCACGACTATCTTCTGCAAAACTAGTTGTACTCGATGACACCGATATATTGTTATCAGTCAATTGGGTGCTTTGAGAATTGACTTCGTTAAATATGAAGTTATTAAAGGACTCCAATAAAATAGGTGAATTTAGTGGTTGGAACGATATTGGTGAATAGACAGGAGCTTTTAGAATTTGACTATTCCTCTGCATTTTAGCGAGGGTAAGCAAAGCAATAGTCGTGTTCTGAAGAGGCTGGTCAGAAGATACCAGAATATCACTAAAGTTAAAGTCAGAATTTGGTGGCAAAATTTGGCCGTTCAATATATAGCCATTAGGCAATAAGCTGGTTAAAAAATCTTTCATGATTTTTTCCTCATACAATCTGCTTTTAGACTCATTTCACCCGTAAATCACCTGGTATTGCTATCAACGATGAGCGCTCGACGAGAAGAGGTCGCGTCTGCCGAATTTATAAAGACAGAATTGCCGAACTTGGTTCGATAGCGTGAGATGTTTTTTTATTACAGGCGAACCAGTCTTGAAATTGAGTGTACAACACCCGAAACTCTTGCTATATAAAGATTGTGCTTCAAATCTGTAAAGTCTCAATTCTAATTGGTAAAGAACATCATTACTCAATACTTCTCGTTTAGTGGAGATAGGGAAGATAAGGGAGATAAGGGAAGCAGGCTATCTTCCCCATCCTCCTCATCCTGACCAAAAATCCTTAAACGAGAAGTATCGATCCCTGTTGCTCGTATAGGGCAATTCGATCGAAATCATCCCGAATTTTTTGAGTCAATCTCCCATCGAGATAACTTTAGGCTCTAATCACTTAATTATTTGTAATAATATTCAAAAAAACTTATATAAAAATTTAAATCATGTTACTCAGACCAGAACACCGCACTAAACTAGATGAAACCAACGATACAGATTTTTATTCTCTTCCTCGCTTTGTCACTCATGTAGATGAAGGATTTATCGATCGATTGACTCAATTGTATCGAGAAGAATTAACCCCTAATACTCGGATTCTAGACTTAATGAGTAGTTGGGTTTCTCATCTACCTGACGATATGGAATTCGACCATGTAGAAGGTCACGGAATGAACTATGAAGAATTAGCTAAAAATCCGCAATTAGATAGCTATTTCGTGCAAAATCTCAATAAAAATCCGCAATTACCTTTAAAAGACAATGATTTTGATGCAGTTACAATCGCGGTTTCGGTTCAGTATTTACAGTATCCAGAAGCAATTTTGGCTGAGATATATCGCATTCTTAAACCAGGTGGAAAAGTTATTATTAGTTTTTCTAACCGAATGTTCTACCAAAAAGCGATCGCCATTTGGCGTGATAATAGTGAAAATGGTCGAGTAGAATTAGTTAAAAAGTATTTTCAGTCTCTTTCTGGTTTTAGTACTCCTAGAGTATTAGCAAGTCAGTCTTCTGTGCCTAGTTTTCTTCAGATGTTAGGATTGGCAGGAGGAGACCCTTTTTATGCGGTTATTGTTGAAAAAATTATATAGCAGTACTTATTTATATTAGGACACGAATTATAGGGTTTGCTAATGGCTAATGGTGAAGCACTTTCGTTGGGCGGGTTTCCCGACTTGAGAAAAGCGCACCGCGATTAGGCGCTCGGTCTCCGAGCGCGTATAGGACGGAGCAAGAAGTGCTGAACCCGAAGGGCTAATGGCGAGCTTGTTACTTGGTCTTGAGATGTCCTAACTTTCGTTGTATTGCTATAACTCCGAACTCACATTAGTTAAGTTGAGGTAAAAGGTAAAAGGTAAAAAGTTAAACCCAGTCACGACTATATGCAACTGGGTTTTTTGCGATATATTATTCGTTTCGTTTTTTAGTCTGATACTAAAACAACATGCATTTGACTTTTACCTTTGAAGTTATGTTCGTAGACTTTAGCAACATCAGAAAGTTGCTCGATAATTTGTTCTAATTTTTCTTTGCCCAAATGGACAAATGCTTTTTCTCGTCCTTTAAATCTCATGGAAAATTTAACTTTGTTACCATCAGATAAAAAACTACGGGCGTGTCTTAGTTTGGTTTTTAAATCGCCAATATCGGTACAATATCTAATTTTTAATTCTTTAACTGCATTATCGCGTTGGTTTTTCTTCGCTTCCGATTCTTTCTTTTGCAACTGATATTTGTATTTACCATAATCTATCAATTTGCAAACTGGGGGAGAAGCTTGAGGGGCTATTTCTACTAAATCCAACTGTTTTTCTGTAGCTAATGCTAATGCTTGTTGTAAAGGTTGGATACCGATTTGTTCCCCGTCACTGTCTATGACTCTAACCTGTTGGGCTCTAATTTTTTCGTTGATTTTATGTCTATCTTGTTTTTGTAGTGGTTTGATAAATTTATTTCGTTTCGATCTTCTCAAAAGATGCTCCTAACGTTACTATACTTTTAAAGTATAGCTCATTTTGAGGTTTAAGCCAAAATAGAGTCTTGTATAGTTTGGGAAAACGAAAAACAGGCAAGCAATTTTATTGTAAATTTGTCGCTCTTATTATCAATTTTATTCTGCGTTCATCTGCGTTCATCCGTGGACGATATTCAAGTCAAATAATATAAAAAAATAGACTAAAAAATGAGTAATAATCTTCCCTTAAGTCAACGTTCTCTATCTTTAGACCATCAACAATTAATTCGAGTACTTACAGAAAAACAAAATATTCTCATTATTCAAGACCTTGATGGGGTTTGTATGGGGTTAGTAAAAGACCCTTTAACTAGAGCGATCGATCGCCAGTATTTAGAAGCCACTAAATCTTTCGATCGACATTTTTTTGTCCTTACGAATGGAGAACATATTGGTAGAAGAGGGGTAAATCGAATTGTAGAAAAAGCTTTTGCCGATGAAGATTTAGTTAAACAAGAAGGTTTATATTTGCCTGGTTTGGCTGGAGGTGGCGTACAATGGCAAGACCGTTATGGCAATGTTTATCATCCAGGTGTTAGTGAGTTAGAATTGGCTTTTTTAGAAGCAGTACCTAAAAGAATAGAAGCTACTTTAATAGATTTTTTCCAACAAGATGACTATGGTCTAAATCGACATCAAATTGAAAAATATATTCAAGCAACTGTTCTGGAGAATAAAGTAACGCCAACGGCAAATTTAAATGTCTTTCATGATGTATTTCACGACCGAGCGGAAATTTATCTCCAACTGCAACAAACAATGGAACAGTTGATGAATAAATTATTACAAGAAGCTCACGAAAAAGGTTTAGATAATTCATTCTTTGTTCATTACGCCCCTAACTTGGGTAGAGATAATAAGGGCAAAGAAATTATGCAACCAGCCCAAGGAAAAGATTCGGGAACAACAGATTTACAGTTTATGTTGCGGGGGGCAATTAAAGAAGTAGGTGTTCTAGTTATCCTCAATCATTACTATTATTTACACACGGGCAATTATCCTTTAGGTAAAAATTTCAATGCCCGACAAGCTCCTCACAATCATCAAGAATTACTGGCTTTAGTAACAGAAAAATTCGATCCTAAAATAATACCTCAAATTATCGGCGTAGGGGATACAGTTACTAGTAAAGCAGAAGAAAATGGCGATTCTCTTATCTTTAGAAGAGGTGGGAGCGATCGCGGTTTTTTGGAATTAGTTCAAGATCTAGGTAGAGAGTTCAATACGGAAAATATTGTGGTTTATATTGATAGTAGTGATGGAGAAGTAAAAAACCGCAAACCTTTAAAATTAGAGAAATTCACCGACAATAATAATGGAAGCAGTCGGGAAAAATTACGAGTCATAGAAGGACCGGGGGATTCTAGAGATACCAGCGATCCTTTGACTCTAAATGTTGTTTTTCCAGGAGGTCATCAACAATATACTCAGCTATTTAAAAAAGCAGCTTTAACTCGATCGCTCAACTACCAGTAATAATTTCTAATTATCCTCATCTGCTCTATTTTCCTCAACTATTGAATTAGATCGATCTTCATCTGGTTCGACAGAATCAAAATCACAACGGTTAAAAATGTGTTTGATCACATTTTGTTGTTCTTGGCTTGAGGCAAACCACCAAGGCAAATGACCGGCAGGTGCTTTTTGCAGATCGAAAGTTAATTGTTCGTATAAGAGATAGCCACTACCACTGGAAATATCTCCTTGTTTCCAGCCCAAAAGAGTAGCAAAGTTACGCCAAGTTTTGGGAGAAAATTTGCCGTTTTTATTGACACTAAACCAAATCCGTTGCTGAGGGCTAAAACCAAAATGTCCTTTACTATATTTTTGCCATAGTTGATTAATAGTCTTGATATCGTTACAAGCAAAGTCGGTAAGCGATTTTAATTCAATAAAGGTATGAGGATGTTTTCTTTTTGCTGTTTTAATTATTTCATTAATTAAATAATTAGTTTGCAGATCTGCTTCTCGCCATTTTTTGTTAGAGAGTAGGTTTTGTAGATTAGTGTAATCGATTCCTGTCTTGTTAGAAATTAGGGGAAGGGTTTGGGGGACAACAGAATCTGATGGTTGAGAATTAGGAGAAGAAGTAGCTGTTTCTGAAGATTCGTCTCTCTCGACTACGGGCGGAGTAACTTCAACTTGTTCTACATCAGAATTAGCAGATGAAGGATTAGTATCTGGGGATTCATTATTGGTTTCCTCGATCGATTGTGTAGAATCTGAAGATTCATTTTTCTCGTTTTCTGACTGGGTAGTTTCAACTTGTTCTGTATCGGGATTAGAAGAGGGAGGATTCTTTGTGTTGGTAGATTGTTCGGAAGATGAGTCGGAATTATTTTCTGTACCGCTAGAAGATAATTCTGTATTTCGATTGTTAGTTTCTACGGTAATTTCAGGAGGTAAAAATTCATTTTCGCTTGGAGAATTACTCTCATCGGTAGCAGGTTTTTCTACGGTAATTTCAGGAGGTAAAAGTTCATTTTCGCTTGGAGAATTACTTTCATCGATAGCAGGTTGTTGAGGTACGGTAGCTAACGAGTCATTGGTAGTATTATTCGCGATCGCTTGTTTATAACTATTAATAGGAATACCATAGTTAGATACTGCCCCCGTTACAGCATGAATATTTGCTTCACCATGAATGCCTATCAGCAAAGCATTTTTATCTAAAACAGGCCCCCCACTCATCCCAGGAAAGGCTTCCCCGTTGTAGATAAGGGAGTAACCATTTTGGGTGGACTGGGGCAAAACACCAACTAAATTAGCAGGAAAAAAGCGATAATAGCGATTATCTTCTTGGCGCAACTCTCCAGGATAGCCAGTAAAATAAACATTCTGTCCTTCTGTTAATTGAGCGGAGTTACCTATATCTGCGACTTGATAATTATGATTAGCACTAAATGTAACTATGGCTAAATCTAGCCCCGATAATTGGTGTATATCTGCATAGTTGACAGGATGTTGTCTACCATCAATAGTCTGAACTGTATATTGACCGGGATTTTTAACTACGTGCCAATTAGTCAAAACTTGGTAAGTATTATTTGATTGAGCGATAATTACTCCCGAACCCATACCGCTTCCATCAATACGCACGGTAATTTGTTTAGCCCGAAGATTAATTTGTTCTGGAGATAATGCTTGAGTGACTTGCTGGACTTGTGCCCTACTTCCATAAGGTAGTACGATCGTGGCGATCGCCAACCCTGTTATCTGTATTGATATTGCTGTCAATTTGCCAACAAGATTCATTAATTTACCTCCGATAAATCCAACTCTTGAGAAAGCTCGCGACAACTTTTACTCAATTCTGCCTCTGCTTGCATTTGGGCGATCGATTCTTTCGTACCATTCTCTTGGTTTGAGTTTACGACTATCCTTGGTTGACTACTTTTAATAGGTATTCGCTTATCGTATTCAGATAAAAAAGTTGATGGCGGAGTAAGCTGAAGAATTTTTTGCATGGGAATAGCCAAACTGGAGCGAGTAATTAGTTTTTGTAGAGGAGGGCAAGGTTGAGAACCATCTTTATAGAAATCAGGTGCATCCCAGAGAGGGTAGGCGTGTTTACCATTAATCCCGACCACTTCTCCTTTGCTATTTAGTAAAGGACCACCGCTCATACCTTTTTGTACATCGCTAGTGTAACCAATTTGATAACCTTCTTCGAGAGCTTTATCCAATACGATCGAAACTAAACCGCTTTTGAGGGCTAATCCTGGTAGTATATCTGGCGATCGCTCGACCGAAAAATTGATATTTTCTTGGTTATGAGGAAAACCAGCAGCAAAAACAGATTCTCCTACAGCTAAAGTGGACAAGTTACCTAATCTTGCTGTTTGGTAAAAATTGTGAACCGCGTGAAATCTTAATATGGCTATATCATAACCATCTAAGTGAGAATTGCTTAAAATTCTAGCATGGTGTATCTGTCCGTCTGGAGTTTGAATATAATAAGGAGGCTCTCCTGCTCGCAGTACGTGCTGGTTAGTAATAACTATATAGCTAGAATTGTAGCTTTCCCAAAGAATTCCAGAACCTAAAGCTTCCGGGGCTAAAATTTTAACGGTAATGTTCGCAGCAATTTGCTCGATCGTTGTCGGAGATTGGGAAGATTTAGAAACAATGGTTGTTGTCTGATTTTTCTGCCATAGAGAAACGTCTCCAGACAATACCAAGCTGATACTGGCAAAACAAATAAATAGCTTGAAAACTTGAGGTTCAATCCCGAAAAATCGCTTTAATAAAGGTAATTGTTTAAGATGCTTGTATTTCCTCAAAATGAGCCATAATTTCATTTATTGGCTGAATATAAGTTTTAGATATTATTTTATTGACTTATAGCCGCTTTTTCTAGGAATTTTTCCATATCTACATAAAAATCCCCATCGTTATAAAATCCAGAATCGTTTTCGCTAAGAACTATAGTTTGACCACCAACAGTACGACGGAAATCAATCAGTTTAATCAAGACTGTTTCTGGATTTGTTCCTGGCTTCAATGTAATTAAAACATTATTGTTAGGGCATTCGCCACCACGGGTGTTGGCAACACAAAGTACTGGTTGATTATTCACAATTCCCGTACGAATGTATTTTAGGGTTCCGTTATCCAGAAAACGTTGAAATCTTTGGGATACTACTATACAACGATTTTTAGGAGTCCATTCATCTGAGTAAGTGCGAACCCAGTTAATGAGATCGACTCTACCTCTAGGAGTATTAACAAAAGTGTTCCAATTACCGTTAAGTTGAGCGCAATAATAAGTATTACTTCGTATTTCGTTCGCTCGAGCATCAGTAATAGTAGCACCAAAAACTAATGCCAACCCAGCGAAGATCCCTGCTAATGATTTTTTGAGTGTCATAGTTGTCCTAAAATAATCATCTATACTATGCGATGAGATTTCGCACAATGACAATTTTAACTAATGTCTATGTGATTATGGTCACTGTCAACTAAAAAATTAGCAAACCAAGTATAACTGTTTACTTTTGTATTTGCCTACTCGAGCAAAAATTCCCGCACAACTTCTTCTACTGGTAAAGAGCGATCGTCTACTTGATAATTCATTTGTTGCATTGCTCCCGCAGAAATCGTGCCAGCGAGTTGAAAAATCGCTTCTTTAATTTGAGGATATTTAGTCAAGGTTTGTTGATTAAAGATGGGTACTGCCTCATAGGGAGGAAAATACCTTTTATCGTCTTCTAAAACGACTAAATTAAGCATGGGAATTAAACCATCAGTAGAATTTCCTGCTACTAAATCGACTTGTTTAGCCACTAAAGCTTTATACATTAAACCCAAATCCATCTCTTGGGGGGGTCGCGCAAACTCTAAATCATAAGTCTTAGCTAAACCAGGATAACCATCTTCTCTAGCTAAAAATTCATAACCAAAACCAGCTTGCCATTGGGGAGTATATTTAGCTGCCTCCGAAATAGTTTTTAGATTATATTTTTGGGCATCTTCACCGCGAATAACAATAGCAAAGGTATTTTCAAAACCTAAAGAATCTAATACTGCTAAATTAAATTTTTCTGTGTAAGCTTGTTTTACTTGTTGATGTACTATTTGAGGATTAGTAACTGCTTTTTGTTCGAGAATTGCGGTAAAAGCCGTACCTGTATATTCGACATAGCCATCAATTTCTCCCGCTTTAACTGCTTCATGACAGATAAAAGTTCCGCCTAAATTAAAACGGCGCTCGACTTGAAGATTAGTTTCATTTTCAATTTGTTGGGCGAGAATTTCTCCTAGAATTATTTGTTCGGTAAAGTTCTTAGAACCGATAGTAATTTTTTCTTGACTAGTGCTAACCCAGGCAGTTTGTCGATAAAAAATTGTGCCAACCAGAGTTAGTAAGATTATTGCTAAAGGTAATATCCATTGCCAATTAAATGCTTTTTCCGTTGCTTTCCTAGTACTCAGACTTCTCTCTAGCCAACTCAGTAATAAATCTGCACCCAAAGCAATAATGGCAGCAGGAATTGCCCCTGCTAAAATCAACTCATTATTAACCGTAGCAATACCGCGAAAAATAAATACGCCCAAACCTCCACCGCCAATAGCAGCAGCAATAGTCGCGATACCCACACAGATCACTGTAGCGACTCTTACCCCTGCCAAAATGATACTCAGTGCCAGAGGAATTTCTACTTGCCAGAGTAATTGGCGATCGCTCATTCCCATGCCTCTACCAGCTTCGATAATAGCTGGATCGACGCTTTTAATTCCCGTATAGGTATTGCTAATTAAAGGAAGTAAGGCATAAAGAGTTAAAGCGACAATGGCAGGAATTTTACCAATACCACCCAACCAAGGCACAGAAATAAGAAAACCAAAGATAGCCAGACTAGGTATAGTTTGAATAGCATTGGCGATCGCTAAAATTGGTTTGGCTAGTTTCGGTTGACGAGTAATTAAGATACCTAAAGGAATACCAATAGAGATAGCAATGGCAATAGAAATGATAACGAGGATTAAATGTTCCCCTGTGTGTAGTAATATTTCTGATGCGTAGCGGGTAAGAAACAAATTTCTCGAGATAATTTACTTTATTTACTTGAGATTGTATCGAAAGAGTTTAGTTTGCGCTTAAATTTTTTGGCTCTACCGAACCTGTGATGTAAAACTGTTAGAAACTAGTCATTAAAAGTCTTGCGCAGTAAGACTTTGAGTTCTTGATAGTTTGATTTTGTGTACTTTTTTCTCAAGCCGTTTGCAGATAAGCATTTAAGCTAAATTTAGCACCGTAAGTTCGGTAGAGCCAATTTTTTTAGATATTTTACTTTTTGGGTTATCCCAAAAACTAGTTGTTCGTGAACTGGCGTATGATATTCTCGAACATAACTTAAAAGAGGGTCGATTTTTTAACCGCGGAATGAGGCGATCGAGCTTTTCAAAGCGACTAACAAAACGATGGATCTAATTTCACTGATTAATAATTAAAAATTTATATTTTAAGTTTTAATCTTCTATAAAAAAAAATAAATATGAAAATTTTAGTAATAATTTTACTTAGCCTGGGTTTGATAAGTAGTTGCAATTCGAGGAATAATAGCAATACATCTCCCAAAAGTCCTAAGAAAACTATCAATTTTCCTGTCCCACTAAATGACTTACCTCTAATTAAAATTAATAGTAAAGAATACGGTTTTTATAACGCTTTTGATTATCAAATTGAAGAAATTATTCCCGATACAGATACGATCGCTTTTAAAAGTTCTAGGCACAAATTTACTTTATGTCGTGCTAACAATAATTGGATTGTAGAAGAAATATCGCCATCGGAATCTACAAATAATCTAGAATCGGGAGAATATAAAAATATTCAAATAGAAGGCAAACAATATCAATATAAAGTAAAACTCGATCTTGACTCACCGAGAGAAGCACGACAAGCTATTTTTGAATTAATTACTCCCGAATCTTCTCAACCACAACAGCAAATAGTATACAATCTAGAACAAACCAAACAAGCACGGGCAGGAATAGAATTAGGCGAACCTCAGGTTTAAATATGAACCTGCAATGACAGTAGAGTTAAGCGATAGAGGAGCAACTACATGGGATAAATACTATTATGACGATATCGAACCTCCTGTATGGGAAGCACCATTATATTGGGCGGGAAGTAATTGGCATTGGGAAAATAACCAATTTGTTCGCGGTTTGGATGAAGTAGAATTAAATCTAGTCGGTGGTGGTGCCGTGGGAATTAGTTCTGGGCAACCCAATGATGATTATATCTACGATATGAATGCCCTGCGTGGCGATTTAGAATTATTAGAATTAACCAAAGACACTACTAAAGTCAAACATTATTCCGCCTGGGTAGAAGATAGTTTATTGCAACCATATCTTACTATTGTTCCCAGAGTGCGCCCTTCTGAATCTCAGCCTAATCCTTTACTAGAAATTGAATCTAAATTAGATTAATTGGAAATTAACAAAACCCCTAGATTAATCAAAACTAAAAGCTAAGAGCTAAGACCTAAGAGCTAAAAGCTATCACAATCGATATTTTTGATTCATGCAAGAGGTCTATTCATCATTATCATTTAAAAATATTTGATAGCCAATAAAGGCAATAATAGTAATTATGGCTATATGAGTAAGCCATACTCCTATCAACCAACCAAAGCGTACTAAACTGAATCCCACAACTACAAAACAAATAAATTGAATAAATTTAACAATTTTTTTGCTTATTTTTTTTAGTTTATTTCCTGAATAATTGTGTTTTTCACTACGATGAAGAAGGGTTTCTGATTGAGAAATTTCTGGGTTTCTGTATTGTTGGTTAACTTCTATTTCTAGTTCTCTTAACCTAATTTCTCTTTCCTTTGCTTGTAGTTCTTCTTCTTTTCGTTTTGTCTGTTGCTCTCTATTATTACATTCAGTCATAATTAATTATTAACTAGTAGTAATTGGTTTTATCATTAAAATTACCCAATAACTGTTTGCCGTAACACACAATACGAATAAAAAGCGATCGCGCAACGAAAAGGATCGCTTTTTCTTGACAACTTTTATTTCACAATCAAACAGATTGAGTTTTGCTCGAATCGATCCCAGGGAAATGCTTATATTTTAAATAAAAGCCCGCGATCGACAACATAATAATAACGGCTGTACCAATACCTAAAGGACTAAGAAGCCAAACAACGGCTTCAATATGATTAATTTGCCCTGGTTGTAGTTGCCAAATAAGTTTTCCTGGAGTGTTTTTAATAGGATCGAGACGATTACTACCTTGAAGACTACGAGCAATCCAAGGAGCGTTTAACTGAAAAGTTAGATTGGCAAAAGAATTAGGAGTAACAACAATTTTACTTTGATTATCAATAGCTCCTAAAGTCCTTAGATCGACAGTTAAATTAATATAATTTCGTTCAAACAACAGTAAATTACTTTGTCGTAAAGACATCTGAGAATTGATTGAAGCCAAATCAGTGCTTTCTGTTAGCGATGAAGAAGCGTTAGGAGAAGAGTCGCCATAGAAAAATTGATTAAACTTCTCAACTAATTCTTTACCATTAGTAAAAGGAATAATAACCGCTAGTTCTTCTGAAGAAATGCGTTGTGCTTTTCCGCGCAGTTGATACGCTCTATCTTCAATACTCTTAAACCATTGTTTAGTTGCCGAGCGATCTAATTCAGCTAACTCTTCGCCAATTTGAATATGTTGAGCAATAGTACCCTCGTAAGGACTATCAAAAGTAATTCCTACGTCATAATCTACACAACCAGTCAGTAAAGTCAAAAGACAGAGAATAAAAGGTAATAAGTAAAAAATTGGCTTTTTTCTCGTTACGCTTTGATATTTAGTTTCCTTTTGGTTCATATTTCCTCCCAACTTTTGACTAATTCGATCGATTTCTTCTTGCTGTGTTAACTAACAACTGTACGGGCGAAGGACCGTTCGCCCCTACCGACTAATTACTATTTAGAAGCAACTCCTAACCGAGCAAATAAAAGGTGGGGAATATAGGCTCCGCCACCTACCCAATCTACCTCATGACTTAAATCTACCAGGTTATTGAAAGCATCAAAGATATTTCCTGCTACCATTGTATTTTTAAGACGACCAACAATTTCTCCATTTTCGACTTTGTAACCCAAGTCTAGATTGACAGAAAATTCTCCTGCTAGTTGATTGGATTGTCCCGCACCTAAAACTTGGTCGACTATTACACCTTCTTTCATACCAGCGATAAGGTCATCGATCGAAGTTGAGCCGGGGGTAACACACATATTAACTACGCTAGGATTGGGACGAGATAAACCACCCCTAAAGCCGTTACCTGTAGATTGCCTATTGGCGCGGGCAGCCCAAAGTAAATCCCAGTAAAACTGTTTGATTGTTCCTCGATCGATAAATATTTTTTGACTGGTAGGAATACCTTCATCATCAAAATCACAAGCATTGACACCCAATTGAGGGTCTTCTTTAATAGTTAACCTGCGATCGAACACTTGTTGTTCTAGTTTATCTGCTAAGGGGGAAGCTTTTTGCAGTACGGCTTGACCAGAAAGAATAGTTCTAAAGAGACTACCAAGGGTAAAAGCTGCTGCTGTAGGCGTAAACAGTACGGGATAAGAACCACTAGCAATAGTAGCTGTTTTCTCTGCTCTCTGATATTTTTCGAGTAACTTCTGTAATAGATGGTCTGGTTGAGGTTTACCATCTTGAGTTACCTCAAAGGTGAAAGCTTGCAGAAAATCTTCTCCCCGTACTAAGTTCCCGGAAAGACTGCTACTGACGGTATGTTTTTGGCGTTCGGCAAAAGCACCCGTTGTAGTTGCTAATTCTACCCTGCTAGAGCGAACGCTAAAATTAACATCGACTAAGATATCAGCATTGTATTCATGGACTTGTTCGATTAATCGATCGCCCATCTGTACTAATTCTTCCGTAGACGGAGATGAATAATTAGTTTCTTGACTGATAATATTAGTATCTTTTGCCAAGCTAAATTCGACAGGATCGCCGATAGTTGCTGTAGCCAAGGCTGCATCGAGCAATTCTTCTAAGCGAGTGAGATCGGTAGAACTAGCAAATCCTAGCTTACCATCGGCAATGACTCTGAGGGCAATTCCTTCTGTTGCTTTGGTTTGTAAAGATTTTAGACGGTTATTAGCAAATTCGATGGGTGTGTCTTGACTAGCTTGGTAGTAAACTTCGGCTTCTACACCGCGACTGCGGGCTAAATCGATTAGTTGTGAGATAGTTTGATTCATCGGTTATCGTTAGGGGCGAACGGCCGTTCGCCCGTACAAGGATCGGGAGTCTCGGGGCGGTTCGCAAACCATCCCTATGGATTATTCTTCTTCTAAATCTGCATTACTGGCTTCGCTACCACCACCAACAGTTACTAAGTCTATTTGCTGACGATAGTAGTCTACACTTTTTACTTCGACTTCAACGCGATCGCCTAAACGATAGGCAATCCGATTTTTTCTGCCTACCAGACAGCTATGACGGGAACGATATTCATACCAGTCATCTTTGAGAGAACTAACGTGAACTAATCCTTCGACTAGTAGGTCTTCTATTTCGACAAAAAAGCCGTAGGATTGTACCCCTGTAATCAGACCTTCAAAAATTTTACCCGTACGCTCTTTCATTTTCTCGGCTTTTCTCAACCCTTCTAGGTCTTTTTCGGCATCTTCTGCTAGTTTTTCTTTATCGTTGAGATGAGAAATAACCTTATGCAGTTCTTCTTCCATTTCGTTGTGCATTGCTGGAGGTAAAACACTCCAGTTAATTTGTCCGTGACAACTACTACTATGGAGGTCAACCCCGTTCTTGACTCGACTATGACGGCGGTCTCTTCCCTCAGCGAATACTGCTTTTAATATTCTCTGGACTAATAAATCTGCATAGCGTTGTCCGGGGGATAGACAGTGAGTATAACCGTTATCGTAAGCTAGCCCAAAATGAGAACCTGGCTTAGTCGTATATTTAACTGGTTTAAAAGTACCCTGGAGTAAATAGTTGAGAACTAGGTTTTCTGGAGATGTGGCAAATTTTTGGGTTAATTGTTGATAATCTTGAGGACGAATCTCTGCTTCTGGGTCTAAATCTAGGTCTAATTTGAGATTATTACCTAGTTTGAGTAAGTCTTCTAATTCTTCTACATCTGGTTCTGGTTGAGTACAGTATATACCCGGTACACCCAAAGCTTGAAGATGATCGGCGACTGCTTTACCAACTAAGACCGTCAATTCAGTTAAGAGAGAATTCACGGGCAATGCCGAAGCAGCTAAAATTACTCCTAGTCGACCTTCATCTTTATAAAGACTGGATATTTCTGGGGTAGCAATTTCAAAACCGCCTCTTTGAATTCTTTGTGCTTTAACTAGAGGACTGAGGGTAAAGAATAAGTCATTGAGTAGATCGACAGCAGCAGCAATTTTTTTGTCTTTTTGGTCTTGTTCTCCCAGTAATGACTGTACTTGTTGGTAAGTAAAATGATGGTCTACTTTAACCACCGAAGGTTGAATACTGTACTCTACCACCGAACCCAATTCATCAATGGTTATTAAGACTGAGATAGTTAAACGGTCTTTTCCTTTTACTAAAGAACAACAGTCACTTACCTCTTCTGGTAACATGGGCAAGATTTTTTTGCGTAAATTAATTCCCGTTCCTCGTTTTTTGGCTGCGCGGTCTAGGGGGGAATCCATCTCTATATAGTGAGCTACATCGGTAATATGCATTCCTAACTGCCAATGCCCTGCCTCGGTTTTTTCTAAAGTCAAAGCATTATCTACCCAGCTATTCATCCCCGACTCGAATTCTGGTTCGATCGCAATAGTGAGTTTTTTCCTCAAATCTAAACGTTTTTTTATCTCCGCAGCAGGAATTTTACTAGTTAAACTTTTGGCAGCTTTGAGGGCAGACTCAGCAAAGTTTTGTACTAGGTCGTGTTTACAAGAGACAATATCCACATCGGAGGCTTCTTCGGCATCGCTACCCAAAACTCTAGTTACTTTACCGAGAGGAGGAAGTTGTCCGATAGGATAGCGGACTACAGAAACATGAACGAGATGATCTACTGCTTTGTCTAAGTCTTGTCCATTTTGTTTTAAATTCAGTTCAAACAGAAGACGATCGTCTAGGGGAACGGCACGATATTTATCTTCTACTTCGGTAACTGTGGCGAGTAAGGAAGGATTGGCTCTTTCTAAGATTAATTTAACTTCACCTTCAGGAGAGCGACGACGACTACCTTCTTTAATAATTTTGACTAAAACGCGATCGCCATTCCAAGCATTACTTAAATGACTTTCTCGTACATAGATATCGTCAGCATTTTCTTCATCTTGAATGGCAAAGCAAAACCCTTTACTCGAACAACGCAGCTTGGCTTCTACTACCTCTTCTTCATAAATTCTACGGTATTTGCCTCTTTCTTTGAGCAGAACCCCAATTTTTTCGAGAATGTCCAGAGCAATTTGTAACTTTTCAATATTTTCCTCGTCTTCACAACCTAATTTTTTTTCTAGGTTTTTGCCAGCAACCAGTTTATCATCCACAAACTGACTTAGTAGTGTAGCGATCGAAAATTCCATTCAATATAGTCCTTTTATACTTAAGTTAGTAATTACACGAAATGTAAAGAAAAATGCACTGATGAATTAAACAAGCTTCTGTTTAGCCGTGGCGGAAAATCGCAGCTAAATTGCTCAGAAGTTCTTTATTTCAGAGCATTAATGAAAATGGACTAACCTAGTTTTATTACTTTCTTTGGCTATCTAACCCAATAACTAGGAAATAAGCTGACTGAAGATGCTATTAACCAAGATAATAAGTTAGCGTGCAGTTAGTCTGTCTATATTTTAAATTCTATTTGTCTATTGGCAAATTTCTTTTTAGGCTAATCTATATAATAGTAAATTTGCACTAATTTATTAAGGAGTAAGAGCAGTTCGCGAACTGCCCCTACAACTGAACTTCTATCTTCTATAACCAAAGAGTAAAATAAAAATAATGTTGACGCAATTTCGTACTCGCTATCCTCATGGCAGTTTAATTAGTGAATTAATTACCATCGATCGCGGACAGTATATAGTTAAAGTTACGCTGCAAGTTGAGGAAGTTGTTCTCTCTACTGGTCTAGCTGCGGACGATCGAGTTGAAAATGCCGAAGATCGGGCTAGAGAACGAGCATTATTAGCTCTAGCTTTAGATAGCACCGCTAATCTTCCAATTTCGGCAGTAACTAATGTTAATCATGCTGACAAAGTAACCAATAAATCATCCCATCAACAGGCTACAACCCCAAGACAATTATCTACAGAACGCGAAGCCGATCGAGTACAGCCTCTTCCCGTCAATACACCTATGGCTTCAACTTCTAGTCTTGGAGAAAAAAGAGATTCAGGAGTTAATAACCATCTGCTTGAATCATCTAACTTTTCTCAAGAAATTGACAAAACAGATTTTAATGCTCCTTCCCACGATCTATCCTTATCTACCGCACCCCCATCGGCAGAGTTGATAGAGTCAAAGCCCGTTCTGCCTTCTCTCGATGCGCCTTTCTCGGACGACGGAGTATCTTCTACGGAGAAAACTAGTCCAGAACAATTAGATAATTCACTGCCAGAAGTTCCGTCAACTCAGACTCTAGAAACTGTCGAATTTGATTTTAATGAAATTATCGATAAAACAGATATAGAAATTAAACGTTTGGGTTGGACAAAAGAACAAGGACGAGATTTTTTGCTACAAACTTATGGTAAGCGATCGCGCCTCCATCTTACTAACGAAGAATTAATGGATTTTCTTCATTATTTAGAGTCTCAACCCAATTGAGTTTGGAGTTAATTTCCGATTCAACTATTAACTATGAACTGAATCGGAATGTTCAAACTTTGGTAGTTCTACGGCAGCTAAAGACTTTGGTTTTTTGTTATTGTCGACAGTATTAATTAGTGGAGAGGGCCAATTAGCTTCTTTAGAGTTTTTACTAATTAGTTTTAATTCCGATTCCCGAGGATAATTTTCTTTCTGAATACCTAGATTAGAAGATTTGATGGTAGAAGTTTCCTTGGTTGCTTGAAATTGCGACCAAGCTTGAATCGGTTGAGGGTGAATTGGCAATAGATCGCTATTTATTTTTGTCTCGGCTAAGGGACTAGAAGAATTTACATCTAGATACTTATCTAAAGCTGCTTTATATTGCAAAGTGTATCTTTGCTGACGATTGAGGCGAGCAGAAAGTTCTTCTACTTGCTGGTTTTTGAGCGATAAATCATGAGTTTGCTTATTATGCTTTTCTTGTAGTAAAGCACATTCTCTTTCCAGTCGAGCAAAATTTTCATTAGCTGTTTCTAGCTGTTTGTTTAAGCTATCTACAAGAACTTTTTGACCGTGAATTTCTTTCTGAGAAGTTTCTAGTTCTTGGATGAGGCGGGCAATTTCTTCTCGATCGTGATTAATTTCTTCTGCTTGTTGAGCAATAAGCATATCGGTACTTTGAGAGCGTAGCTTATACTCCTTAATTCTGTTATTTGTTTCTGCTACTTCTTGTTCTAAATGAAAGACTTTTTTCAGAAGCTTGCGATTGTGTTCTCTTAATTTATGAGCTAATTTATGCCAATCGATATCTTTAGGTTTTTGTGTTTCTTGACTATTATTTTCTGGCACTAGAGTAGGTGACGACAAATTTTCGGAATTAGACTCTTGTTTACCAGCCAAATTCACCAAATTTGATAAGTTTTCTCGTTTATTTTCGTTTGATAAGTTTTCTCGTTTATTTTCGTCAGAATTAGCATGATTATCCATTTCCATTTTACTTATAGAATGGGTATGAGAATTCGAGTTGACAGATTGGTTCGGATTATTGATTTCACTCATCGGGATTAAGGGTAATTTAAGGATTAAATTGAAGAGATAAAGTTAAATATAATTTGAAGACAATAACTATACTTTAGACCTCTCGCCAGAGTAAATGTCAATTGGAGAAACAAATCAACAAAACACCTCAATTAACCAAAACTATAAAGCTAAGAGCTAAAAGCGCGACAACGCGGTCTTGGACGGGGCGATTCTCGCTCTTGACGCGGAATGCGCGGGGGCTTGCGACCTGGAATTGAATTCCAGGTCGTTCCCCCGACCAAGTTCAAGAGTCAGCCCCTTGGGTTCCCCCCATGAGCGATTGTCGTAAGAAGCTAAAAGCCAACACAAACGAGATTTTTAATTTATGAAAGAGGTCTTTTATTTGTGCCTCGTTTTGACTAGGTAAAGCTTAGACCCTTTTTTCTTAATTGCCCACATTTATTAACAATAGTTTTCAACTTATATTTTTTGTTAACAATTCCTGATGAAGTAAAGCGCGATCGCGCATCGCTTCTATTTGCGTACTATTTAAAGCCTCCCCATTGGCATAGTGTTCTAGCCAAACAGTACTAATTTCACTGGCATCTGCTGGTAGTTGGCTTAATTCCCAACCAGGAAGAGAAAGTTCGGACATTAATTGACTGACTTTAGGGTCGTAGCTGAGGGCAAAACAACGACATTGTTCTGCTGCTGCCATAATTAAACTATGAAAACGCATCCCGATCGCCATTTCTACCCCTCTAAACAGTCCTTTTAATTCTCTTGGGTCGGATAGAGTAACAATTTGTTTCTTACCAGGTAATTTAGCCTCAATAGAGCGGGCGATCGCCAGATCTTTAGTAACCTGAAAAGGTACAAGCAAAATATAAGTATCTGTTGCTTGCTGAAATTGAACCAAAGCGGTAGTTAAATTTTCTAGTCTTTGCGGGGTTAACTGAGGGTGAGAGCGCAAAGTTACTGCCACCCTTGGGGCAGGTAAATCTGCTATACCCGGTACGGATTTAGATTCTAATGCCCAGACAGGATCGGGAGCAACCAAAGGAGAAATATGCCAATCTGTTAAGATTTGGGCCGATTTATGGTCGCGGACACTAATAGCAGTACAGTTAAGTAAGACTTGTTTGGTTAACCAACGGGTGAATGGCTTTTGTAAAGGACCTATTCCTTGCGCCCAGGCAATAGTCTTTAAACCCCTTTGTTGTGCTAGTGCCATTAGACCTGCGTAGTAGATAGGGCTAGTAATACTGGTAACATCTTGCATCAGGCTTCCCCCTCCCCAAATAAACCAATCCGAGAGTTTTAGGGCTTGAAGGATGGGAAAAGCAGAAGCTCGATCGCAACTCTCCACACCGTAGCGTTTTTTGGTTTCTTTGGGATTGCCAGAAAGTACGATCAGTTGAACGTGTGGTGGTAACATTTGCAGCAAAGACATTAACAAAGCCTCATCGCCACCGTTACCTTTGCCATAATAGCCACAGATTACTGCTCTAGTTTGACTCATTTAAAATCTTAATTTTGTAATATTGTTATTATCTCTAAACGAGGAAAGCAATGAGCAGTCCCATTATTGACGAAACTGTATCTAAATACAAGTCGGCTTTAGATCGGTTACTTGCAGAGATACAACAGTTTTCTCAACAAATTAATAACCCAGAATTAGAAAAAACCCTGGCAAGCCTACGGCAAAACATTAATGAACCGTTTTTGTTTGTGGTGGTGGGGGAGGTTAAGGCGGGTAAGAGTAGTTTTGTTAATGCCCTACTCGAAGAAAATATTTGTCAAACTGCTATAGACTGGCTCAAAATGAAAAGAGGTCTCGTTATGAATTAGAATCTTTAGTAGAAAGATTATTAGCCAAATACGATAAAATTACCGCCAAAATTAAAGCAGAGTTCCGAGAAAACTTAACTATTATTACATTAATCAAAGGTTCTCTTGCTGCTTGGTTTAATCCAGAAAAATCAACTCAAGCTTGGATGGAAAACCTCAAGCAACGCTGCGAACGAGAATTAAAATCTTCTTTAGGAGAAATTTCTCAAGACGGTGTACAACATTTTGTCGATGGTATTCGCCAATTATTAGACGCATTAATAGACGATTTACAAAAAATTCGCGAACCAAAAGTAAAAACAGATAATCTTTCTTTAAAAATAATCGAACGTCGTCAACAAGTGGTTGAAGATGTCGGAGAAAAAATAGCCCACTTGCTAGAAGATGAATCTTTTTTAAGAGCGATCGAATCTATTAATGCTAGTATTGCTCCTCGTTTTTTGGGTGGTAGTGCAGCCACAGTAGCAGGAACGTTAATTACAGCTATTACTGAAGTTGTTTTACTAGATATTTTAGGGGCTGCTTTTGCTGGGGTGGGAATTGTTCTTGCAGGAGGAACTATCTTTCTCAAAAGAAAAAAAATAATTCAGCAATTTGAGCAAAAACTAGACCGAGAAAAAGATAAGTTTACAGGGGAGATATCCAATAAATTAAACTCTCAACTCAGTATTATTTACGAAGAAATCGAACGTAATTTTATTGATATTTATAATTATGTAGAGAAAGAAGAACAACATATTATTCCTCTAGTGGAACAATATCAGCAAATTCAGGCTCGATCGACTAAACTATTTACTTCTATACAGAATGATTTTGCTAAAAAATAATAAAGACTTGGTAGTAGTAAAAAATTCAGGAGTCAGAACTCTAAATTCCGAACTCCGAACTCCGAACTAATATTAACGTCTTCTCATCCGCATTCCCCCTCTACTTCTACTGCCAAATCCACTTCTACTACCAAAACCACTAGGACGTTTAAGCTGTCTAGTTTTACTAGAACCAGAAGAGCGTAAAGTACTAGAACCAAACCCGGAACCAGTAGAGCGAGTCCCGGTAGAATTAGGCTTACGAAGAGAATTTCTGCTACTTGGTGTATTGCTTCTTATACTGCCTGTGGTACGAAGCGTTTGACGATTTCTAACCGCTGCTGGAGGTCTATTATAACGCTCTTGATAGCGATCGACTGCTTGAGAATAGCTGCTACCATAACCACCATATCCAGTAATAACTCCTCCTGGTTGATAGACAGGGGGTACATAGTACTGAGGGGTAAATAACAAACTACCTAACGCTTGTCCAGCTAAGGCACCAGCAAAAGGAGCCCAAAAACTAGATTCCCGACGGACAATTACGGTTTCTTGTTGACCAGTTTGGGGGTTAGTTTGGGTTTCCGTGACGTTGTGAACGTACTCTATTTTAAAATCTTCTGTCAAGTGCATCACTGACTGCCCATTATCAACTTGAAGATAAGTTTTCTCCCCGTTGGCAATTTCTTCATCTGTTAAACGTGCCATTTGTAAATTAGCAGTTTGTAAAACAGGAGGCTTTCCTGGAGGAGTATTGAGTAGCATTAAAGTATACTCACCATTAACATCATCATAGGTAGCTTGCTGTACGGGATACTTCCCATCAGCGATCGAAGTTGGCGCAGAAGCAACATTATTATTAAAAGTTTGTCCAGATTGATTTGCCGATGGCGAACCACAAGCAACTGTAGTCCAGCACAACGATAGGGACATTAACACAATTAGAAATTTACGTAGCATAAAACTAAAATGTTTCTAATAATACACTCTGCTTTTGATTGTAGAACTTTCTTGAAAGTATATATTTACGGTTAACAGTACCTTAATTCGTTTATAGTTTATGTAGTAACAATTTATACGTATCGATAATCCTCAGATTTATTTTCGTAACGCTAAAGCATTCAAAATAGCATTGCTCAGTGTCATGTCCTCATCTTAGAACATAATCTCTGCCGAATAGATAAAAGGCAAAATTTTCCCAACTCCCAACTCCTTACAGCCAAGGCATACCTTGTCTCTCCGAACTCCAATTATTCCAATGATTTGATTTGTCGATTAATTTTTTGGTTAATTTCGTGTAAAACAGACAATTTATCCCAAGAATGAGAATTAATTCGACGACAGTTTTGAATTTGCTCTAATTTTCGTTCTAGTTGCTTTGCTATTTCTATAACTTGGTCTCCTAATTCTTCTATTTGTCTTTTTTGATATAAGGCTAAAACTTTACCTCGTATCACTTGTAGAGTAGCTTCTTCTCCATATTTACCTGGGTTAATCCGCCAAAGTAATAATAATCTTTCTTGTTTATAAGAACGTTCTATTTCACCTTTATAAACTTGTTTGACTGGAATATTGGGCAGCTTGACTAAGCGTTTTAATTCCTCTAAAACTCCTTGAAATGTTCTAGCAGCTACGGGGTCTATAGATAGTTTTAAATTACCATTTTGACTCCAACTAATGCGACCATTACTAGGCAATCTTTCAAACTGAATTCGTCCATTTCCAGCTATTAAAACCCTGGCTAATAACTCTTGCCATAATATTTGTGGTGGTAGAGAAGAGAGAAATCTAGGAGGAGCAGACATATACTTAGGTCGCAAATCTAGACCTAAAGGAGTCTGAACGGGTTTTTGGTTACCAACATTTAATACCGATTGGGCTTGAAGGACAGACTGATTATTATGATTAAATTGTGCAGAACGCTGATTGTCTTTTTCCTCAATTTCTTCTGGATTATCGAGAATTAGAGTTGGTCTTTCTTGCAACATAGATGACGCATCAGGAGTAACTGACTTTTGAGAATCAGAACGCCGAGAGTAGGCAGAAAGAATTAATTGATGAGTTTTAAGGTCTATCTGTTTTGTAGATATAGAGTCAACCCGATTAGCACAACAAGAACGAACATAGTTCAGTGCCGTTGTATCCTTTGGGTTTACTATGCCTATGACCAGATGTCTATCCTTTAAATCAAGGGGAATAAGTTGATAGGAGATACAATCTTTATAAGTCAGGATATTACCTATTAGGTCAAATATCTGTTTGGGGTTAGTATTAGACCAATTAATTTTACTATTAGTAGAATTTTCTGATGTTAAAGATTTAATCTGAGCAGAATATTTGGATTGGGACATAACTTGCCCTATATAAATATCATATATACTTGATTATAGGTAAGGAAATTTACTTAAGCAATACGCAAATTGTCTTAGTTCTAATCTAATAGTTCTGCTAATTGGTGTTGTAACCAAAGATTTTTATACAATCCCGAGGTTTCTACTAGTTCTTGGTGTGTACCAACTTGTAAAATTTTGCCCCTATCCATAACTACGATGCGATCTGCGGTAGCAGCAGCCGATAACTGGTGAGAAATAAAAATTATGGTTTTTTTCTGCCTTTCAGTAGAAAGATTACTGAGAATTTGGGTAGCGGTTTGATTGTCTACGCTAGAAAGGGCATCATCTAAAATGAGTACGGGAGCATCAATTAATAAAGCTCTTGCCAAAGAAGTACGCTGACGTTGACCTCCAGACAGGGTAATTCCTCTTTCCCCGACTATTGTTTCATATTTTTGGGGAAAATTGAGTATTTCTGGATGGATTTGAGCTTGTTTGGCTGCATATTCTATCTCTGGTGTTTCGCTCAACGGCTCACCATAACGAATGTTATTTTTAATAGTGGTACTAAAAAGAAAACTGTCTTGGGGTACATAAGCGATCGCTCTACGTAAATCTTTTAGTAATAGCTTAGTAATATCTTTGTCATCTAAAAATATTTGTCCTTCTTCCACATCTAGCAAGCGAGGAATAAGATTGGCTAAGGTAGATTTACCGGCACCAATGGAACCAACAATGGCAACGGTTTCTCCTGAGTGAATAGTTAAGTTAATATTTTCTAGAGCAGGGTTAGTTGCACCGGGATAAGTATAAGTAAGATTACGGAAGGTAATTTTGCCGTTAACTTCTTCTAGGGGTAAAGGAGTAGCTTCAGGAGAATTACTTACCTGGGCTTGGGCATAAAGAATTGCCAGTAGGCGATCGATACTGACTTCCCCTCGTTGATAGGTAGTAATCGTAAATCCCAGTAGGGCAGTAGGAAAGACTAACCTTTCTACAAATAAAAGAAGAGCGACAAAATCACCTACAGTAATTTCTCCTTGGGCGATCGATCTGGTTCCTAACCACAGTAGTAATAATAAACTTAAATAAGAAATTCCTTCTACTAGAGGAAACAATAAATTTCTGGTTCTGGCTAAAGATAAGTTAGCTGCTAATAACTGCCGATTTTTTTGGCGAAAAGCATTTCTTTCCTGAGTTTCTTGGGCATATATTTTAATTAAAGCCATGCCACTCATATCTTCTTGGATTAATTCACTGAGATCGGCAAGTTTTTCTTGTACTTTGAGTTGAAAGTCCCGCAATTTACTGCTGAACAATTGCACGGTAATAATCATCACGGGATAAACTGCAATGGCAATTAAAGTTAAACGAACGTTAATTGCTAACATGGCAGGAAAAGTCAAACCATAGGCAAATACTATATTTACCAAACTCAATACCGAAAAACCTAACAAACGACGAATATTGTCTACATCACTAGTAGAACGACTGATCAAATCACCAGCAGTATTAGTGGCAAAATAACCAGGTTCGAGAGACAGCAGGTGGCGAAAAATCTTTTGCTTTAAATCGAACTCTACTTTTCTGCCTACTCCAAAGATTAAGATGCGCGAAAGCATCCTAATTATCCACATTCCTGAAGCAAGTACTAACAGTAAAATAGCATAACCAGATAAGTCTCTAAAACTAAATCCAGTTTTTAGTTCATCGATGCTATCTCTAATCAACAGAGGAATATATACACCAACAGCATTAACAACTAATAAAGAAATAACACCCAACAGAACCATTCGCCAGTGGGGACGAAGATAAGCAGCCAGTTTTTTCAACCGTGAATTTACCATTTTATAAATTTAACAATTTTTAATCTCTTTTTGTTAGGGATTGTGGATTAGGAATTGGAAAACCACTAAACTTATCGTAATCACCAGTCACCCATCACCAACCCATAAAAATTTGCTTTGTCTTCAAGAAGTAGCTAGGATTCTTAGTACTTTCTGATTCAATTTTTAGAGAGCGAGCCAGTTATAGCTTGACAAGGAAAAAGTTATGAAAATTATCATGCTTTCTTCTACCTTTCCCTATCCACCCACTAGGGGAAGGAAGCAGTTAAGAACATTTCATTTACTAAAGTATCTGAGTAAGTCTCATCAGGTGACTCTTGTAACTCAGCGTAACGAGACAATTAGTGATGAAGAAATAGAAGCCTTGGAAAAGCAAGTGACAGAGTTAGTTATTTTTCCTCCAGAAAAAGCCTCAGAATCAGCAGGAATTATTGAAAAAGCCAAACGTTTGGGTACATTCATCCAACAAGGAACACCCCCCGAAATACTGAAAGCCTATTCTTCGGCGATCGCCAATTGGGTCAAAAAAGCAGTCAAAGAAGGAGGCTTTGATGTGATTACCTGTGAAGACAGTACTAATGAAATCTATATTAATTCTCAGTGGCGCGAACAATTAGGAACTGTACTCAATGTCCATAGTTCTAAATATGGAATATATAAACAACAATTAGAAACAGGAGATTCAGAAAATGAATTAAAGGATCAAATCAACTTAGGAGTACTGCGCCGTTACGAACAAAACTATTTGAGTAAATTTGCCCAAATAGTTACGGTTACGCAAAAAGACAAACGTTTACTCAAAGAATTAGAACCAGAAAGTACTATTAAAGTTATTCCCAATGGAGTAGACTTAGCTAAATTTCCCCGTCGTGTAACTAATCAGGGCGGACAGCGCATAGTATTTGTGGGCAATATGGATCGACCGGCGAATATTAATGCTGCTCGTTTTTTAGCCTTAGAAATATTTCCTGCCGTCCGCGAAAGATATCCTGAAGCTACCCTAGAGTTAGTAGGTGCTAACCCTGTAGAAGAAATACAAGCCTTAAATTCTCTACCAGGTATTAAAGTAACGGGAGAAGTTGCTTCGGTTGTTGAATATTTACATTGGGCAACAGTCTGTGTTGTACCCATGCGTCAAGGCTTTGGCTTAAAAAATAGAACTCTAGAAGCAATGGCAATGGGTGTACCCGTAGTAGGAAGCGATCGCGCTTTATCGGGTTTAAAAGTGGATGGTGCTGATGTTCCTTTACGAGCAATGCGGGCTAATACATTAGAAGAATATGTTTATGCTATCGGTCGTCTATTTGCCGAACCCAAATTAAGAGATAAACTTTCAGAAAATGGGCGGTCTTTAGTGGAAAACGAATACACTTGGGAAAAGGTAGGTCAGCGATACGAACAAGTATTACTAGATGCCTTTAAATCAGTTAACAGTTAACAGCGATCGCTTATCAGTAAATTTAGATTAATTTAATTTATATGTCGGAATTACAAATAGCTGCCATTATTTGTACTCATAACCGCGACTCCTATTTAGGGGCTGCCATTGATAGCTTATTGCAACAACAGAGCGACAATTATGAAATATTAGTCATTGATAATGCTTCAAGCGATCGCACTAGAGAGGTTGTGGAATCTCGTCTTGGGGCTCCTCGTCTGAAATACTATTACGAACCAGTTTTAGGTCTTTCGGTTGCTCGCAATCGCGGTGCTGAAGAAACTAATGCGCCAATTTTGGCTTATTTAGACGATGATGCGGAAGCTTCTCCTCAATGGCTTAAAGTTATAACCCAAGCTTATCAAGAAAATGAAAAATTAGCGATCGCTGGGGGAAAAGTAACTTTAATTTGGCCTGAAGGTATTACTCCTCCAAAGTGGATTTCTCCAGATATGGCAGGGGGTTTGGGGGCATACGATTTAGGAGAGGAAGTAGTTTATATTGACAATCCTAACTTAACTCCTAGAGGCTTAAATTATTCCTTGAGGAGGACTTTTTTAGAGGAAATTGGTGGTTTTGACCCTAATTTAGGTAGAGTGGGTAAAAACTTGCTATCGAATGAAGAATTGTATATGACTGAGTTGGCTTTGAAAAAAGGATGGCAAGTTGCTTATTTACCTGATGCTCTTGTAGCTCATAATGTTGCTCCTGAAAGAACTAAACCAGGCTGGTTCCTGCGTCGTAGTTGGTGGCAAGGAGTTAGCGAATGCTATCGGGAAGAAGTGGCGGGAAGAAAAGGTTTTATTCAATTTAGTAGAGGTGGAGAAAGATTAGTCAGGGGAATGTATAAAGCAGTGAAATATTATAGCGATCCTGCTTTGCGTTTTGATAACGTAACTTATGCTTACGGACAAATAGGTTATCTGGGGGCGGTATGTCAAAATTTGTTAGGAATTTCTAGTTGGTCGAAAAAAGGTAAGGGATGAGGGAAATTTAGAGAGATGGGGAAGATGAGGGAGATGAGGGAGATGGGGAAGCAACTAACCACTAACTACTAACCACTAACTACTAACTACTAACTACTATTTTTATGAAAAAAGCACTAATTTGTGGTATTTCTGGTCAAGATGGTTCTTATTTAGCAAAGTTGCTGTTAGAAAAGGGGTATTTTGTCTGTGGAACCTCGCGGGATGCTCAAGTATCTTCTTTTCGCAATCTTTTACGGTTGGGTATTAGGGAAAAAGTTAAGTATGAGTCTCTTGTCCCTACGGATTTTCGTAGTGTCTTGCAGGTAATTAGTAAGGTTGAGCCAGATGAAATTTATAATTTGGCCGGACAAACTTCCGTAGGTCTTTCTTTTGAACAACCAGTAGAAACTTTAGAAAGTATTGCTACCGGTACGCTTAATTTTTTAGAAGCAATTCGTTTTATTGGGGCACCGATTAAATTTTATAATGCTGGTTCGAGTGAATGTTTTGGAGATCTTGGCGATCGCCCTGCGGATGAAAATACTCCTTTTCGCCCTAGAAGTCCCTATGCTGTGGCTAAATCTACTGCTTTTTGGCAAGTAGCTAATTATCGGGAAGCCTACGATATTTTTGCTTGTTCGGGCATTTTATTTAATCACGAATCTCCTTTAAGACCAACTAGATTTGTGACGCAAAAAATTGTCGCTGCTGCTTGTGCGATCGCTAAAGGAAGTCAGGAAAAACTGCGTTTGGGCAATATTTCGGTTAAAAGGGACTGGGGTTGGGCACCAGAATATGTGGAAGCTATGTATCTGATGTTGCAACAAGACCGACCTGATGACTATGTTATTGCCACGGGACAAAGTTATGCCCTAGAAGAGTTTGTGATCGAAGCTTTCCATTGCGCTGGTCTAAATTGGCAAGACCATGTGGTTACAGATAATAGTCTATTGCGCCCTACAGATTTAGCTGTGAGTAAGGGTAATCCTACTAAAGCCAAAGAGAAATTAGGTTGGCAAGCCCAATACAAAATGCCTGATGTTGTGAGGATGATGGTGGAAGCTTATTGAAGTAGAGTGCCAATAAAGTAATTACTTTGTTTTTCCAGATAGACAGAGCGATCGCTTCTGTGGAACTGTGGAACAAAGTAAAATAAAAGTCACCGTTACACCGCCACGGGGCTGTGGGCGGAACCTGCGTCCGCCCACAGCCCCTTGTAAAACGACGGTGCCTGCGGTGACCGCATTCCACGGTCAAATAATAGATATTAGTGTCATAGAAATTTGAGTGTGTAACTTCTCCACACACTCAAAGTTCTATTTTAATTTTTCCTATCCTAATTTAGCAATGCCCCTCAAATTTCTCGTCTCTACAGGGTTTGATGGTCGGAGCGATAAAAATAGTATGTAATTCTGATTGGGTATTATAGCAATTCTCATTTTTAGTATTAATCACAGTATTAATCACGATTTATGAGGTGCATATCAAAAAAGTTGCTGTCTAATAAACAATTAAATCTAAAACCTAGAGAAAAGATATGAATTATTTTCAGTATCACAGTGGTAGAGATAAAACTTTTATTGGTGAGCCTTTAGAGCTTTCTTCCTCACCTGTTACAAGAGCTATACTAGCAGCACCAAAACCACTATTAAAAATTCGATTCGAGACAACTCAATATGCTCCCAATCATCTGGTCAGCCTACGCAACGGACAAGATGGCTGGACGAAAGATATTTTCGGAATTTATCGATTTGGTGGTTGGGAATTCTTTTTAGAACAGTCAAGCTACCCTGAAAACCTAGAATTCAAATTCATCCTCGACCAGACTTATTGGATGAATGGTTCCAATCTAAATATATCAACTAGCACTGAGGCATTTTTTACCGAAGAGCAGATTCAATTTCCTACTGTCCCGAGTCGTTACAAGCATGGATATGATAACTTTCACATTGACCGTACTAGAATAGCCCAAGATGGCATTCCTAATAACACTCGCGAAGATATTGAATACGACGTAATTGTAATAGGCTCTGGCATTGGTGGTGGAGTATTAGCAGATGCTTTATCTGACTCTGGGGTCAAAACTCTGGTGCTTGAGGCTGGAGGATTGACTTTCCCAACCCATACAACCAATCTTCCTGGAGATTGGTCGCGACTAGCAGTACATCATCAAGTCGGACATTATAATAACGAACCTGGCTCTGATTTTATCCTTGGTGTACATTTGAGTTTGGGTGGTCGCTCTAACTATTGGTCTGGGTTAATTCCCCGAATGCGCGATTGGGAACTACAGTTTTGGCCTGGTGAAATCGGTGACTTCTTCACCAGTCAAAATGGATATGATGAAGCAGAAAAATTAATGCGAAAAGGAAAGACCTTAGGCCCTTTTCAGAATAATCTTGTCTCGAAACTTTCCGCTGACTTCAGTGATTGGATTGTTGCGGATCTTCCTCACTCTCGACATCAGCCCAATATTAGCGATGCCAACATAATTGAAAATATTTTGGAAAGTTCAACAGGAACTTTTTCTACTACCGATCTTCTTTTGACTTCAATGGCTTTTGATGGAGTTGCTGGACGAGATAATCTAACAATTAACTTAGGTCATTTAGTCACCAGAATTGAAACAGAAGGTTCAAAAGCCACAACCGTTGTTTGCCAAGATTTATTGGGTAATATTACCCGAAGCTATAAAGGCAAGATAATTGTTCTGGCTGCTGGTTCTCTCGAAAGTCCTAAAATTGCTCTCAATAGTGATTTAAACGATCCTAATCAAAGAATCGGCGTGGGACTAACAGATCATCCTGCTTTATTTTCCGCTGAATACATAATTCCTGATGGTAATCCCTTGGGTGGCCCAGATAAACACGCCAAAGTATTTATGTCTAAGCGTGATGCCACAATTGACAATCATCCTTTTAATATCGAAATTTTAATTAATCCAGTTTATTGGAATCTACGAAAACCTGATGATGACATACGACAAGCTCCAGATACTTCAAGAATTAAGCTAACCTTTGCCTTCTCTAGTTTTCTGGATGATGATAACTTTGTTCGCTCCAATGGTATAAATCAAAAGCTATCAGTTAAAGTCAAGAGAAATCAAACAGGTGTTCCTCACTTTGATGCTGCTCAACAAATGCGTAAGCTATTTTGAGTAAATTGGGTATTCCTTTTAACCCAAGCGAAGGAATGGGCTATGGGAATGAAGGTACTGTGCATCACGCTGGGGGAACGTTGAGGATGAGTGGAGATGGGACTGGAGTGGTAGATACTAATTTGAAGTTTGAAAATTACGATAATCTCTACTGTGCAGATCCATCAGTCTGGCCATTTATTCCAGCAGCCAACCCTGCTCTAACCTTAGCTGCTCTATCACTGCGCTTAGCGCAAACTATTAAAGCTAAACTTTAATTCAATTAACTGTTCCCGTCAAAGGTGAACTAGCACTAGCATATTGCTTAACAGGAATTCTTCCTGCCAGATAAGCCAGTCTTCCTGCTTCTGCTGCTAAACCCATTGCCCTAGCCATTGCTGGGGGATTTTGAGCTAAAGCGATCGCGCTATTGACGAGTAAAGCATCTGCTCCTAATTCCATAGCATAGGCAGCTTCGCTAGGTATACCAATTCCTGCATCCACTACGACGGGAACTTTTGCTTGCTCGATAATAATACTAATATTGGCAGCATTTTTAATTCCTTGTCCCGAACCAATGGGCGAACCTAAAGGCATGACGGTGGCACAACCTACTTCTTCTAACCGTTTTGCTAATAAAGGATCGGCATTGATATAAGGTAAAACGGCAAATCCTTCTTTAACTAGCTGTTCTGCTGCTTCTAGAGTACCGATAGGATCGGGCAATAAATATTTGGCATCGGGAATGACTTCTAATTTGACGAAATTATTATCTTCTTGTCCTAATAACTTTGCCATCTCTCTGCCTAAACGAGCTACTCTAACTGCTTCTTCTGCTGTTTGACAACCAGCCGTATTGGGTAACATCCAGATTTTACTCCAATCTAGGGCTTCTGCTAAACCTTCATGCCCTGGTGCTTTAGTTTGTACCCTTCTTACTGCTACGGTAACAATCTCGCAACCACTAGCCACTACGCTTTTTTGCATCGCTTCGATACTAGGATATTTACCCGTACCTGTCATGAGACGGGAATTAAAAGTACGTCCCGCGATCGACAATTTATCGGCTTCTAAACTTGACTCAGCAGCTAAAGAAGCAGTGGGTTTTGATTCAATTTGTAGAGATGCTTTAGTACCGTTGTTACTAGAATTGTTTAAATAAATCATGTTATTTGTTGTAGATGCCGTATGAAAACGTTGCCAACTAAAATGAGCTAAAAGAGGGTCAGTTTTCTGTTCTAAAATTAAATCTCCCAGTAAACTCGCGGTTACAGGAGCGAGTAAAATTCCGTTGCGATAATGTCCTGTTGCCAAAAATAAATTATCACAGGGACTATGACCGAGGATAGGTAAATCATCAGGAGTACCGGGACGAAAACCCCACCAAAAGTTTTCAATTTGCCATTCTGCGCTCGCTGGATATAGTTTTATGGCTTTATTTAACAAGTTCTGTATTCCCATTGGCGTGTTATTCGGAGTCCAGCCTACTTCCTCTACAGTCGCGCCGATAATTAATCTGCCATCTTTACGAGGGACTAAATAAATATTTTTTCCGTACAATACCCGTTGTAAAGGGAAGGGTTGATGGGGTTGATGAGGCATCCTCACAGATAGCATTTGTCCTTTAACGGGACGGACTGGCAAAGGTAACAATTCACTCAACCAAGAACCAGTAGCCAAAACATAGCTATCTGCTTGCAATTCTCCTACAGAAGTAAAGATGCTCTCAACTTTACCTTGTCTTTGTTGTATTGCTTCTACTCTCACTCCTTCTCGTATTATTATTCCCAGAGCTCGAGCAGCTTGTAATAGAGATTGCAATAATAAACGATTATCTACCTGGGCATCTTCGGGATACCACCAACCGCCGATAACTTCTGTACCCAATCCTGATTGATAAAATTTAATACTTTGTTCGTCCAGCCAAATTTTATGACTATCTTGTCGCTCGACAGACTTTGGTCGATCGCAGACAGGAGCTAAAATACCACAAGACCAATAACCAGTGTCTTGACCTGATAATTTTTCTAATTTACCAACCCATTCAGGATAAAGCCAGCGCGATCTAAAACATAAATCTTGCATTGGCTTAGAAGGAATCTCTTCTGCTGTAGGAGCTAACATTCCTGCTGCTGCATGGGAAGCTGCTTGCTGAAAATCTCGACTGAGAACAGTAACTTTGGCACCGCGTAGTTGAAGTTCGATAGCGATCGATAAACCGACGATCCCCCCGCCAATAATTAGAATATCATTTGCTTTCATATCTTCAAGTCTATCCCAGTCTAAATTTAAGGTAGAGATTCTATAGTAATCTTTTTAGAGTTAGTTTAAACTTGATATTTGACCGAAAGATCGTGGAAGAGTTACGTAAAATACATCTAGAATCAGGTGCAGAGTTAGCAACCGACACCGAGATACCTCTCAGTTTTGGTAATGATATATTGGGCTTATCGGCAGCAAAAACAGAAGTAGCTATAGTCGATCGCTCTCATTGGGGACTGCTCAAAATAAGTGGCGAAGATCGTTTGCGTTATCTACACAATCAAAGCACCAACGATATTAACCGACTTAAACCAGGAGAAGGTTGTGATACAGTTTTGGTTAATTCAACGGGACGTGCTCTCGATCTAGTTACAGCCTATATTACCGAAGATTCTATCTGGGTCTTAGTTTCTCCTCATTGTCGGCAAAAACTGTTTAAATGGTTAGATGGTTTTATTTTTCCGTTTGATAAAGTCAAATTAACCGATCTTACCGCAGAAAACGCCATATTTACTTTGATTGGAGCCGAGAGCGGTACTTTAATCTCAAAATTAGGGCTAGCAAATATTATCGCTCGATCGTCCTATCACCACGAATTAATCACCATAGAGGACACCACAGTGCGTTTGGCAGTAGGAAGTGGGTTAGCTTTACCAGGATACACCTTAATTGTGCCTGTAGACGGTGCAGCTAAAGTCTGGTCTAAATTAACCGAAGCTGGTGCAGTCCCTATCGGCGAGCGAGTTTGGGAACGCTTAAGAATAGAACAAGGAAGACCAGCAGTCGAGCGAGAGCTTACCGAAGATTATAATCCTTTAGAAGCAGGACTCTGGTACACGATTTCTTTCGATAAAGGTTGTTATATCGGACAAGAAACTATTGCCCGGCTAAATACTTATAAAGGTGTTAAACAGAGACTCTGGGGCGTAAAATTGGGCGATCGAGTTTTACCCCAAACTCCTATTACTGTAGACGATAAAAAAGTAGGTGTTCTCACCAGCTATACAGATACTGCTGAAGGGGGATTTGGTTTAGCTTATGTCAAAACCAAAGCTGGTGGTGCGGGTTTATCTGTAAAAGTAGGTACAACAAAAGGAGTATTAACAGATTTACCTTTCATCAAACACGAATATCCAAACTCCTAACTACAGCGAGGTAACTTCGACTGATAACTGATAACTGATAACTGTTTACCGATTTAATTGCTGACGACCATTGCGAATTACTGCTAGTATATTACCTAATTCCTGTTCGAGATTGCCTAAAACTGCATCAGCATAACGATCGGAACCTACCTGAATTGTTTGACATTCAGCTAGAGTAGTTTCTCTCAAATGTTCCATTTCTGCTTGATTTTTTTGTCTGAGCTGTTCGCATTCTTTATGGACTCGGAACATAATTTTAGAAGCCTCTAACTCAGCTTCTCGAACTAAAGCAGATTTACTTAATATTTGAGCAGCACGCTCTTCAGCAGATTTAATTAAATTATGAGCGTAACTTTCTGCCGATCTAATAATCTCGCGCTCATTGTTTAAGATATCTTGGGCGTGAGCCAATAAAAGTGGGAGCTTGGTTTTAATTAAGTCTAGTTTCTCTAGTAATTGTTCGCGGTCTAAAATTATTAATTCCGTTAAAGGAACTTTAACCCCATCTGCTAGCAAAGTTTCTAACTGTTCTAATTCTTTTGCCAAACTTAAATTTTGTTCGCAGATTTCTGAAAGAGGTTCTTGCTCTTTAAACTCTGTTGTTTCCTGATTTACCTGAGACTCTTTGCTTAACATAATAAATAAGTTTGGCGATCGCACACTAAATTTAGCTAATAGAAAGCTGTGCCTACTTCCGCAATGTTAACATTCATTTTTTGAGGACGATATAATTTGTAATTCAAGTTTTAGTGCAAAAAAAGGGTAAAAGTAATTATCTACCCTTTAATTCCTATAATTATTAAAAATATTCCTAATTTTATTTTTTAGGTAAATAAGCGATGGGGTTTACTGCCGTTTTACCATTAGAGCGGATTTCAAAATGGAGATGAGAACCAGTACTGTAGCCAGTACTGCCCATCTGAGCTATTTGCTGCCCTTGTTGAACTTTTTGACCGCGACGAACCATGATTTTGTGATTATGTGCATACAATGTAACACTACCATTAGGATGTTTTACTTTAACTAAGTTGCCATAACCTCCAGAATTCCATCCAGCAGAAATAACCTCCCCTGAAGCTGCTGCTATAATAGGAGTCCCTATAGGTGCAGCAATATCTATTCCTCTATGGGCTCTACCCCAACGCCAGCCATAACCAGAAGTAAGTTTTCCCTTAGCAGGCCAAATATAACCATCAAATTCAGCAGGACTTGCAGGCAAATATTGTTCTGGAGAAGATAGAGGAGGCAATTCTGGTGTAATAGTCGTGCCAAGTGTAATAGTTATTTCTGTAGGTTCTGACGCTAAATCGTCATAATTTTCCATTTCAACATTATCTAGTCCAGATAACTGAGTTACAAACTTTTGCCTCGGATAATTATTTTTTTGACTATTGTTTTGGGCTAATATTTTAGTCTCGTTATTATTGGCAACTTCTCTAGTTTCTAAACTTTCTTTTTCTTTAGTTTGAGGAATTTGTATTTGTTGAGCAACAAAAATAAGATGGGGATTTCGAATATTATTTTTCTTAATTAGTTCTTGACGGGATACACCATGAAAATTAGCAATCTCATTAAGTGTGTCACCTTGTTTTACTATATAAACTTGTTTAACAGTATTTTTGCTTCTAGGCGATTTTGAATTTAGCTCGGTATATTGACCTGGTTGAGTTTGATTTGTTTCAAAAGAAGGTATTTGAAAAACCCGTTCTTCCGATCTTATCTCAGAAAAGGTTTGAGACTTACTGTTTGATAATTCTCTAGTTACAGAACTCCAGTTTGGTTGCTTGGCTAAAGATAAATTTTGAATATATGGATTATTACTAAGTTTAAGGGTATTACTAAATTGTCCTGCTTTTTCTGTTTTTACCGATTCCCCAATCTCAGTAGCTGGTAATTTAGATAAGAGATTTTCATAAATGTTCTGATTGATATTTAGAGCAGACAGAGGATTTTGCTTCAGTGTAGAAAACCTATTTTTGTTCCTCAAGTTACCTTCCCAATTCAAAACAGTTTGAGAAGACTTAGATAAAAAACTATGGAGTATGTTTGCGTTTTTGTTTGTACTTGCTTCAACCTTTTCTGGCTGACCTGTTAAAATCATAGTAACAGCACTTAGAGAAATGGCACTCAGCTTAACAAGATATTTACAATTTTGGAGGGTACTTTTCAGCATATTTTTTAGATTGTTAGAAGTCTTGTAATTCAAATTTGCTTGATTATCAGAGATGAGTCTGCTGTGAAATGACGGAGTCATCTCTGTCCGTCGATCGATTTGCTTGAATAGATGCTTTGAGATAAATTCTGTTTTATCTTGTATACCCATAGATTCCTCTCACTCAAATAACCTCCTGGTATTAGATTGTGTTGTCAAATTTAGTTTATGAAATCAGGCAATGATGACTTTTTCGGATCTAAATTAAGCAAAAACACTTATCTTTATCTCATCTTTAAACACAAAGGACACCAGTAATATCTCGTAATAACACGGATATAGCTAAGTAAAAATATTGTCTTCGACACAATACACAAAGTCAGTACTAAGTGCAAACTTTTTCAGAAAATTATTATATTTCTACGAAAGGTTAACCTGAAAACCAAATTTAGACAAGTATTATCTGTTATTTTGTTATGACTCTTTCCTCTCGATTATCGATACAAGAGTAGTGTTTATTGCTGTACCCTAAGCTGACGACGAGCCTCGAATAGACCAATGGTTACACTCACAGAAAGATTTAAGCTCCGTACTTTTGGTTGGCTCATGGGAATGTAAACTTGGTAGTCACAAGCTTTTAGAAGATCGGGTGGTAGTCCAGCAGTTTCGCAACCAAACAAAAGCCAGTCATCCTTCTGATACTGACAATCTAGGTAATTACTACTACCACGAACGCTAAAACCAATTAACCTGCCACCTTTTTGTCGATGAACTTCTTGAAAATCTGATATGTCTCGGTGATAGTGTAAATTCACGTAGGGCCAATAATCGAGACCTGCTCTTTTAAGATAGCGATCGCTTAATTCAAATCCCAAAGGTCCAACCAAATGCAATTCTGTGTTTGTAGCTGCACAGGTACGGGCAATATTGCCTGTATTAGGAGGAATTTGGGGCTGAATCAGAACAATACGAATCGGCATTTAATCAGTAAACAGTTATCAGTTATCAGTTATCAGTTATTAGTTATTAGTTATTAGGGTAGGAATTTGGCAATGCTAAACCCTTACAAGAATCATAAGATCTAAATTTAACAAAGCTAAAAGCTAACGGCTAAGAGCTAGGAACTAATTTTAAGCTACCAACATAGATTGACATAATTTATCTTCTAGGTCTATTTCTTGGTTCTCTATCCGTTTAATTTCTCGAGTAAGTATTGTGGGGATATCTAGTCCCCGTTCGTGGAGTTGCAACCATTGTTGAGCCATGTTTCCAGAACGCAAGATTTTGTTTAAGGGAGAGAGAAAACAACTATAACCTTGTTTTTTGGCAAAGGGTAAAACTTGTTGATAGATTTCTTCAATCCAATCACGAGCACTAATCTTGCTACCATCTTGCCAATATTGTAGTTGGGCATCTAGACTGGAGCGAGCTACGGCTATTTCATTAGCTGCTGTAATGGCAATTAATTCCGATTCATTAAGCTCACTACTCTGCAAGGGGTCTAGAGTCGGTTGAGCAAACATTTGATTTAATCTGGCTTCTATTAAAGCGGTTATTGCCAGCAAAGAGATGGGATCGACAACTAGATCGCAGATTCTTAACTCTAGACGATTGAGATTATAAGGACGGCGATCGCCATTAGGTCTTACCGATGACCAGAGGTGACGAACATTTCTCATTGTTCCTTTCGCCAATTGTGCTTCTGTCCACTGAATGAAGTGATTGTGACTATTAAACAGGGGAACTTGTGAAGGGGTTTGCGGAAAAATATGCCAACGGGTTGAGTGGTAACCTGTTGCTTGACCATTGAGAAAAGGAGATGAGGCACTTAAAGCTAAATATAGGGGAGCTTCAACTCTAACCAAACGGCAAGCTTGCATTAGCATTTCGGGATCGCTAATCCCAATATTGATATGAACACTAGCTGTAACTACTTTCGTACCGTAAGTTTGCTCGATATAACTATGATAGGGATTATGGGGATCGGAGCGATAAAAGCGATCGCTATCGTTTAAAGATAAGGTACTCCCAGGAATAAGAGTGTAATCTCCCAGGGTGTGTAAAAATTTTCTTAATTTTTGTCTTGGTTTAACCAAAGCGCATAATAAGCGATCGTAATTACAAAAAGGAGCAGTGGTATACTCTACATTCCTACTATCTGGTTCCCGAACGAAGCCATCTAAAGCCCGAACTATTTTATCTGATAAACCAATGACATCCCCTTCTGGCGTGCCAGTATACATTTCTATTTCAAACCCTTTGGATAGCAACACAGTTTCCCCTCTCTATGCACAGCTTTATTTATTACTAGTTTAGTGAAACAAGAAAAATTTACCTATTGTTATGTTTTCCATAAAAAATATCGATAGTTATGAAATGATCGACAAAATAAGGCTATAACCCCGATCGAATAAGAGCTTTAGTTGTTCGCTCCCCAAGTACCAATTTCCAAACTGACATAAATTACACAAAATCCCACTATCTTTACGCTAGTATGTCAAGTTGGTGTAAAAAAACAAAATTTATAGTGAAGAGTTTTATGAACACAGTATTATCTCGTGAAAGTCAAAAACCTACTATCGATCGCTCTGCCGATCGTAGCTCTAACCTATCCTCTGAGAGCAAAATGACTAGATACTACCAAGCAGATCAGCAAGTTAAATATCTTCATCTACAAGCTGAAATTGAAGTACTGATCCAACAGTTACAAACTCTCAAACACCAAAAATATTTATCAGAAGTATCTCAACGTTAAACTAAGTTCTATCTTGGCAGGGTAAAGTATCCTAGACTCCTTAAATAATAAAATATAATTTTGCACGGGTTAAAAACAACAGATTGTGGTTTTTAACTGGTAAGGTAATAACGAACATGAGTAGCAAGAAAGCCCATCATTCAGATAGTCTAATTGCTACCAGATAAATTGAGATGAAAATAATTTGGGGTAAACATGACGATACATCCTCAATTGAGGCAAGCCTTTGCCAGAAAAAATGCCCTCAAAGTAATTAGTGGCTTAAACAATTTTGATAGTGTGCGGGTAGCAACTATTGTGAAAGCAGCAGAAGCAGGAGGAGCAACTTTTGTCGATATTGCTGCCGACTCTGCCTTAGTCGATGGTATTCGCCAGATTACAGATTTACCTATCTGTATTTCTGCTGTCGAACCAAACCTATTTGTCGAGGCGGTAAAAGCAGGTGCCGATCTAATTGAAATTGGTAATTTTGATAGTTTTTATGCTCGGGGACGACGTTTTGAAGCCTTAGAAGTTTTAGAGTTAACTAAACAAACACGTCTTCTCTTACCCGAAGTTACTCTTTCGGTAACGGTTCCTCATATCTTGGCTTTAGACGAACAAGTACAGCTAGCCGAAGAATTAGTCAAAGCTGGAGCCAATCTTATTCAAACAGAAGGTGGTACGAGTACTAACCCCGTTCATCCTGGTGTTTTAGGATTAATCGAAAAAGCTGCTCCTACTTTAGCTGCTGCTCATAGTATTGCCCGTGCTGTGGATGTACCGGTATTGTGTGCCTCTGGTTTGTCTGCCGTTACCGTACCTATGGCGATCGCTGCGGGTGCATCTGGAGTTGGTGTTGGCTCTGCTATCAACCAATTAGATAATGAGATCGCTATGGTAGCTGCTGTCCGTAGTTTAGTTGAAGCTCTTGCACATAGCAATAAAAACCATAGTAATTCGGAAATAGTTCCCGAAAACCACCCATTACTCGATTAAATTTTAATATTTTGATAGCTATTAACTTAAGCTAGCAATATTAATCTTTTTTTGACTCTAAGATTTGTTTCTTAGGGTCAACTTTTATTGAGTAAAAAAACTTAGTGACTATTACGGAAGATAATCTAGCAACAATTGATTATTCTAGTAATTGGCTCAACACACTTTATCTAATTTTAATACTTAATGTAATTTCAACTACATCAAAAACTTAAAATGCGACTAATGGCTTTTATTAAACTGTGTATTTTTATGATGACTATTTATATTACCTTGGGAGATCTTTTTTTACCAGAACCTTATCGTCATAACAGTAAACAAGTACGAGATAACATTAATGAACTTTTAGTTAGTTTGTTACCAGAGCGAAAAATTATTAATTTTTAGAAGGTTAAATTAGAGTAAAGTATCAAAATCTTCTGACTTTCTGCTTGTAAAATCGTCGTTTTATCCAAGAGAAAAAATTTAGGATAAGCATTTTGTCCAATTTACTCTTGGACAATCTATGTAGTTTATAGATATAACTGCGATTTATGCCATATAATCAGGAAATTAGTCGAGCCAATCCAGGATACTTAGTTACTAATTACTTTGCTACGAGGATAATTAACATAATCAGCAATATCTGCAATCCCTTCATAAGCCCATCTAATTTCCCAACCTTGCCAGATATAGCTTACAAGCTGAAGATAAATACGTCTTAAAGGTACATCCCAAAGAAAATCTTCTCCACCAAACAGAAGAAAGACTTTCTTGTCCCAATCGATAACTGCGCCACCTTCTGCCCAAACATCGTCTAACCAACCAGACTCATCTACTTTTCTTTGCATTTGGATAAAGGCGGTAGCAAATTCTGGACTCCAAAATAAATCACGGGGAAGAGTATTCGCAGCCCAATGGCTATAAAATAACTCGTATTTCCCGTATTCAACAACAATTAAATTAGCTCTTTGTCCCATGTTAATCTTGAAGGCTATTAAGTTTAAACTTATTAGTTAGTTTCGCTACCATGACTAATACCTAACCTAATTTAGAATTTCTACTTTGTCAGTCAAGTTTAATAAATTCCATATAGAACTCAAGCAAGATAAGAAACATCATAAACTCGGAGTTAGCCCTGTACGAGTTAAACCGTACCAAGCTAGTAAATGTCATATTTGACTACAAAACTAGTAACTATGCCTAATCAAATTCTTACTTTTTCTCTACCCAAAATCGGTGAAACTGCAAAAAATATCCAGGATAGATTTAATATTAGCCCCGATCGAAGTACGATCGCTTTAGCTGATGGGGCTGGTTCTTCTTTATATCCCAGAAAATGGGCTGAGATTTTAGTTAAACATTTCTGTGCCGATCTGGAAAATTCGATCGATACAATACGTACTTCTCATCAGGAATGGTTAAAACTACCTCAAGAACAATGGCGGGAATATTATTTAGCTAAATTAACTAATCCAAATAGAAAGTGGTGGGAAAAAGGTTCTCGACTTAAAAATCGTGGTTCGGCTACTTTCCTTGGTTTAAATTTGTCTAACGATCGAGATGGACAAACAAAAACATGGCAGGCTGTGGCAGTAGGAGATAGTTGTTTATTTAAGTTGGACAAAGATACCGATCATCTGACAGCTTTTCCGCTTAATAATTCTCAAGACTTTAAAAGTACAACTCCTTGTTGGTCAAGTCTGCCTGAATATCCTTCTTGTGTGCCTCTATTTCAAGAAGGTTGCTATTCAAAAGGCGATGTTTTCTTGCTGGCAACAGATGCTTTATCTCAGTGGATTTTAGCAGATTACGAAAATCGATCGCCAGAGTGGAAGAAAATATTTCAATTAGAGAAGATGGCTGATTTTGTAGGCATCATTGAGGGACTCAGGCAAAAAAACCTGATTAAAAACGATGATACAACCGCAGTAATAATTAAGGTTCTCGACTAAATTTCTAGTTGACTCTTATTGTAGCCAGATAGTCCCTGTATGAAATACCCTAGTCGTTCGGAATATTATAGTGCTATTCGTAATCCTCAGTTTGCTTTTCGCAAAAAAGAACCCCATTCTGGAAGTGAACGAGACTTAGATTCTAGTTTAGTTAAGGGGAAGGCAGTACAGAGACGCAAGGGACATGGTATTACCGATATTTGGTCAGCTTCTGGTAGTTTTGCGATCGCCTTTAAATATGAAACGACTTTTCCTAATAAAACTTGGGCAGTTAGATGTTTCTATCGCAGTAATTTTGATACGCTCGGTCATTATAAGAAAGTTTTAAAGCATCTCAAACATACTCCTGTTAAAGATTATTTTGTCGATTTTGCCTTGCTAGAACAAGGAATTAGAGTTCAAGGAACTTGCTATCCTGTTCTGAAAATGGAATGGATAGAAGGAAAAAACCTAAAAAAGTTTATTAAAGCTAATCTCGGTCGCAAAAATCTCTTAAAGTCTCTAGCAGAATCTTGGCTAAATCTTTCTAATAGGTTACTAGAAGCTAATATTGCTCACGGAGATTTGCAACATGGTAATGTAATCGTAATCGATCGCTTTAATCAATTAAGTCTTAAGTTAATCGATTATGATAGTCTTTATTTTGCCAAAGATTTCCAGTCTGTTGAGGATAGTATTAAAGGACTGTCTGACTATCAACACCCATTAAGAAAGTCCTTAGACAAAAGGTGTTTAGAAATTGATTTCTTTCCCCAGTTAGTTATCTATCTTTCTATTTTGGCTTTAGCAGAAGATAAAAAATTGTGGAATATCTATAATGTAGACGATCGCGAAGGCTTATTATTTTCTAAAGCAGATTTTGAAAATCCCGATCGAGCTGCTATCTTTCAATCTCTGGCTACTTTACCACCACCTATTCCTGCATTAGCCAATAAACTGCAACAAATTTGTCAGCTACAAGATTTTAAACAAATTCCCTCCCTCGATCGAGCTATAAATGAAGAACTAGCTTCTGAAGTGATTCGGGCGATCGATTCTTCCAATAAATCAAAAGTTAATTTTGGGCAATTTATCGAGCCTATTGTTTCTGGATGGAAAGAAAGTTGTTCTCTGTTAATAGATGGTTTTCGTTGGCTGGGTAAGATTAAACTAATTCCTAATTGGCAATTTGAACCTGGTTTTTACAAAGAGTTACCCGATGTTCCCCTAGAAACTGAAAACTCTTCAAGTCCAGTAATTTTGATAGAAACGGAGTTACCAGAAGTAGAAAAAACACCAAGCTTTTTCCAGAAATTGGTTAATTCTCTTCATCTCTGGTGGCAGGAGAAAATAATAGTTCAACTAGGTAAAATCGAATTTAATTCTCTGTTTACTTCCCAAACAAATTCTTTAGAATCTTTAGAAGAAGAATCTCCTCAGAAACTAGCATTTAAATTACCTTCTCTGCCTATTAAAGCCCAAATTCTGCCAGCAGATTCTAATACAACCGTTGAATGGAATCCTCGTTCTCGTAAAACTAGTCAAACTAAAGAGCATGTAGAGCATTCTAATTAGTCGTATTCATGAAGATACTCCTTGACCTTTTAATCGGTGCGCCGATATCACTACCAGCATCGGAGGACAAACGTTGTCGGGCAGTGCCAAGCAGCCCGTCCAAGCCATTGGCTACGACCATTACAGTCTTTGTCTCTGACAAGATTTTTCGTAGCTTCTCTAGAATGACTAGCATTGTTCAGTGGTTGGTTTCTCTCTCGCTGATACCCAACTTGTTTTTAGGTTGCAACCAAGAACATCTCGGTTAACGTTAACGTTGAGAACATCTCAACAAAATTAATTATACAACGACCAAAAGCCTTGCTATATAAAGATGAGGACACGACGTCTGGGGGAAACCCCAGACGCGTGAGATGTCCGTTTTGTGTCTTTTCTGTATAGTTTGACTGCACGCGTGCGGTGGCGGAATGCCACCGCACGCGTGCAAGCTGGAATTTAATTCCAGCTTGGTCGGCGGTGCTGACTCGTTTTTCATCCCAGGTCTAAAGACACGCTTGCTTTCAAACTGCGACGATACTTGTAAAGAGAAATTGGTCAAAGGCAATAGATAAGTACCTAGGCAAAATTGTTTACATATTTTTAACGTCGTACTATTAGAACTACGCACTTAGATTAGGACACTCATTACTTATTACTCATTACTTATTACTTACGAGCAATCTAATCAACTTGTCCTAACAGATTAACGTACTGTGATAACTACTAACCACGCTCCTACTAACGATCTTAATTAGGTAATTTATTTGACACGGGTACTTATCGAGCTATTGCCTCTTGCTTTCTACTGATTATTCTTCCTTAAGCCAACTGAACATAGCTCTCAAATCTTTACCTACTTCCTCAATAGGATGTTCGGCTTCTTGGCGACGCATAGCGGTAAATCCTGCTTTACCAGACATATTTTCTAAGACAAACTCACGGGCAAATTGTCCCGATTGAATTTCTTGTAGAATTTTACGCATTTCTGCGCGAGTTTGTTCATTAACGATGCGAGGACCACGAGTATAGTCGCCGTATTCTGCGGTAGTCGAAATACTGTCCCGCATTTTTGCCAAGCCACCTTCAACGATCAAGTCGACAATTAGTTTAACTTCATGGAGACATTCAAAATAGGCCAACTCTGGTTGATAACCCGCTTCAACTAAAGTTTCAAAACCAGTTTTAATTAAAGCACTTAAGCCACCACATAAAACAGCTTGTTCGCCAAATAAATCTGTTTCTGTTTCTTCTCTAAAAGTAGTCTCTAAAATACCTGCACGAGTACCACCGATACCTTTGGCATATGCCATAGCGCGATCGCGAGCTTGTCCAGAAGCATCTTGATACACGGCAAACAAGGAGGGAACACCTTGTCCTTGTTCGTAGGTACGTCTAACTAAATGTCCTGGCCCTTTAGGCGCAACCATGACTACGTCTACAAAGGCAGGAGGCACAACTTGACCAAAGTGAATATTAAAGCCGTGAGCAAAAGCTAAGATTTTTCCCTCTTTTAGATTGGGTTCAATTTCGTTTTTATAAACAGTTTTTTGGACCTCATCGGGTAGCAAAATCATGATTAAATCCGCAGCACTAGCTGCATCGGCTACATTCTTGACGGTTAAACCTGCTGCTTCTGCTTTTGATTGGGATTTACTCCCAGGATATAAGCCAACAATGACGTTAATACCACTATCTTTTAAATTAAGAGCATGGGCATGACCTTGAGAACCATAGCCAATAATTGCTACTGTTTTTTGCGCTAATAAATCTAAGTTGGCATCTTCGTCATAGTACATCCGCGCCATAAATTTTTTCTCCTTGAAACAAGCTGGGTATTGCAAACTTATAATTATACTTTTTTGTCTGCTGCTCTTAGATAATGATTTTTTAAGTTCTTGCTTATAATAAATTTGATGTTGAATTACGCATAGACCCCAAACGGGTACAGGAACAGTTATCAGTAGATATCGATCTTAGTTGATATGACTCAAAAGCTACATTCTTTAATTTCTAAGTTTGCCAGTGCCAACCATGAATCAGAATTGCGATCGCATTTTATGGTTAATGCTGGAGATATTTTGACAGCTACAGCTTGGGGATGGAAGTTTTTTGCTAATGATTTTCGCGTAATTGATTTTGAGTTTCAGGGTTTACCTAGTAGTATTTTGCAGCACTATGAAGAAATAGGCTATCGCTGCGATCCTTTGATGTGTTTTGCCATTCAATCTCACGCCCCAGTCCACGAAGAAGCAATTTTAACCCCCAAGAATTGGCAGCGTAGTATTATCTATCAGCACGTTTTTTCCCGCTATAATATCGAGCATTTAGCGATCGCTCCCTTAATTGGAGATGGTGGTTTGCTCGGCAAAATTTATTTTACTCGTAGTAAAAATACACCACCATTTACCCAAGAAAATCTGCTTCAACTTAGTGCCTTATCTACTCATTTATCAGTTTGTTTAACTAGGGTAAAATGGCAACAGAAAACAAGAGAATCACCTTTAGTTAAATATCTAACTCCTAGAGAACAACAAATAGCTAATTTAATAGCTGAAGGCTTAAAAACTGCTGAATTAAGTGCTGAACTGGGAATTACTCAAAATTCAGTCAAGCAAGCATTAAAAAGGATGTTTGCTAAGTTAAATGTTTCTACAAGAGCCGAAATGATTGCTAAATTAAGGACTATTTCTAGTAGTTGATTTTTATCGAATTTAGAATTACGATAACTATTCCCCCTCTTGTGTCTTGTTGGTGTTAGAGCAATATCAATAAAAGTTTGACCATATCACATAGAGCCTAATATAGAAAATTTAGTCTAATATTCCAGAGCGATTATGTAATATTTGATGTTAATTGGGTTAATAAATCTAATAAGTATTTGAATAGAATTTACCTAAGTCCTAAAATTTAATAGCTCTAAGCTTTGTTTATCTCTAGGAAAAATAGTTTATAGCTTTTTGAGCAAAAGTCGTGTATTACAATTGCGATTGCTGTTGATGACCAATTTAGAACCTAATTTAATTTCCCCCGAGCGACAAAATCAAACTTTTCATTGGTTAAGAGTGAGTAGTTGGACTATCATAGCCATTATTATTGCCCTAACAATCTCTGTACCGATAATTTTCGTGTTTACAAGCGTTTTTGCTGATTCTGGAGATATATGGAGTCATTTAGTTGAAACTGTTTTAGCTGACTATATTACTAACTCTTTTTGGCTGATGCTCGGCGTAGGTGCAGGCGTTTGTATTATTGGCGTGAGTACGGCTTGGTTAGTTACGATGTGTAATTTTTGGGGTAGTAGTTGGTTTGAATGGTCTTTACTATTACCTTTGGCTGCACCTGCTTATCTCCTGGCATATGCCTACACCGATATGCTGGATTTTTTTGGTCCGGTGCAAACTTGGCTGAGGAGTATTTTTGGTTGGACTAGCGTTCGAGACTATTGGTTTCCCGATGTTCGCTCTTTGTGGGGTGCAGTGGTTATGCTCATGCTAGTTTTATATCCCTACGTTTATCTACTAGCAAGACTCGCTTTTCTCGAACAGTCTGTTTGTACTTTAGAAGCAAGTCGCTCTCTTGGTTGTAACCCCTGGCGTAGTTTTTTTGCCGTGGCATTGCCTTTAGCTAGACCATCAATTATGGCAGGTTTAGCTCTAGCTTTAATGGAAACTTTAAACGATTTTGGTACAGTCCAATATTTTGGCGTTAATACTTTTACTACTGGAATTTATCGAACTTGGTTGGGGATGGGAGAAAGAGCAGCAGCAGCCCAACTTGCTGCGTTTTTGATGCTATTTATCCTAGTTTTGATCGTGTTGGAAAGATGGTCTCGCCGTCAATCTCGCTACTATCAAAGTGCTAATGCTCGGCAACACTTACCTAAGTATAAGCTGGGATGGTTGAGAGGTATATTGGCTTGGGTTGCTTGTTTTTTGCCTATTGCTCTTGGTTTTTTGGTTCCATCTGCTTATTTACTGCAAATGACCCTTAATAATCTAAGCGAAACTTTAGATGATGATTTTTGGGATTTAGCCAATCATAGCTTTTTGTGCGCGATCGCCACAGCTATAATTGCTATGATTATTGCTTTAATTTTGGCTTATGGACAAAGATTGCAACCTAACTGGGCAATGAAAACATCTGTCAGAGTAGCAGCTATGGGTTACGCTATCCCAGGTTCAGTTATCGCTGTGGGGACACTTATTCCTTTGGGAAATTTTGATAATGCTGTAGATGCTTGGATGCGTTCTCATTTTAATATTTCTACGGGTTTATTCCTATCTGGTACTGTTTTTACGCTAATTTTTGCTTATTTAGTCCGTTTTTTAGCTGTGGCTTTCAGTTCAGTAGAATCAAGTCTCAATAAAATTACCCCTAATCTTGACGATGCCTCTCGTAGCCTTGGTTATGGAACTACCAGTACTCTGTGGAAAATCCATATACCGTTAATATGGGGTGGGCTACTAACTTCTACTATGCTGGTATTCGTTGATGTTATGAAAGAGTTACCAGCTACTTTAGTAATTCGTCCTTTTAATTTTGATACTTTAGCGATTAGAGTCTATCAATACGCCTCTGATGAAAGATTGATAGAAGCTTCTGCCCCAGCACTAGCTATTGTTTTAGTGGGTATTCTTCCAGTAATTTTGTTGAGTTTGAGAATTGCTAAATCTCGTTCTACTTAAGACTAATAGCTGATAAACAAAACAACAAGCTGGCTAAAAGCTGATAGCTATCGATCGAGTTTAATCTGTGTGGTCTACTCAACAGCAAAAGCACAGTAAATCCATCTTTAGTGGTAAATTTCAGATCTTTTTGCAATCTTTTGTTACACTCGTAAATAATAATTAAAAAATCTCAACACTTATAAGACCGATAAACTCTGGCAAGTGTTAGTCAAGCCAGCCAAATTGCCCATGCATATTTGGCTAATTCTGACTGCGGAATGCGGTCAGCGCATTGCTTTTACTGTGGAGTAATGCCGATCGCTATCGACAATTTTTAGTTCATATCATTAGTTTAAAAAAGAAACCCATGTTAAGAAAATTTATCGCACCTATTGCTATTGCCACTGCAATTTTGATGCAAATAATTATATTTAATTTGAGTACTAACGATTTAACTCAACAAAGTGAAAGCGAACGCAATTATTTTATCAAACCAATTCTTCAGTCAAATGTAGTAGTAGTAGAACCTAACTATGGACGCTTTTTTAATCCCGATAAAACCATCGAAAAAGATGAATCGGGTGAAATTTTGTATACCGCTTTAGAAGAGCTAAATGAGAACTACGATATTAATCGAACTCAAATGGTTAGTTTTGAGCGTAAAGGACAAATAGTACCCAATCTTTATGTTCACATTAATCAAGAGCTACCCACTAGTAACTTGTTAGCAAAACAACCAAATTAGGATGAAAAATTCAAGAGCTTCTCAAATATCTATTCTGTTAGATGTAAGCTGTATCTAAAAATCGTGGTAGGTTTTATCTAGAGAGCGATCGCTCTAATTCTTTATCCACAACCCCTTGGGAATATAAGGACTTTTCTGACAAGAGCGATCGCCCTTTCTCCAGGTTTACCAACGATTTATAGCAGGGCTATTAATTTCCGCAGCTTTATTGATTATGGTTGTTAATCGTTAGTTTTTCGTGTACAACAGAGCGATCTACTCTGACTTTTGTCATGACCTGGTTTCTATTGAGAATGACTATAACTTTTTTCTTTTTTGGGACTTAATAATTCTGATTAGAAAATATTCACCTTATTTTGTAGTCGTTCAGATGAGTTTAACTCAGCTACAATGGTTGACAAAATTAAGGAGTACTGCTGTGGCTAATCAGTTAGAGGAGAGTTGGTCATTCTCATTTGAGGATTATGCGATCGAACATCAGGGAAATTCAGTCATCGATCTTACTGTCAGTTACGATTATGTAGATGGCATTGGCACAAACGATCCTTTTGAGTATCCAGAGTTTATCCAGATTTATAATTTCATTGACGACTACTTAGTTAACTACCCCAATGAAAACGATTTTTGGGAAATTCTCAATAAAAACTTGGTCGATACTCTCTTAAGTGAACCAATTCCCACCCAGTTTGGCATTGAGTACAATTTGAGTGAAGTATTAGAATCTCTTACTGTAGAGATTGATGTAGAGTCTGGTTCTTCTGGAATTGATATTCCTCGCTCTACTATAGTCACAGGAGTATGGCAAGAAGAGCGAATTGATTTTGACGAGAGTTGGTCATTCTCATTTGAAGATTATGCGATCGAACATCAGGGAAATTCGGTCATCGATCTTACTGTCAGTTACGATTATGTAGATGGCATTGGCACAAACGATCCTTTTGAGTATCCAGAGTTTATCCAGATTTATAATTT
>JASJDJ010000142.1 GCA_030065635.1 Xenococcaceae cyanobacterium MO_188.B32
TTTAACATTACTTAATTAAGAGCCTAGCTAGTACCACACAGTTTTGGACTGCTTTTGTACTAAACGGGTCACACACATTTATTTATCTCATAAAACTATCTTACGATTTTATGACCATAAACTTAAGACCCAACTCTGTCTATTTCTCTACTTCAGTACTCAGGTTGACTTTTCTTCCAGACTAGAAAAAGTTTAAGATGAATCTCGATCGTTAGGAGGATTTTTAATAGTGCAGCCAATAACTGAAAGACAAACTATCGAGAAAATCACTTATCCTCAATTGCCTTTAGCCGTATATAGGGAAATTGCTGCTCATCTAAGACAAATTGAGGGAGTCGATGCCAAATTAATTCCTTATTCCCCTAAAGAAGACCAAAAACAGCAATTTGATTATAATCAAAGCCAAATTAAAGGTTTATCGATCGAGTACTCTGATAACTTAGATCTACAGAGTAAACAGCGTAAAGAGAAAATTTTAGATTATTACGCTCAACGTTATTGTCCCTGGCAGCCACTTTAGATTTTAGATTATTAATTCTCTCGCCGTAAATTAAAACTAGTATGTCTAATACCAAAGACTCTATTGCTTACCATTATCACGAACGGACTAAGTACGCTCCAGAAACTATCGCTGCTAAAAGTAAAAGCTTAGACTGGGAAAATCAACCTTTGCCTTTTAAAGAATATAAAATTGGCAATATTGTCGATCTTAAATCCTATTTAAATAAACAATTAGAAGATTATACTCAACCGGATGACTTTAAATGGCTGAGACTTTCACGATTGCTTCTTTGTAGCTATGGACTAACGGCTAAACTCTTAACTACCTACGGCGATTCTCTTTACTTACGTGCTGCGCCATCGGCGGGAGGATTGTATCCAGCAGAAGTTTATCTAATTGCGCGCCATAACTCTTGGCTACCTTCGGGATTATATAATTATCAAGCCAGTACTCATTCTTTGGTTCATTTTTGGTCTAGCGAAGTATGGTCAAACTTACAAACAGCCTGTTTTGAAGATCCAATTTTAGAAGAAGTAGATTTAGCAATAATTACTACAGCTATATTTTATCGTTCGGCGTGGCGTTACGAAGACCGAGCTTATCGAAGAATTTGTTTGGATACTGGACATTTAATCGGCAATATCGAGTTAGCAGGTGCAATTAATAACTATAGACCTTATTTAATTGGTGGTTTTCAAGACCGCTTAATGAATGATTTACTCTATCTCGATGGTGAACAAGAAGGAGTAATTAGTGTTATTCCCTTATTAGATTTACAAGATTCTTCCCAATCTACTCCTCAAAGAAAAACAGCTTTACCTTCCTTAATTCATAAAGATTATTCAAACATACCAGATGGAGAACTATTAAATTATTTCCATCAAGCAACTCAGATAGAAAATTTAGAACCTGGGGTATTATCTCCTCAAAAACCAAAAGATACTCTGGTAGAAGATAAGTATAATTTTCCTTTTTGCACTAAAATTTCTGCGAAGACAAATAATCCCATTATTTGGGGTCAAGAATTGTCTGACTTAGAAAATACTATTTTGAAAAGACGCTCTACCCGTGCCTATACTGGGGGATGTTTGACTTTTGACGAATTAAAATATCTACTAGATTTCACTTATCAACCTCAAAATTATCAACAGCAAGGTTTAGATAGTAATCCTGATTACTTTACCTTAGATTTAATCGAGACTTTTATTGCGGTTTCTGGTGTAACAGGCTTGGAAGAAGGTTGCTACTATTATGCTCCTAAAGCCCAAGAATTGAGACAAATTCGCTTTAAAAACTTTCGCCGAGAACTACATTTTCTCTGTTTGGGACAGAATTTAGGTAGGGATGCGGGTGCGATTGTTTTCCAGACAGCAGATTTAAATAAAGCCGTTGCCAAATATGGCGATCGCGTTTATCGTTATCTACATATGGATGCAGGTCATTTGGGTCAAAGATTGAATTTGGCTGCTATTCGTCTCGATCTAGGTGTTAGTGGGATTGGTGGTTTCTTTGACGATCGAGTAAACCAAGTTTTGGGTATTCCTGAAGCAGAAGCGGTAATTTATTTAACTACTCTAGGTCGTCCTGCTTGAGTAAAGTAGCGATAGGTAATCTTGTTTTTGTGCTTCGTATTTCAATAAAAACTTTAATCTTTTGTGACATTTTCAGCTTTTAATATTTTTTGAACCAGAGAAGGTTTATTACCCTGTAAATCTCTAGCCAAGGCATCTACAGCTTTAATTTGTTGTCTAATTTCTTCCCTATGATCGTGGTAATAAGTTAGGGCTGCATAAACATCTGCTAGGGAAATAGTCGGATGATGATAAATAATTTCATCTGGTGACATTCCCATACGTTCATGCCAGATTACAATATCTTGGACTTTGATGCGATGTCCAGCAATACGAGGTTTTCCGCCACAAATACCAGGAGTAATTTCAATATGTTTTGATATGGTTGATTTCATAAATGTTATTTGTCAATTTTTCTAGCTCGATTATAGCTATTAGCGATCGAATTATTTTATTACTCTATTTTCCTAAACTCATTAGCAGCTTTTTCTGCAATTTCGATATTACCTTGAGCCGTAGATAATTGATGCGCTTTCTTTAAATCCGATCGTGCTGCTCTAAGATTACCTAAATTAGAGTAAATAATACCTCTAAACAAGTAAGTTTTTGCATCATTAGGTTCGAGAGAAATAACTCGCTCGAAATCCTTTAAAGCCAGTTTTAATTTTCCTTGTTCGGCGTAAATAATACCTCGATTGTGGTAAGCTTCGGCATCATTAGGATTGAGAGAAATAGCTCGCTCGAAATCATTCAAAGCCAATCTTTGTTTTTTCTGTTGCCCGTAAATAATACCCCTAAACAAGTAAGTTTTAGCATCATGAGGATTAAGAGAAATAGCTCGCTCGAAATCATTTAAAGCCAGTTCTAGTTTTCCTTGTTCCTTATAAGTAACACCCCTAAGAAAATAAGCAAGAGCATCATCGGCAGCGAGAGAAATAGCCCGCTCGAAATCATTCAAAGCCAGTTCTAATTTTCCTTTTTCGGCGTAACTAATACCTCTTTTTAAGTAAGCTTGGGCATCATTAGGATTAGTAGAACCCTTTTTATTCTTTTTTCCCAAAAAACCAGCCGTTATTATTAAAAAATAAGAATCCATGGTTGAATAGAGGTATGTTGACGATTCCTGAATTTTACTATCATATTCGCCCTGAGTAAGTTACAGAATTGAGATGCTTATATTATTCCAAGTCCAATATGGCGATCGAAAACCTTTAAGAATACATTTTAGCCATATCTGCTAAACCTTTGACTTTGAAACCATTGCCAATTGCTGCCATTTTCCATTCGTTGTTGTGTCGATAGACTTCAGCTAAAATCATTCCTGTCATACCTGCATATTCACTACCAGATAAGTTATAGTGAGCTAATTCTTTATTATTAGAGCGATCGACTAAACGAACAAAGGCATTGTTTACTTTACTAAAGTCTTGTTGGCGTTCGAGACATTTATAAATATTAATTACAAAGACTAAATAGGAAATATCTGGGGGAATAAGTGGTAAATCTAGATTGATTACTTCGTCGTCTCCTTCTCCTGCACCAGTTAAATTATCTCCTTGATGAGCGATGGCATCGGAGGAATGGCGAAGATGACCAAAGTAGATAATATTTTTAATATCGGTTAATTTCTTATCGGCATTCAAGCAAATTACCGAAGAATCTAGATCGATTTGTCTAGCACCAAAGCTTTGAGCAACATCCCAACCTAATCCGCACATTATTTGCTTCAAACCGGGGGCTTCTTTAGTTAAAGATATGCGTTGCCCTTTTTTGAGAGAAATTGCCATATTTTCCTAGTTATTAGTTGATTACATTTGTGAGTTTATTCGACGTCGATCGATGAGTAATGGTTATATGCTAGGAATAGGGATAAGGCGACAGATGAAGTAAATTATTTACGGTACTTTATCTCCCCTGCTCCCCTGCTCCCCTGCTCCCCTGCTCCCCTGCTTATTGTTGGTAACGATCTAACAACGCTTGTAATCCTCCTTCGTAACCCGAACCCAAGGCATTCATGCGCCATTCACCATCTTTACGATAGAGTTCAGCCATAATTAAAGCTGTTTCGATCGAGTAATCTTCGGTTAAATCGTAGCGAATTATTTCTTTTTCGTTTTCACAGTTAACAATGCGTACAAAAGCGTTATTAACTTGACCAAAGTTTTGTTTTCGTTGTTCTGCTTCGTGAATAGTAACAGCGATCGCAATTTTGGCTACTTCTGTCGGGACTGTTCGTAGATTGACATCGATTATTTCATCGTCCCCTTCTCCTGCACCAGTAAGATTATCTCCTCTCTGTTGTACGGATTGGTCTGGATCGGGACTGGTAAGATTATTATAGAAAACAAAGTGTCGATCGGAAATTAATTTTTCGTTGCTGTTTAGCATAAAAACAGACGCATCTATATCGAAATCAGCACCAGTATCAGTAGCGTTAATATCCCATCCTAAACCGATAAATATTTCTTTTAGTCCTGGAGAAACTTTTTCTAGCGAGACACGCTGTCCTTTAGTCAAATTAACAGTCATAATTAAATTTTTATCAGGTTTTTATTTTTCGCCTCTCTCAATATAGCAAAATTAAATTTGCTAATTGCTAATTGCTAATTGTATTAATACTTATTTTTTATTGAAATTAAGTTGAGCTTGCTTGTTGGGAACGAATTATAAATTTAAATAATAATGATTAGACTATATAAATGCATACAGATAAATACGGATATAAGTTCGATCTCGATCGTAATGAAATCGATAAAGATAATTTTATTGACAATATTGATTGGTCAAAATTAGTAACTAAATACGAGCAAAAATATAAGTCTATTAAGGTTGCTGAAAATAAAGGTAATTATCAGCATCATCTGTTAGGGATTCCGAGGGTACCTCCCAAACTTGAATTAAGAGATTATCAAAGACAAGCAGTAGCTAGTTGGTTTCGTAATCGAGGCAGGGGAACGCTAAAAATGGCTACTGGTAGCGGGAAAACTATTATTGCTTTAGCTATTGCTACAGAACTTTATCAACAAATTGGTTTGCAAGTTTTACTAGTTGTTTGTCCCTATCGTCATCTAGTTACTCAGTGGCAAAGAGAATGTGAAAAGTTTAATTTACAACCGATTCTTGCTTTTGAGAATGTACATAATTGGCAGGCTGAATTATCTACACAACTTTATAATATTCGAGCTAATAATCAATTTTTTCTAACTATTATTACTACTAATTCAACTTTGATTAATCAGGGGGTTCAATCGGAACTGAAATTTTTTCCTGCTAAAACTTTAATTATTGGTGATGAAGTTCATAATTTAGGTTCTACGAAAGTAGAAGTTAGTTTGCCTCGTAATATTGGTTTACGTATTGCTCTTTCTGCAACACCAGAACGCTATTACGATGATGAAGGAACAGAGGCTATTTTTGCTTATTTTGGTAAAATATTACAGCCAGAATTTGGTTTAGCTGAGGCAATTAAAAAGGGCGCATTAGTTGGTTATTTTTATTATCCTCTTTTAGTTAAGCTGACTGCTTCTGAGGCTTTGATTTATGCCAAGTTAACGAAAAGAATTGGTTGGGCTTTAAGTAAAAATGAAAATTTGGATAACAATGATACTTTAACTTCTTTACTAGTCAAGCGATCGCGTTTAATTGGTGCAGCAGCAAATAAGTTAGTTGTACTCAAAGAATTGATGAGAACGAGATTAGATACTAGTCATACTCTTTTCTATTGTGGTGATGGTTATATAGAAAATTATGCAGCAGATTATAATCGGCAGCTAGAAGCAGTTACGCGCATTCTAGGTAAGGAATTGGGCTATCGAGTTAATACTTATACGGCTGATACAGATTTACCCACACGAGAAAGATTAAGGCAGCAATTTGAACGAGGAGAATTACAAGGTTTAGTCGCTATTCGTTGTTTAGATGAAGGAGTAAACATCCCAGCAATTAGAACTGCGGTTATTTTGGCAAGTAGTAGTAACCCTCGTCAATTTGTTCATTAGTAACAAGTTAAAGAAATTAGAAAAAAGTCAAGTAAAAACCTAAATCGTGTCAAACTCATAGAGAATAAGCAATTGAGCGATTTGATTTCTCTATGGGTAAGAGTAAAAGACTGAATCGAGACCACGCCAAAAAAACGCAACGACCAATGGTAGAAGATCGAGTCATTGCTGAACACTTAACCGCTTTATTAGCTCCAATAATTACCTCTCAGTCGCGGTTTTTTCGAGAATTGGGACTGAGAGATAGGATTCTGACACTGCCTTTAATGGTAGCTGCGGTCTTAACATTATTGTGGCGAGATGTACCAGGAGTTACAGAATTAGGTCGATTACTAGAAACAGAAGGATTCTTATGGTGTAAGCGGACAAAAGTAAGTCAACAAGCCTTATCTCAACGATTTTTAACCTTTCCTGCTATTTTATTCCAGAAAATTTTTCACGAAATCTTGCCTCAACTGAAAGCCAGATGGTCAGCTCGTCAAAATCGACCGTTGCCCGACAGTGTTCAATTTACCTTATCTAAGTTTGACAAAATTTGGTGTGCTGACGGTTCAACCTTGGAAGCTTTGTTTCGCAAGCTCAAGAGTTTAGAATCCGTAAACCCAGGAAAATTAGCAGGGAAGATGGGGGTAGTCATTGATTTGGTCACACGATTGCCTGTAGAAATCTGGTTTCAGGAAAATCCCCGTGCTTCAGATACCCGTTTTGAAGAGGATTTACTCACTTTAGTTTCAGCCCATACCTTACTCTTGCTAGATCGGGGGTTTTATCATTTTCTGTTTTGGCAAAAATTAATCGATAAAGAAATTCACTTTATTACCCGCATTAAGATTAATGCCGCCATTGAGTATCAACAAGTTTTTACAGATGGTCATGCCTTGCGCGATCGATTAGTTAAGATTGGCTCTGGGACAAAAAAGACTCCCATTCTCACTCTTCGTTTGATTGAAGTCAGAGTCGGTAAAGTCTGGCGTTCCTATTTAACTTCGGTGCTTGACCCAGAAATATTACCTCCTTATATTGTTATCGATTTGTACCAAAAACGGTGGCGGATTGAAGATGCTTTTAATACAGTTAAGCGACTGTTAGGGCTGAGTTATCTTTGGACTGGTTCAATTAATGGCATTAAACTACAGATTTGGGCGACTTGGTTATTCTATGCCGTTTTAGTCGATTTAGGTGATGCTATTGCCGATGAAATATCACTTCCCGTAGATCGCATCTCCTTAGAAATGATTTATCGGGGTCTTTATTATTTTCATGGTGCTTCATCTAGAGGAGAGGCTTCTGACCCAGTTAAATATTTTGCCCGTCCTGATATTCAGAAATGTTTAGCTATTGTTAAAAGACAGCGAAAACCAAAGCTAAAGCTAATAGTTGCCCCCTTTCGAGATCGACAGCGTGGTTCTGACCAGTTTTTCTTTCACTCTTCGACTCAAACCCCCTTGACAACTTGCTTACAAGCTTAACTTGTTACCAATGTTAACTACTACATATAGTGTTTAAAACTAATATTAGACACTAGATATGTATTTAAGTGATTCAGCTTTGAGAAGTGAGAGTTTATAAAAATTCCTCCAAAGCTAAAAGCGCGTGGGGGACGCGGAGGTTTCCTCCGCAAGTCCAACCACGTAAGACGCTAAAAACTAAAAGCTAAAAACCAATTGACAAACAGTATAGTCTCTTAACTTGTCACCAGTGCCTATTGCCTAACAACGTGAATTAATTTTCGCTTATCCACCAATCTTGAGTAGTTCTACATCAAAGATTAAAGTGGCATTGGGAGGAATGACACCCCCTGCACCCCTCGCACCGTAACCTAATTCAGGGGGGATAATTAGAGTGCGTTGTTCGCCTACTTTCATAGAACCAACTCCTTCATCCCAACCTTCAATTACTTGCCCTACTCCTATTTTGAAAGAAAAAGGACGATTGCGATCGCGGGAACTATCAAATTTTGTTCCATCTTCTAATGTTCCTGTATAGTGTACAGTTACTCTATCCCCTTTTTTGGGAGTTGCACCATCTCCTTCTTTGATAACAATATATTTTAATCCCGAAGATGTAGTCACTGCGTTAGATGTATCCATAGCATTATTGTTCTGTTCTGTGTTTGTATTTTGGGCAATTAATTGAGAAGAATTAATTGCGGATTGTTCTTCGACTTTCTCTAAGGCAGGAATTGACGAATCTCGCTTTAATTCAGAAGCGAGTGCTGTTTGCCGATCTCCATTTCCCGCGAGCGCGGATACGATGACAAATATTCCGCAAATAAATACTACCGCAAGACTAATTAGAATTTGATTGTTCAATTTTTTTCCCACCTTTTTATTTAGATCTCCAAATTTGACGATAGATTGAAATATGCTGGTTAATTTGTTCTTTGTAAGATTATCATCTTGTTTCCAACTACGGGGCTACGGGCAATAATATTATCGTGCATATCTTGAATTTCTAATTTATTAAAATTGAATTTTTGAGAACTTTTGAAAGTTTCATTAGCAAATTCATCTTGACGAGATTTGTTTAATTTATACCAATCATCGTTTACTTTGATCAGCAAACGACGACTTAATAAATCTACTTCCCCCGATACAATCAAATCGTCAGAATATTGATTAGTAATTTTGCTTACTTTTTCTTGTACTGCATTCAATAAATTTTGTTCTGGAGTTAAAACTGGCTGAGGAGGAGGAGTAGTTTTAACCGTCAAACTTTCTGGTTTTTTCGGGGCAACTAAAGTTTTGGGAGTTTCAATTTCTACTGGGGTAGATATTTCAGATGAAGTTTCTGTCTCTTCTGTTTCTTCTGTAGAGGTTGAATCGATGGTAATTTCTATGTCTTGTTCGGGTATCGATACTGTCTTGGAGGAGTCTGAGAGAGTGTCTGTCTTTTCTGTTTCTTCTGTAGGGGTTGAATCGATGGTAATTTCTATGTCTTGTTCGGGTATCGATACTGTCTTGGAGGAGTCTGAGAGAGTGTCTGTCTTTTCTGTTTCTTCTGTAGGGGTTGAATCGATAGTAATTTCTATTTCTTGTTCTGGTATCGATACCATCTCCGTTGATTCTGGAAGTAAATCGCCTGATGCTCTTGATGGTAATAAAAGTACAGAAATCGATAAAATTAAAACGATCAAACTAGAAACAATGGCGGTTAAAGCCCAATCTGATAGAGACTTATTCATAGATTCTGGCAAAAAAGAGCGAATTTCATCTAATATTACATCCCACCAATCTTTATATTCATCTTTTTGAGATGAGTTGGCAACAGCTTCTGTAGTTACCTGAGAAGAGGTAGATTCTGTTTTTTTTTCTTCATCAGCAATATATGATGGCGATCGAATTACCGAAGAACTAGGTTCATTATTTTTTTTGGGTATTTCTGGTTGGACTTGACTAACTTCTTCGGTTAAACTTTCTGAGTTGACGGTTATATTTTCTGGGGGAGTGACGACAGATTCTTGTTGTTCGAGAGATTCTTGTTTTGCTGAATTTGCGGAAGGTTGATTAGCTGCTGGCTGCTCTTGGTTTTCTGCTGATGCCATTACCTTAAAGTTTTACCGTAAAACTATATTTAACACCTATTATTCAATTATTCAACCCAAGGCGATCTCATCGCAGTAGAAGGCAAAAGAAATTTACAACTATAGTAAACAACCCCTCCCTTGCTTCGCGCTCGGAAGGGGCTTTAGAAATCAGTCTAGAGCTAAGTGTTTACTAGAGCGTGAGTTGGAATATGGCACAGACGTACAAATATTTCCCTAGTTTGTACCTCTCTAAGTCTACTGATTATAGACGTTGCGCTCGGGGCAAGTATATCTTTATTCCGATGCTCGTAGGGACTTTTTACTCACATGAGGTTTATCACTATCATGCACAATTCAAGAGTACCAGTTTTAAATCCAGATGGTAGTCCAGCTATGCCAACCAAGGCTAGTCGTGCCAGAAGATGGGTTAGGGATAATAAGGCTGTTGGTAAATGGAATGACCTGGGCGTTTATTATGTTCAGCTACTTCAAGAACCTTCTGATACTAAAACTCAATTTATAGTAGTCGGTTGCGACCCAGGTAAATCCTATAGTGGTTTCGGAGTTCAAAGTTCTCAAGTAACTAGTCAAGTTGCTGAGGAGGAATAACAAGCTATGTATTGCCTGACGGCGCGAAGCACCCTCCCTACTTTAAGCGTTGTTCGCTCTCTTCGACTCACTTGCTTTGAAAGTAGGGACTCTCGCGATTAAAGTTGAGTTCGGAATTAGAAGTTCGTAGTTCGGAATTGTTTTATGCTTATATCCTTTCTCTTGGCATCTAGCCTTGTTTCTGCCGACACGGAATTTACTAGCCTACGTCAAGTTTTAGAGAGTTATGGTTTTGAAGTTCGTCTGGAGTTACCACCCAAAAGAGGAGCTTTCGGTTTATTGAGACATAATTCCAAAACTATCTGGATTAATCCTGTTGTCTTTGAGTTAAATATAGCTCAACCAACTCTCGTCCATGAAGCCGTTCATGCTGCTCAAAGTTGTGCGGGAGAGAAAAGTTTAAAAACTCTAGGTTTAGATATACCTCCACCCATGGTGACTAAACCCTACTTTTTCCGTTATCATTCCTATCACCGTGAGCTTGAAGCAGAAGCCTACACTATACAAGTACAACCTAATGGAACCGATTTAGCGATCGAGTTACTCGATCGATATTGTTCTTAGTTTTTAGTTTTTAGTTTTTAGCTACTTGTTAGTTAGTTTTAAGTTATCGCAGGAATAAGTAATCGTGACAGCAGCGACACCAGAAATCACACCAGAAATCAAACAAAAAGTACAACAACTCAGACAGCAATTACAACAGGCAGGATACGCTTACTACGTCCTCGATAATCCCATTATGGAGGATACTGTATACGATCGACTTTATCGTCAACTACAAGATTTAGAAAGCCAGTATCCCGAATTAATTACTCCCGATAGCCCTACTCAAAGAGTAGGAGATAAACCAGCATCTCAATTTACTTCTGTTCGACACAATATCCCTCTCTACAGTCTAGAGAATGCTTTTAATCTAGAAGAATTAGCCAAATGGGAAACTAAATGGCAAAGGCAAGCACCAGATACAGAAAATTTTAGTTATGTCTGTGAGTTAAAAATTGATGGTTCGGCTTTAGCTTTAACCTACGAAAATGGTGTTTTTGTTAGGGGTGTCACCAGAGGAGATGGAGTTACAGGAGAAGATATTACTCAAAATGTTCGGACTATTCGTACTATTCCTCTCCGACTCAATTTAGATAATCCACCCAATGTTGTAGAAGTAAGGGGGGAAGCTTTTTTACCCCTAGATATCTTTGCAAAAATTAACCAAGAAAGAGAAAATCGAGGAGAATCTCTCTTTGCTAATCCTCGTAATGCTGCTGCGGGAACTTTACGTCAACTAGATTCTAAAATTGTCGCTCGGCGTAGATTAAATTTCTTTGCTTATACTCTTCATCTATCTACATCTTCAGAAAGTACACCCCTTCAATCTCAATGGGAATCTTTAGAATTACTGCAAGAGATGGGATTTTTGGTTAATCCTCATCGTCAATTGTGCCCATCTTTACCAGAAGTAGCCAAATACTATCGGTATTGGGAGACAGCCAGAGATAATCTCCCCTACATGACTGATGGAGTCGTAGTAAAACTTAACAATTACGATTTACAACGACAATTAGGTTTTACGCAAAAATTTCCTCGTTGGGCGATCGCACTTAAATATCCAGCCGAAGAAGTTCCTACTGTAGTCAAAGATATCATCGTCAATGTAGGTAGAACTGGCGCAGTTACACCTATGGCAGTAATGGAACCAGTACAGTTGGCAGGGACAACAGTACAGAGAGCTACTCTCCATAATAGCGATCGCGTTGCCCAGTTAGATATTCGTGTTAACGATACCGTAATTATACGTAAAGCAGGAGAAATTATACCAGAGGTTGTCAGGGTTATTACGGAGTTACGTCCCTCTAATACTCAACCCTATCAAATGCCCACTCACTGCCCAGAGTGTAAGTCCGCCTTAATTCGTCCTGCCCGAGAAGCTGTCACTCGTTGTGTCAATAGTTCTTGCCCTGCTATATTACGAGGTAGTTTAGTGCATTGGGCTTCCCGCGATGCTCTAGATATTCGCGGTTTAGGGGAAAAAATAGTTGTTCTTTTAGTTAATAATAATCTAGTCAAATCTATTGCCGATCTTTACACTTTAACGGTAGAACAAATTGCCAGTTTAGAAAGGATGGGAGCAAAATCTGCTGATAATTTAGTTAGAGCGATCGATGCTTCTAAAGAGCGAGCTTATGCTAGGGTATTATATGGTTTGGGTATTCGCTATGTAGGTAGTGTAAACGCCCAAATACTTGCTAAAAACTTCCCCACTATCGAGTTATTATCTCAAGCCTCTATCCCTTCTCTAGAGTCAGTTTATGGCATTGGCGAAGAGATAGCTCTTTCAGTTTTTCAGTGGTTTAAAAATCCTGCTAATTTAGCTTTAATAGAGTCTTTAAAAGTAATCGGTTTACAACTTTATTTTGCCAATAACTCCGTAGATAATAATACTTCAAATACCAATACTTTAGCTGGAAAAACATTTGTTATTACTGGTACTTTGCCGAGTTTAAAACGTAGCGAAGCTCAAAAACTAATCGAGCAAGCAGGAGGTAAAGTAACTAATGCAGTAAGCAGTAAAACTAACTATTTAATAGCTGGAGAAAATGCTGGATCAAAACTTACTAAAGCACGAGAACTAGGTATTCCTCAACTCAATGAAAAACAGCTGACGGAATTACTCAATTTATAAACTAAAAAAATAAGCTCAATCAAACCATTCAACCTTTTCTTGAATTGGACTACGACGGCTATGACCCGCGGGATTATCGCTATATCCCAAGTATAAATATCCCAGGCAAAGGTCTTTTTCAGATAATTGCAGAAATTCTTTTAATTCTTGAGTATAAGTTACTCCTCCCGAACCCCAAAAACTACAAATGCCGTAGGCTTGAGCAGTTAAAGCCATATTTTGTACACTACAAGCAACCGCTTCTATTTCTTCAATTCTAGGTATTTTCTCGGATTTTTGTCTTTGCATACAAACAACAATTACGTGAGAAGACTTAAGAACATTTGTCTTCATTCTTTCAAACTTTTCTGGCTTAAAGTTTTCTTTAGGAGTCAGTTGTTGATATAAATTTGCTTGAAAATCTGCTAATTTTTTTAGTCCATTCTCCGTAAAAACCTTGAAACGCCAAGGTTGTGTTAAACCATGGGTTGGAGCCCAATTAGCATTTTCTAATATTTGCCAAATTATACTATTATCAATCTTATTTCCGTTAAAAAAGCGAGGTTTAGTGGAACGGCGAGATTGGATTATTTCATTAATTATTTGTTTAAATTGAGTCATTTTTAAATATTGAGTTAGACTTGAGATAAAACTACTGTTGTTTTCTTTTAAGTGCGTTTATATTTAAACTCGGGTAAGATAGAGACTGGGTATAAGAGAAAGTATCAGTATTAGTAATTAATTAATCAACTATTGGCAGTAATGAAAACTACAGGTTAATATCACAAAATAAAGCTTACAAAGCTTTTGAGTAAGACAGTGAAGGGAAAAATTAATTGCAAAGTATGTAATTGTACAGTTGCATAACTTTCTACCACCTAATTTATACCTAAGCTAAATTAACACATTATTAAATTATCCCCATTCGGTCATCTTCGGAGAACTTCGATAGATATTATGGATGAAAAATGAAGCCAATTGAAGCAGCACCACAATCTAGATTGTCACCTATGAAAGAAAACTCTCAAAAGGATAGTAAACAACTGCTACTGATTGATGATGACCCTAACCTAATTTTGTTAGTTAAAGACTATTTAGAGTTTAGAGGTTATCAGGTTATGACCGCAGAAAACGGTAGGGAAGCTTTAGATATTCTAGAGCAAAATATTCCTGATATGATTATTTGCGACGTGATGATGCCAGAAATGGATGGCTATGCTTTAGTCAAACATATTAGGGAAGAACCCCGCACTAACAGAATTCCCGTCTTGTTCCTCTCCGCTAAAGGTCAAAGTCAAGACCGAGTAAAAGGTTTAAACGAAGGTGCTGACGTGTATATGGTAAAGCCGTTTGAACCTGAAGAATTAGTAGCTCAAGTAGAATCATCTCTAGATCAAATTAAACGTTGGCAACAAGGACGTCCAATGGGATTAGATGGTGGTGGTCCTACTATTATTGTTCCTCATAATGTAGAACTTACACCTACAGAAATAAAAGTCGTTCAGTTAGTAGCAAAAGGCATGGCTAATCGCGAAATTGCCGAAAAATTAAAGGTTAGTCAGCGCACGATTGAAAGTCATGTCTCCAACATGCTTAATAAAACTAGCTTAAATAATCGGACTGAATTGGCTCGGTGGGCGATTGAAAGCAATATGGCATAACCCGCTATAAATTATTTATCTTAATCTCTGTCTAAAATTGCTATTAGAACTAGTTTTTGAACTTTTTTGGGGAAAAGACTTGTAATTTAGAGATGAATCCGCTAACATAAGATACTGTGCTGGCGTAGCTCAGTTGGTAGAGCAGCTGATTTGTAATCAGCCGGTCGCAGGTTCGAGTCCTGTTGCCAGCTTACAGTTCATAAACCCGCTCTCTGATTACAAATCAGCTAACTTACCAACTGAGTTGCTTGATAAAAAAACAAATGGGATTTATTTCTATTCCCCAACTATTCCCCAAAAGTACGATCGAAATCAAGTAGTTTACAATAAATTTCCATCTTGTTATCTATCCAGTAAAGTTAATTCCCCAATTATTTCCCCAAGCAAAATAACCAGCTATCTCCTATCATTAACTGGCAATTCTGTCAAATCAGCTATTTACTCTGTTGCTCTAGTTCTAGTATGTAATACTGTGTATAACTTATAGATATTTTGGGTTCAGAGCAGAAAGGGAATGGGCGTAAATAAAAATCGTGTCACGAATTTGTGTCACGATTTTCTAAAATCCTCACAGCTACTACTACTTTGCTTTTGTTAATTAGCCTCAAGGGTTTAACAGGTAAGGCAATTGGCGATCGGCTATCAGTAATAATTGATAACTGCTCTTTTCGATAGATGCCCAGAAAACC
>JASJDJ010000143.1 GCA_030065635.1 Xenococcaceae cyanobacterium MO_188.B32
AACGCTGGAACTAGAAACGAAGGAGGAGAGCCATTTACAAATTTTAGCAATGAAATTATTAACGTTGATTATTGGAAGGAAGTAGATAAACGCATTGAATATATCGGGTCGAAAGGAATAATTTCCTGGCTCTATATGATCAACAACTTCTTGATTTAAACGATGTACTTCCCCTTGTAAATTAAATATCGCTCGCTCGTAAAGATTCAGGTGTTGGCGATCGCCAATTAATAAAGCATCAACTTAAAGCGATCGCCAACTGATAAAGCATTCAATTAAATAATTAAAGTAGGAATTTCTCTTGCTCCTACTGTCGCCATTAAAGCTTGTTCAAAGAAATTAATTACAGAACGTTTTTGACGACGACAAGTCTGCACCACAGTCAGCAAATTGGCACTCTTGTTCAAATCTTTTCATAGATCGAGAACCGCCACTTACTTTCCGTTTAGTAACTGCCAACCTTAAAGAACGTTCGGCCAGATTATTATCAGGAGGAACTTGGGGGTTGTCTAAAAAATACCACCATTGAGCTGCTTTTTCTTTCAAAGAACGCAGTAATTTTCCAGCTTCATAACCGGCTTGATTCCAGTATTGTTTCAGTTTCTTTTCGATTTCATTTTTGAATTCTTCTACCCAGGTACGATTTTACCCAATTTTTCCCTTTTGTCAATCCCCAAGCTCCTGCGATCGCCTTCACCTGAATCTTTACGTGAATTTAATGTAGAAGCTCTAGATACTAAACTAGAATTGTCGGGTATCGCATCTAAAAACAAGGAACTAGCCCAGGAATTAAAGCAAGTCTCCCAAGAGCTTAAAAAAGCTAATCCTTCACCTTATAAGCTACGAGAATTAGAAGTGATAGAGCAAGAATTAGAAAAGACTGAGCAAGAGATAGAAGAGATAGAAGAAGTAATTACTGAGGAGAAAAAAGATGGAGAAGAAGATAAAGAAGAAAACGATAGTACAGAAAAAAACTGAGATAACCGAATTGGCTCTTGAGGCATTATCTCTGTTGCCAGAAAAAAAGCCTTATTCTGGTTAGGGATTTACAAAAAAATAATCTCTCCGCCCCTTCAAACCATGTTTCCCTCAGCTCTAGACTTTTAATTTCTTCCTGTTCAGCGACTAATTTTGACAAACTCGGGGGTGTATCTCCTGATATTTTTTCTCTTTCATTGCGAAGATATACCAAGATCGGCATTAAGTTCAGGATCTCTGCTCCTTGTGTGTCTTGTGCCAAGGTCAAAGATACATGTTCCATTAATGTCGCAAAAGAAATTAGAGTTATACGACGCAAGGATTCAGTCCCATACGAAGAAACCTACTGATATAAGATTAGTCGGAGAGTGGTTTCAAGCCGAAGCTCATCTCCTTAAATATATTAAACAGTTATAATAACCCCGACAGCTTCCTAGCTACTTTCAAAATAGAGTTTAGTTCTTCTTGGTTTAGATATTTTGATTGAGTTTCTTGTTCCATTCAGTTAACGTTTACTCCGAAAATAGCTAGGGCGAGCGCACTACTCAAGACATTGATTTTACGTGACTATTCTAATCTGAGTTAACGGGTTGTAAAAGCGTTAGAAGATGTCTGAAAAATTTAATGTGGGTCGAAAAACGTCGTTATTGCGGGTCGCTACAATTAAATACACTTAGGTATTTGAGTTTCCCATCGATGAAAGTTATCCAAACGGCGAGGAAAGAGAGATATTTAGTTTTTTTCCTGACAGTTGTCCTGTTATCAACAATCTATCCTTTGTTCCTCGGCAGCTTAACAGGTCTGATTAGCCTTTATGCTTTGATCTCTCTGTCCTTGGTCGCCGGGCTATATATTATTCATGACAATTACCAATGGACTCTTTGGAGTGCTTCTCTAGGCTTTCTAACTTTCATATCTATGTGGGCGAACTTAGTCTTCACAGAGGTCAAAATTATCGAACTCATCTTTACCCTATCTCAGTTAGGGTTCTTTGCTTTGGTGACAATCAGCATCTTTACAAGGGTTCTAGGTAGTCAAAAAATTACCCGAGAGACCCTCCTCGCTTCGGCTTCAGTCTATTTTTTACTGGCAATTGTTTGGGCAATGCTCTTTGAGTTGATTGAGCTATTGCAGCCGGGTTCATTTCAAATTACTGGACAGTCGGAAGCAACTATCTCTACAGATATACTGATTTACTTGGCTCAAATCACCCTATCATCTTTAGGCTATGGAGAAATAATTCCTGTAACGCCCTTAACACGCTCACTTGCTGCATTATTGGCAATGACAGGACAGCTCTATCTCACCGTATTGGTAGCCATTTTAATTGGAATTTACCTCAAAACCGACAAAAATATTAGTTGAATTACTCGAATTCGAGGGTCTATCAAAAAATTATTAAATAAAATTATTCAATAAGTTTTTCAAACACACCCCCCTATCTACATAAGTAACTGCTTAAAGTTAATAGCGATCGCTAAACGTAAAGCTAGCAGTAAAATCTCTGTCTTGGTTAAAAGCCAGCTCAGACCTTACTAGTCCAAAGTCTAAAACTGAGTAAGTGAGCATTTTTTAAAAGTGTATTACTCTTTTATATTACGTTTTTAAAATACTCTCACCTCATTAGAGTGTAGACCTTGTGTAGACCTCTAACCCTTACTCTATAAGGAAAGTGCAGACCTGTGTACACCTAATAGTGTAGACCTGTGTACACCTGTGTAGGCTCATAAGTCCCTATTAAGACTAATTAATCAAATAGAGCTTTAAAGCTACTGCTAAAGCTGCTACTAATGAATTTGGTAGATGGGTTTATGCCAATAGTAAGAAATTACCAGGTTTGGTTAAACGTAGAGAAGAAGAAAAGAACTGATTTCTGAGCAAGTTCGGGTGTGTATCAAAAACTTATTAAATAAAATTATTCAATAGACCGAGTATAAAATATCACTATTTATACATTGAGTATAAAATATCACTTAATTTATTAAATAAAATTATTAAATAATTTTTGCACAGACACCCCCCTCTCTACATAATTAACTAAATAATTAAATTAAATATATTACTTTCTACTACTCTCTACCATCCCTATCCCCGACCTCCACCCCTGATTATTATTCCCTCTCAGGCAGCGCAGCACGGCTGGATTATTTATATAGTGCTTATTTTTATTTTCAATGTCAAGGGTGATTGCACGGTTTTTTTATTTAGATAAGAAATTATAATCTTTGCTGATTTTTAGAATAAATTTTAGAAATAAATCTTAGTAGTAATTATTAAAAATTAATATTTTGAGCGAGAATTAATAATAATTTACGTAATTTACCCCATGTTGCCCTATGAACTTTTTCGTAATAATGACTACTGAAACACGAAAAAGAGGGAACAAAAATACTGAATATGCCAGAGCCGAGTAAGGTATCACTGGGTAGAGCGATTTTGACCCGAAGATTTTAGTTACTAGAGAATAGTTGTTATGCCTGAAGTTCATCCTATTACGTGGCGAGATGTCCCTCGCAATAAATTTGTGCGCGGTTTACACCCCGCTATGTTTTCCGAGCAAAAGTATCGCAAGTACATGGAATTTGTACCTCTTGGTGGTACGGTCAAAGAGGTTTTTTCTGTTGAGTATGACGAAGAATACGCTGTTGAGTGGATTGCTGCTAAATTGTGCAAGCCCCTTGAAATTCTCGGCAAAGAAAAACTCATCGAACTAATAGAGGTAGCTTATGGCTGCGCCGAATAATAAATACAAAGCTAACTCTGTTTACTGGCATATTAGCGAGGCTAGAACCCTTACCAAAGAAGAAGCTGAATGGTACAGGAAAAACAAAAAACAAGCTTTGGATATCATGTACTTTGCTTCTACTTTTGAGCTTGTTGTTTAGGGCGCATCTCATAGAATTATTTGGCTGCACTGCTGTTAAGCACCAGTACCCCGTTGACCTTTTGCCTCCTGGCAGATGTCACCCCAAAGGGAAGAAATGGACAATTGATTTTGCTATTAGACCTGATAAGCAATTCAAGCGGTCATTAATGTTAGTAGAAGCGAAAGGATATCCCACAGACACCTTCTTAACTAACTTAAGCATCCTAGAAGCTACTAACCCTAACTTGTTTAAGTCTTTATTCCTGATATTCGAGCGTAATATCCCCGATAACAGGATGATTGCTAATCTCAGGAAAACCAATATAGGGGCAAAAGTTTTAACCCTGCAAGAATTCGTTGAAAGAAACTCACTTACTCTAATTTGAGGATAGATAACCAATGCTAAGAATTACAGACCCTTTCCGAGATATTCAATACAGCCGTATTAAAGGCGAAAAGAAAGACGTTTATTTCAAAGTAGAATTCGACGAGGGTAAATTCTACAAAGTTGATAATGGCTACGTTTTAATGGCTAATGTCACTAAATACGCTGGAGTAGTTAGGGCATTTAAACCCGAAGAACCAGTTCAACCTGGTATATGCGCAATTCCCATTTACAACAAAGATTACGAGATTAGGGAAAAAGGTAAAGATGGGCAATATGTTTCTAATACCTATAGCCCATCTATTCACGAAAAAAACTTATGCACTCACTTAGATGGGACTATCTCCGAGGATAGTTATTACAAGGGAAGTATCGCTTTTTCAGTAGATGACCAATTACTAAATTTACCTGACGAGAAGATTATTGATACTGTCGTTTCTAGCTGTCATTTAATTGACACTGACTCTTCGGGTAAATTGCCAGAGTATCAAGCTAATACTTCTAGCTACTCTAGCTATAAAAAGAATAACGGGTATAGTAGGCTGACACCAGCAGACAAGGCAACATGGGTCAAGAAAGAACTATGCCAGTCGGTTAAAGAACCAGGCTACAACGAAGAAATGAGTCTAGCCGATCTAACCGAACAATTCGTTACTGAAAACAAAAAAGACGAAACTTTCTTAGCTCTTTACTTCGATTTAATTAAGGCAATACTAGCTTAACTATGGCATTTGATTACAGTTATCTTCTCTCCAACGAAAAAAGTTTAAGGGATACCTGGTCAGACTTAATAGATAGCAACTTGTCTGTCCCAGAGAATCTCTTAAATCTTTTACCTAAATTTGTGGTTTTACCACAAGATTATTATGACATTATCGCTGCCTACTTGCTTATTCCCAGTGCTTTAGCTCAAAAAGTCCCCTACTTATTTTGTTGTGGTAGGTCGGGAACTGGGAAGAGTACTTTCGGTAAGTTTGCTAGTTACTGGTATGGAGTACCAATTAACACTAGTAGCGATACTTATGCTGCTATTCGTAATGGTCTTGATAGCAGAAAATATAAGGATATTGAGATACCCAGTAAAGACCCAAATTTCCCTAGTGTCTATAAAAGAGTAGAAACTAATATGGGCATGGTCTGGGATGACATGGATCTAGTCATCTTTTTCGCTAGACCAGACTTGTATAGACTATTCAAGGTAGGTTACGATCGCGCTACTAGCAAGATATCTATTAGCTCCGAAACTAAGGGAGAGAATCTAACTTTTGACTGCTTTGGTTGTAAGATATTTAGCTCAATATCTCCTTTACACCTAGATGATTCTTTCAAGGAATTACGCAGAAGACTAATCGTAATTCTGTTCAAGAAGATAGAAGACTTTTCCGATGAAAGGCTAGACCAACTGGGTATCACTAGAAGTAATTATCTTACTCATTTACTTTACAGATTTGATAAATAAAAAAAGAGTTGATGAAGATAGGAATTTTTGCTTAGTGCGATCGCGCTTTTTTGGGTATTTTGAGTAATAAGTGAGTAATAAGCGTTAGGGTGCAACGCTTGACGGGGGTTAGAATACCCTCGTAGCTGAAAAAATACTAAGCGGAGAGAGAGGGATTCGAACCCTCGTCTGAGTTGCCCCAGAAGCGGTTTTCGAGACCGCCGCATTCAACCACTCTGCCATCTCTCCATAATTTTGAGCGTACTTCGTTATTCTACTGATATTTGCCAAAAATTGACCACATTTTATTTTCATTTCTTCTTTCTTTGTCTCCAAGGTTGAAAGAGCGATTAGTAGTCTTCGCTCGATGCGAAGAAGAAATGACTCACTGAAGTTATCGTGTTAGGAGCCGATCTACTGTTGATTTGTTTGAATTACTGGTAGATGAGCTAGAGGTACGGTAAATGTGACTGTAGAACCTAGACCTTCGCCCATACTGTAAAAAGAGATGGTTCCGCCCATTGCTTCGATTAACTTTTGAGAAATAGCTAAACCCAGACCGGTACCGCCATAAGATTTAGTCCGAGAACCGTCTACCTGAAAGAAATTTTCAAACAGTTTGTCTTGTTTTTCTAGAGATACTCCAATTCCAGTATCGACAACACTGATTTTGACTATGCCCGAAAACTCTCTTTGATGGCAAACTAATTTTTTTCTGATCACTTCTGCTCTAATTAATATTCCTCCTTCATGAGTAAATTTAATGGCATTACCTACCAGATTAAGTATGACTTGTAATAACCGTTGATAGTTGCCATAAACAGTTACAGGAGTAAGAGTAGCAGGACGTTTTATTTGGAAGCTTAATTTTTTTTGCTCTGCTTGAGTACGAATTAAATTATCTACATCTTGCAAGAGTTCATCTAACTCTACATCGGTTAATTCTAAATCCATCTTGCCTGCTTCAATTTTGGCAATGTCCAAAATATCATTGATGAGATTAAGCAAGTGAATAGAGGATTTATAGGCCTCTTGCAGAAATTCTTGTTGTTCTTCTGGATTATCTGCCATTCCCTCTAATAGTAGTTTGAGAAAGCCAATAATACCGTTGAGAGGAGTTCGTAATTCGTGAGAAGTATTAGCCAGAAAATCACTTTTGAGGCGATTAGCTTCCTCTGCTCTAAAACTAGCTTGTTCTAACTCATGATATAGCTTGGCATGAGCGATCGCCGTGCCTACATGTTCGGCTAACTCTTGTACTAGTTCTATTTCAGTAGTCGTCCAACTACGATAGCGATCGCATTGCTGTAAACAAATTAAGGCATGATTTTGCTCGTTGTAAACAGTAGAGACTACCAAAACAGACTTCTGTTGATAGGGGTCTACCGCTAATCTATCGATCGCGACCGCTTTACGAGAATTGAGAGCTTGCTGTAAATAAAATTCTGACTTACAGTCTATATTTCTTCCCAAAAGGGACTCAAATTGTGGCTGACAATACTCGGCTTCTACGGTTAATTCTTGTCGATTGGGAAAATAAGAAAGAATTAAACAACGACTGACTAACAGTGCTTCTCCCAAACTCTCTACTGTTTGTTGCCAAATCGTCTCTAAATCTAAGCTACGGCGAATTTTGCGACTAATTTGAGTTAATAATTTTTGATAACTGTAGATAGGAATAGGAGACATTGAATCGGACATTTCTGTCTCACTAAGCAACCTTCCCATAACTAAAACCGCTGTTGGTTCCCCTACGGTCTTTAGAATTGGGCTGATAACTAATTCAAAAGAGAACGATTGCTGTTGATGGGAAAACAAACAATAGCACTGTTCGGGAATTCGTCGTTTTAAAATACGCTTAATTTTTTTGCTGTAGGCTTGAATATCTACAGGGACAAAAATATCCGACCAAGAAGACCCTACTATTTTTTCATTACTCAATCCATAGTCTTTAGCAGCTTGCCACCAAAAAGACAGATATCTACCAGAGTTATCTTGAGTAAAAACTAATTCTGCACCCAAATTTGACCAACCGATTAGGTTGGTTGACTCTGGGGTAGTTTGACTGTTAATTATTTCTGAATTGAATCCAGTGTACATCAGTAGGTAGGTTGGGAGTTTACATGACCTCGGACAAATATTCAGCCTCTTCCCTGAAACTATAACCTATAGATATATTAGGTAGGAATACTCCAGTCAATTTTTTTATCAAAATAAAGCAGTTTGTCGGGTTTTTCTTAAGTTGGTAATTTTAATCGTTCCATTCGCCTTTTGGAGGCAGGGGAGGATTGCGCCTAAAAGTGCGGGTGAGGTCTTCATCCATTTCTCGTTCACCCCTAAGCCATTGTTTGATGGCAGTCTCTATTACTTTACTAGGATCGTTGGTTAAATGTTTAATTTGTTCTAAGATTTCTGAATCTAAATGAATAGAAACTTCCACTTTTTCGGTTGAATTTTCTGGCTGTAAAGCATTATTGTTCATAGATTTTGTCTAGTTGCTCCTAATTCACTATTTTAACTATTAAATTATGAGGAGGTAGCAGAGGCTGTTAAGTCTTGATAAACTTTGATAGCAATAGAAAATTTATTTAGATCGACATTACAATAGTTTAAGGGTTATTAATTTATTTTTTATGACCGACGTTCCCGTTTCTCGTATTCGTAATTTCTCCATTATTGCTCATATCGACCATGGTAAATCTACTTTGGCAGATAGAATGCTACAGACCACTGGGACTGTGGCTCAAAGGGAGATGAAAGAGCAATTCCTCGACAACATGGATTTAGAAAGGGAGCGAGGAATTACTATCAAGCTACAGGCAGCCCGCATGAACTATACTGCTAGGGATGGCAAGCAGTATGTATTAAATTTAATCGATACTCCCGGGCATGTTGATTTTTCTTACGAAGTGTCTCGTTCTCTAGCTGCTTGTGAAGGGGCTTTATTGGTAGTAGATGCTTCTCAAGGAGTTGAAGCCCAAACTTTAGCAAATGTTTACCTGGCACTAGAAAACGATTTAGAAATTATCCCAGTTTTAAATAAAATAGACTTACCTGGGGCAGAACCAGAAAGAGTAGCTCGAGAAATTGAGGATGTCGTCGGTTTAGACTGTAGTGATATTATTAGAGCCTCTGCTAAAGCAGGAATAGGGGTTGAAGATATTTTAGAATCGATCGTTCATCTCGTTCCACCACCCCAAGATACAGTAGATGAACCCTTAAGAGCTTTAATTTTCGATAGCTATTACGATGCCTATCGCGGGGTAATTGTTTATTTCCGCGTTATGGATGGGTTAGTCAAAAAAGGCGATCGCGTCCGTTTGATGGCTTCAGGCAAAGACTACGAAATAGACGAACTTGGGGTTCTTTCGCCTACCCAAATTCAAGTGGAAGAACTCCATGCAGGAGAAGTAGGCTATTTTGCAGCAGCAATCAAAACGGTAGAAGATGCCCGTGTCGGGGATACCATTACTCTAGCTAAAGGTTCGGCTGCCGAACCCTTACCAGGTTACACCGAAGCAAAACCAATGGTATTCTGTGGTTTATTTCCCACCGATGCCGACCAATATGCAGATCTTAAAGATGCTTTAGAAAAGTTAAAACTTAACGATGCTGCCCTTTCTTTTGAGCCAGAAACTTCAAGCGCGATGGGATTTGGTTTTCGCTGCGGTTTTTTGGGTTTGTTACATATGGAAATTGTCCAAGAAAGGTTAGAAAGAGAATACAATCTCGACTTAATTACTACTGCCCCCTCGGTAATTTATCGCGTTACGACGGTTGAAGGAGAGGTAGTAGAAATTGATAATCCCAGTCAGCTACCAGACCCCCAAAAAAGAACCAAAATTGAAGAACCTTACATTAAAGTTGAAGTTATTACCCCCGAAACTTATGTGGGTACGCTGATGGATTTGTGTCAGACTCGCAGGGGAGTATTCACTGACATGAAGTATTTCACTTTAAATCGTACTTGTCTAATCTACGAATTACCCTTAGCTGAAGTTGTTACAGACTTTTTCGATCAACTAAAATCTCGTTCTCGCGGTTATGCCAGTATGGAATATCAATTAATTGGCTACCGAGAAAACGATCTAGTTAAGTTGGATATTCTGGTTAATAAAGACCCCGTAGATGCTTTATCTACTATCGTCCATCGCGATAAAGCTTACTATGTAGGTCGTGCTTTAACCGAAAAACTAAAAGAATTAATTCCCCGTCATCAGTTTAAAGTTCCCATCCAAGCAACCATCGGTTCTAAAGTAATTGCTAGCGAGCATATTCCTGCTTTACGTAAAGATGTACTAGCTAAATGTTATGGCGGTGACATTTCACGGAAGAAAAAACTGCTCCAGAAACAAGCAAAAGGTAAAAAACGCATGAAAGCGATCGGTACGGTAGATGTACCTCAAGAAGCTTTTATGGCAGTATTAAAATTAGAGTAATGCTTCTTTTCTAGAAATATTTTCCCTAGCAAGTTGCTGGATTTTGGCTATTCTCAGAGCGATCGATTTTAACAAACCACGTCTAGTTAATAGCCAATCGCTATCCCAAGCGAAGCGAGTTTGAATCAGAAATTATGAGTCAAGTTGTTGTCACATTTTATAAATTTGTTCGGTTAGAAGACTGTATTAATCTCAAGCAACCCCTGTTAGCCTATTGTCAACAGCAAGAAATAAAAGGAACTATTTTGCTGGCAACAGAAGGTATTAATGGGACGATCGCGGGGAAAAGAAACAATATTGAGGCGGTTTTAGCTTGGTTACGTCAAGATGCTCGTCTAGCCGACTTAGAACATAAAGAATCTTTGGCTAAAGCTCCACCTTTCAAAAGAATGAAGGTCAAAATTAAAAGAGAAATTGTTACTATCGGCAAACCCGATGTTAATCCTACTCAACAAGTAGGTACCTACGTCAAGCCCTCAGACTGGAATGATATAATTAGCGATACTGAAACTATGGTTATCGATACTCGCAATAATTACGAAGTTAATATTGGTACTTTTAAAGGGGCGATTAATCCTCAAACAGAATCATTTCGTCAATTCACCGAATATGCAGAGCGAAATTTAGACCCCCAAAAACAAAAAAAAGTAGCTATGTTTTGTACGGGAGGAATTCGTTGTGAAAAAGCTTCTTCCTATTTATTAAGTCAAGGATTTCAAGAGGTATATCATCTTAAAGGAGGTATCCTCAAATATATAGAAGAAATCCCTGCCGAAGAAAGTTTATGGCAAGGAGAATGTTTCGTGTTTGACGAGCGAGTCACGGTTAAGCACGGATTAGCCCAAGGTAGTTATAATCTTTGTTACGCTTGCGGACATCCCATTTCCCCCACAGATTTAGCTTCCCCTTATTATGAGGAAAATGTTTCCTGTCCTCACTGTTATTCTGCGCTTACTCCTGAAAAAGAAGCTCGCCAGCGAGAAAAAAAAAGACAAAGGCAACAGCAAAAAAAGAATATCTAATATGATGGATTATCGTAAAACTATCTAAAAGCCGATCGCTAAATAAATATTAGAAAGAACTGCGGATAATCATAACCGTGCAATCGACTTTACGGACGATCGCTTCTGGGATATTACCGTATAGAGCGTGTTTTAGTAATCCTTCTCGACTTGCCCCCAGTATAACTAAATCGTGTTTTTCCTTTGCTACTAGACGAGCGATCGCCTCAGGGGCAGAAAAATCGGCGATCGGCAAAGAAACAACAGGCAAATTAGTTTTATCAGTAATTAATTTAGCTATTTTATTGAGGCGAGCAATATTCGGTGAAGATTTATAAGGAGAGTATACTTGACACAAATGAATTCTGGGAGAAAGGGAGCGAGAATATAAATTTGCCAGTGCCGGTAGGAATTTCATTGCCCTTTGTACATTTGTTCCACCAGCAGTAGGAATTAACCATTTCCCAATTCTTTTTTGGTTATAGGGCAAAGAATAAGAATTTTGACCCAGTTTAATTAATAATAATTCACAGGGAGCTTTTTCAATTAGAGGATCGACAACACTACCAAAAATGCGATCTGAACTGTGAGTTTTGCCTTTCCAACCCATCACGACGAGATTTATATGTTCTTGAGTAATAGTTGATAAAATTGCCTCAACGGTGTCTGTAGCTACGCAAATGCGGGTATGTAAAGGAATTTTAGCTTTACGTCCCATTCTTTCTAAACGATGCATTAAATGACGACTATCTTTCGTATCGACTTGCGCTTGAGCAGGATAACTGCATTTAGGAATATTAATAACTTGTAAACATTCAATTTCATATTTTTGGTAACGGGCGATCGCGATCGCAATCTCAAACAAGGCTGACACATTCAGCGGATTAGATAAAGGTAATAAAATACGTCCGCGACCAGTAGCGGGAGAACGAGTTTGATAAACAGTGTAAGAAGATTGGGGTTTAATAGTTGCCTCTTGACCGCCGATAAGTTGTTTGGCTTCTGCTTTAATAATGTCGCTACGGGTAATAATGCCGACTAAGTTATTTCCTTCTGTAACGGGTAAACGAGATAATTGATAGCGGTTGAGTAAATACAGTACATCGCTAATCGAAGACTGCGGATTTACTATAATTGGATTTTTGGTCATTACTTCCCCCAGTAAAATTTTGTCTCTCTGCTGAGTGATATTCTCCAAATCGGATTGAGTAATAATACCTACCAGTCTTCCTTCTGCTAAGACGGGAAAGCCACGATGATGAGAACGAGACATAGCCTTAATTACTTCTGTCATGGTGAGATTAGGAGCTAAGGTTTCTACTTCTGTCTGCATGACATCGCAAGCCTTAATCTGGGAAAGAATATCGTAACTGGGGTTATCCTCTTGTAATTTAATACCACTAGCTTCTAAAAGATGCTCATAAATAGAACCCCGCGAGACACTTTCAGCGATAATATAAGCTACAACTGAAGTAATCATTAAAGGTAGCACCAAATTAAAATCAGCAGTCATTTCAAAAATAATCACGATCGCGGTTACAGGAACTCTCACCACGGCGGTAAAAAATGCGCCCATTCCAGTGAGGGCGAAAGTATAGGCTGATTCTGCATGGAGTAAAGAAACTTCTGCTGTTCCCACTACATATCCTAAAGCAGCACCCAGAACCAAAGTAGGTGCAAATAATCCTCCTGTAGCTCCAGAACTATAGGTAAGAATAGTTAAGAAAAAATAGACAACAAAAGCCAGTCCTGTAGTGTGCCAATCTAATTCTCCAGCAATTAATATCTGTCTCAAACCTGCATTGTTGTGAAAAAAAGTGGGCAAGAAAGAAACTATAGTACCTGAGATTAAGCCTGCTATGCCAATACGTAAAGGCAAAGGTAAGTTGGCACTACGATTCAGTTTCAAACCAATCATCAGACTACGATTGTATAATCCGCCCAGAATGCCAGCAAGAATTCCCAAAATCAAATAAAAAGGGATTTCTGGAGAAGTAAAACTACTCTGACTAGATGAATTAAGAACTGGTGTAGGAATATTGAGAGTAGAGCCTAAAAGACGAGAAACCACTGAACCAGTAAATGAAGCAAGAATGGCTATTTCTAGAGTTAAGCTAGATACATCGTTCATCAATTCTTCCACCACAAACATAACCCCTGCAATGGGAGTATTAAAACTAGCTGCTAAACCTGCTGCTGCTCCTGCTGCAATCATCTGACGGCGATTGGCAGGAGAATTGGGAATCCAGCTACTCAATTGAGATGCTAAAGCTGCCCCAATATTTACTGTTGGACCTCGACGACCGAGAGGAAAACCAGCACCTAAAATTAGGATAGTCCCCAGTGCCTTGATCAAACCCACTTTTAGATTTAAAACAATTGGGTATCTTGCCAAAGCTGCTTTAACTTGAGGAATACCTCCCCCTCCTGCACTAGGAGAGAAATTTTCAATTAACCAACCTGCTAAAATCCCAAAAATTAAACCAGTAAGAGGTAAAGTTGTATGGGCTCCAAAACGTTCTATCGCCTGGATTCTCAACGTTCCTAGCCAGCCAATACTCTGTTTAACTAACAAAGCAGCGATCGCGGAAAAAATTCCAATCAGACAAGCTTCAATCAGAGCATAGCGGGTATCAACTGAATTTCTAGCTAAGTGTCCAGATTTAAACCAGCGATAAAAACGATTTTTCATCTACAATACACATCATACTTTGCTAGCAAGTAAGATAAAAAACTAATCAACACAATTCTGACAGAAATTCATAACTATTCAAAAACTTCTAACCTCTGTATACCATTTAAGTGACAAATTTCTATGGACTTTACTGCTGCTTTACCAACTTTTGTTGTGACTCTGCGAGAAGGATTTGAAGCTACCTTAGTTGTGGGTATTGTTTGTGCTTGCCTCAAAAAAGCCGAACAAACCCAACTTTATCGCTGGGTTTATTTAGGAGTTAGTGGGGGTATTGTTGCTAGTATTTCGATCGGGTTTCTACTTGCTGGCGCAATTGGTGGATTAGAAACTGCTGGAGGTATATATGCACCAGTAGTTAAACAGTTATTGGCGGGGATTTTTGGGCTAGTTGCGATCGCCATGCTTAGTTGGATGCTACTCTGGATGACACAACAGGCTCGATCGATTAAATCTGAGGTGGAGGGCACAATTAGTCAAGCTTTAACTACCGATGTTGGTGCTGGTAAAGCAATTTTTCTGCTGATTTTTATTGCTGTGTTGCGAGAAGGATTTGAAACAGTTTTATTTATATTGGCAAAGTTTCAACAAGCCTGGACTTTACCTGCGATTGGTGCAGTGGCGGGACTAATTATGGCAGTAGTACTGGGTATCTTACTATTCGCTATGGGAGTTAGGATTAATATTCGTTTGTTTTTCCAAGTAATGGGGATTTTTCTCTTACTTATTGTCGGTGGTTTAGTTTTGGGCGCACTGTATCATTTTGATGCTGCTTTAGCTTTAATTTCTCAGTTATCCCCTCAATACGCTGGCTGGTGTATTTCGGATAGTACTTCTTGTTTACTAGGTAGCCAAGTTTGGGACGGTTCGGCTTTTCTTCCAGATAAACAATTTCCTGGTATTTTACTCAAATCTCTATTTGGTTATCGACAAACTCTCTATTTAGGACAAGTTGTCGCTTATATTTTGTTCTTGGCTACTATGGGCACTGCTTATTTTCAAAGTTTGACTGGTACTAATACTTTGCAGAAAGCACCAGAGTAAGTAATAAAAGCTAGTATGGCAATCGTAAATCATTTGTGAGAAAGTGTGAGCATCTCGCTCGCTACAATTTTTTTCATGATTCACTTATGATTGCTATAGCATACTCTCGTGTTTGTTGGGAGAAATATCCAGCAATTGCTATCAAAGAAAAATCTTTATCCAAATCGACTTCAGAAAATATAGAAGATTGAGACGAATATTTTAGGACATTTTTTGAAACAGCCATAAGCTATCAGGGGGCTTAGATGTGATAACTGAGACTTCTCAGACAACCTCTAAGCAAGAAATCTATTTAATTTCAGTAGATCACAAAACAACTTTGATTGCTTATCCCCAATTGCCAATACATATGTTCTATAAGAACGATCAAATATAATAAAAGCTTATATATAAATTGAGAATCAAATTGAGTCGAATAAGTTACTTGTAATTTCTGGGTAAAACCATTAAATTATCAAGGTTATTTATCAAGCAACACTCTTGAAAAATTCAACGGATTTAAACGAA
>JASJDJ010000144.1 GCA_030065635.1 Xenococcaceae cyanobacterium MO_188.B32
TCTGTATAACTCAGAGAAGATTTCTTTACTACAGACTGATTTAAAGTAATTACACCAACCCCTGATTATAGGGTTTAACTCTTTAATGAGTTTTACTTGTGGTGCAGCATTAAGCCTTTTAACTGTTTCTGATAATTTTTGATAGTGCCTTTTGACACTTTCATTACTAGGCTTAATGATGGTTTTAAATCCAAGTAATTCACCCTTGGTGTTTTTCCCAGAATGGTATTTGCCTACTTTGTATTGCCTGATATTGAATCCAAGAAAATCAAATCCTGGTTTGTTATCATCCAATTCATTTAGGGTGTGTACTATTTTGGTTTTACTTGGTTTTAGCTCTAAATCAAATTGGGCTAACCACTCACAGATTATCTTTTGACATTGCTGTAGCACTTCCAGATTTTCGTGGAATATTACAAAGTCATCAGCATATCTAATTAAGGATGCGTCTTTGATTTGCTTTATCCGATTTTCCATTCCATGTAAGGCTATATTGCTCAAAAGCGGAGAAATTACTCCACCTTGGGGAGTTCCTTGATGGTTTGGAGTCCTTTCGTGTTTGACATAATCACAGATGTCTGCCTTTAGCCATGCTCTAATTTGTTTCCTTAGTTTGGGAAATGTGTTTAGCTTAGCTAATAGTTTTGAATGGTTGATTTGGTCAAAACACTTGCTAATATCGGCATCCAACACAAATTTAGATTTAAATCTGAATACTGAACCTAAGGGCACCCTTAAAATCAACGCGCCTATGTCTTTTGGCATTTCTTATTTAGGTGTAAAAATAGCTGAGTTTATGACTCGCTACCAAGATATTAAAATCCAATTGACCTTAGAAGACCGTTTTGTAGACCCGATCGATGAAGGTTACGACTTAATTATACGTATTGGTTCACTGCCAAAATCTCCTAGTTTGGTAACCCATCATATTACGTCTTTCCCTCGCGTTATTTGTGCTGCACCTAGCTATTTAAAAACCAAAGGAATACCCACTACCCCTAATGAATTAACCAACCATTCTTGCTTGCACTATGGTTATTTAGCAACAGGGAGTCAATGGCAACTGATAAGAGAAGAAAAAGAATATCGAGTCTCGATCGATGGAGTTTTCTGTTCTAATAATGGAGAAGTTTTAAGAGATATAGCGGTAAAAGGTTTAGGGATTGTTATGCTACCTACTTTTATCGTGAAAGGAGAATTAGAGCGAGGAGAGCTACAAATTATTTTGCCCGATTATCATGCACCAGAACTAACTTTGGGGGTAATTTATCCCGTCAATCGCCATCTCTCTACTAAAATTAAGTTGTTTACTCAATTTATCAAAGAATGTTTCTCCTAATTTTTGGACTGGAGAGCAACGATCGTCGCCGGCCAAGTCGTTTCAAATAGATTCGTTACTTTTACCGAATATGTTGAATATGTTCTTCAATAAATTTTCGCAGTTTCTTTTCTTCAAAGCTTTCCGCTAATTGACATAGTCTCTGAGCAAAAGGTAAATATTGCGAATCTAGTTGCTCTAAGAATACTGCTCGTTCGAGAATACGCCCAATATTTCCCATCTTAGCCAACTCCAGTAAGAGAGTTAATTCCTTACCAGATGGAGCAACCATTAAAGCACTAGCGGAAAAAGAATTTTTTTCTTCTGAGCCTCTCACTAGCGGCGATCGCCACTAGCCATAGTGGAAAACGTGAGTTCGACGAAAATTTTTAAGCAAAAAAACGGCTGAGACTTATGCTAAAAGTAATCTTGAGAAAGTCTCAGCTATGAAAATAAAATCTCGTCTCGATCGGGAGCGAAATTTTTTGTGATGTAGATGACTTCTATCAAAGCGAGCGAAAAACACTGTCGTTCAATTCCCCAACTAACCGCAGTTACAGGAGAAAGAAGATGTAGCTCCCGTATGAGTTTGAGCGAAGTGATGACAATAGCGATCAGGCGAAGCCTGCCAGTCAAGCTGGGCGCTTTTCATGGAAGTGGCTACAGGACATTCAAAGAATTCTATACTCTCCAAGTACAACCTCACTGGAAAAAAGCGCGACAGTGCGGTCTTAGGGGAAACCCCCATGAGCAACTGTCGTAAGAAGCTTTTCCGTCTCTGGTTAGTTACAATCGTTTCGTTGAACTAATGCCTTGGTCAATGATGTTGTTATGTTGCTTTTTACAGACGAGAAAAGGAGAAATTACAGGAATTAGCTTCATTGATTCAACTCCCATCGAGGTATGCTGTCCCAGCCGCAGCCGTTCTCATCGAGTCTTTGAAGGTTTAGTTGGCTGGGGCAAAAATTCTGTGGGTTGGCATTATGGTTTTAAGCTTCATCTCATCATTAATGACAAAGGAGAACTTTTAGCTTTCAAGTTAACTCCAGGAAATACTGATGACCGTAAACCAGTTTATGAAATGCGGTTTTCAGCCGATATCCCCTACGGCTAAAAACTAGGTGTATCAGCGAATGGGCGTGGTCTCGCGAAGCGAGGCAGCGAAGCTGAGCGCTTTGACAATTGGCGATCGCCAATTGAAGCGTCAACAACTCGATCGCGGAAGCACGAAAACCGCATTATTTCGTGACTTTGTGATCTACTGAAAATCGAACAGTCAACGGATGACTTATGACTGTTCAATCAAAAATAACTCTAAGCCAAAACTTTCGCTGCTGCTTTTACTCCTGCTTTAGAAGCAAAATCTTCATAGCCTAACTCGATTAAAGTAGCTTCTAAACAAGAAATGGCAGTAAGAATATCGCGATCGCTGACAAAGCCAAGATGACCGATACGGAAAATTTTACCTTTTAAATGATCTTGTCCTCCTGCTAGAGCGATATCATATTTCTTCCTCATTATTCCTCTAATTTGTTCTGCATCTACGGAGGAAGGAGCAACTGCTGTAGCTGCGGTACTGGCACAATCATCGGGAGCTAATAAATCTAGTCTTAAAGCTTTAACGGCTGCGCGAGTAGCTTGGGTTAAACGTTCGTGACGAGCAAAGATATTCTCTAATCCTTCTCTTTGCATCATTTGTAAGGATGCTTGTAAACCATACATCAGATTTACAGGAGGAGTAAAAGGAGTACTATCTTTAGCGTTGGCTTTTTTGTATTTACCCAAGTCCATATAGAAACGAGGTAATTTGGCAGTTTCGTAAGCCTTCCATGCTTTATCGCTAACTGCCACAAAACCCATGCCAGGAGGAATCATATAGCCTTTTTGAGAACCAGAAGCGACTACATCTAAACCCCATTCGTCAATAGGTACATTGTACGCACCTAAGCTAGTAACAGCATCTACAATAATTAAAGCCTCGCCATGTTCTTTAACATACTTATTAATAGTTTCTAAGTCGTTAAGTACTCCTGTAGACGTTTCGGAGTGAGTAATAATAACAGCTTTAATCTCTTTATTAGTATCGGCAGTTAATTTAGTACGAAATTCTTCTGTATCTAGAGGTTTTCCCCATTCTGCCGAAATTATCTCTACTTTTAAACCAAAAGCTTCACTAATTTGCGCCCAGCGATCGCTAAATTTACCATTACTTCCTACTAAAACGCGATCGCCAGGGCTTAAAAAATTAATAATTCCTGCTTCCATCGCCCCAGTCCCAGATACAGTAAGACTGAGAACTTCATTTTTGGTTTGGTGTAACCATTTTAAGCCTTGATTAATTTCGGCAATAATCTTGCTAAAATCTCCACTACGGTGTCCAATTGGATGTTGCGCCATAGCGAGTAAAACTTTCTCTGGTACTGGTGTAGGACCAGGAATCATTAGCATATGTTTATCTTCCATCATCTTTCTCTATTACATTCTTGTCAGTAAGTTGCTCATCTTATCCTACTTCTGTTTTTTTGTCTCACGATAGGAGGAAAATGTTAAATCGATCTAATGAAACTAATAAATATCCGCAGGATCGGCAGCACGGAGTTTGTTCACAGCGATCGCTCCTGACAGGGCACACATAATTAGGGTGAGCATAAATACTTGTAGCACAATATAGCTCCGCATGACTAGAGGAATTCTGGTAGCAGCTTCAAGTAATTGATAAACTCCATAGGAAGCAAAAAAACCAGGAATAAATCCTAAAATTGCTAAAATCAAGGCTTCTTGCAGAACTATAGTCAGCAAAGCGCGATCGCTATAGCCCATGGCTTTGAGAGTAGCGTATTCGGGTAAATGTTCGCTGACATCGGTATAAAGGACTTGATACACGATCACTACCCCGACAATAAAACCAATCATCGCACCAAAGTTGAGAATTTTTCCCTGAGGAAATAGTGCAGCAAAATCTTGTTCTCCTTGCATCAATTCTTCTTGAGTGAGTACTTTTACTTCATTGCCAAGACTAGCGCGAAGCCTCTCAATGACTTGCTGTGGTTCTACTCCTGACTCTAAGGTTAAAACGCCTACAGATACTTTTTCTAGTTTATCTTGTCCTTGATGACGAGCATAATTCCAGTCATTCATGACTACATGACCTTCACTCATAATAGTGCTACCCAAGCTAAATAAACCTACTACTTGAATTCGTTGGTTATTCATCAGGCTAGTTACTTCCCCTTGTTGCAAAAATAACTGAGGAATTTCACCTAATTGTGCTTGCCCCAGACGATCGAATAACATCGTATCGGGACGATTGAGTTTTTCTAGTTGCTGATTAATTTCTGGTAATTTAAAAACTGGTTGAGCAGGATTAAAAGCTAAAATTCTGACATAATTAGTGTAAGTATCACTATCTTGAGGATTAGTGTCTGGTGATTCTAAGGCTTTGGGATCGACCCATTCTCCTTGACCAATGTAAAGAGGACTGGCAGTGGCTACTCCGTTAATAGCACCAGCTTGATAGAGATATACTTCATGGATTTAAGTTGGTTAAATAGTTTGATTAATCGTTGAATTTAAAACTTTTTTGCCAAAGATTTAGGTCTAAATTTAAATACCTATTTTTAATAAACCGCAGAGAACACAGAGAGCGCAGAGGTAGGTTAATCTTTTGTGACTTTGATTTTTTGAGAAGGGGGTAAAGGAGGTCTTATCGCTAGGCGTGAGTTTAGTTACTGTTTGTTTTTCATTGGGTTAATATAAAATACTATCAAATAGTTTTTTCCATAAATACTTGACAAGGACTGGAGTTATAGGGAGGTATCGAGTAAAATCCCAGATTTTTATAAAATGCGATCGCTTGTTGTTGTTTTTCGGTATTGGCTAAATCTAGTCTAATTTTTTTGTAACCTTTTTTTTTAGCAAAAGCGAATAATTGTTCTGATATTTTTTTACCCCAACCTTGACCGCGATAAGCTTGAAATATCCACATTCTTTTTAGTTCGCAAATATCATTTTCTAAATAACGAATTGCTCCACTTCCAACAACTTTTTGCCGATCGAGTAAAACTAAAAAAATACCTCGATTAGTAAAATAATGTTCTTCAACATTATCCAAATCTACAAAATCATCATAATTTAAAATTGTTGCTCGATCGACTTGAAATACTTCCTGACAAATCTCTAAAATAACCTCTGTAACTTCTTCTACTTGCTGAGGTTGTATTAATTTAATTTTTAGCATTTGATTATTTATACTATAAGGTTTGATTGCGCTGGTAAGTAAGTTGAGCTTGCTTTAATTGGGCATTAGCACTAGCGATCGCAGCTTTTCTTTCGATAGTCTGATTACGCAATTGCGCTTCTAGGCGATTAATAATAGCTTTTTGGGCAGCTATTTCCGCGTTTTTAGCTTCTCCTGCCTTAATTTGTGCTAATTTGGCGCGATAAAATTCGACAGATTTTTGCGCCTCTTTCAAATCGCGCTCTCTTCGCTCGATTCCCTGCAAAATAGCAATTACTTGATTAGCCTCTACCCAATCTCCTTCCTTAACTAAAATTTGGTTTACCCTACTGTCTTCTGCATTAGCAACAGACAGTTTGATTACTTCTCCTTGCGGAATTATACGACCTAAAGCAACCACACTGTCATTGGAAACTACTTTTGGTGTATTATCAGAAGGTGTAATTTCTGTCTGTGCCTGAGAAAAATAGGTGCAAGCAAAACAAATACTCAGGGGAATAATAGTAACTGTACATAGAAGAAGATAACGGAATCGAGCGATTAACAGACAGTCTATTTTTCTCATCTTTTATTCCTGCTGGAGACCCGCAGCTACGCGCTTTGGGAGGAAAGCGCTCTCTGGATATAACTGCTCTTTTGTTAACAATTTAGATACAGGCTTTTTAAATATCAATGCTTTCAGGTGTTGTAAGATAACAAGATACTGAAATGCGAAAACCAAGCAGTAGGTACGATGCACCTTACTTGGATAATGCTAACAAAATTCCTCTAGTCTCGAGCGATAAACGTTTAAACTATGCTCCTTGTTCAATAAAATCCATCACTTGTAAATATGCTGGAGCGTCGGGTTGAACTTCTCTTTCTTCAATACTAATATCATCCTGAAGAGCTTTTTTAGCATTATTAGCAATAACTGCATTAGAAATCAATTCAAGAGCATCTAGCTGTTCAAGATTGTTAAGAGCTTCTGCGTATTTTCGGCTATGAGTATGTCGCACTGACTCTTGACAATAATTCGATAATTGTCGACTTTCTGTCATTACTTGAAAGGCAAAATCTTTTTCTTCTTCGCTGCCATATAATCCTTTATAAAGAAGATTAACCATAGACGCATCATGGTTTTGAATCGAATATTTCTCTTCAATTTGTGGCCAATATCTTAAAGCTTTTAATCCTTCTAAAGCTCCTTTATTTAAGCCCCCATTCTCGCACCACTGTTCAAACTCTTCTACACTAACTGGACAACGACCATGTTCGCGCATACCAGATGCTAATATTTGTCCAGCTTGAAAGTTTCTGGTCGGTTTTCCTGATACGGGTAACATCATACTACCTCGTACATCAGCCACCATAGCTGTTAACTGAGAAAAAGTGTGGTCGCGAACTCTTTCGGTAAAACCACCTTTATTTAAAGTAGCTTCAATCCTGGGTACAGCATAACCCAACTCCGTCAAGGCGATCGTTTGCTGACTATAAAGTTGATGACGATCTTGTCGCGACATGGAAACTGTTGCTGCTTGGTCTAGGCATTGATTGAGCAATAATGTGAGTAAAGTGGGAAGAACTCCTGGATGTTGCCGATGATGTTCATAACCAAAACCAGCAAAAATAGAAGCCATGTTTTTCGCAGCTTTAATATACTGTGCTTCAACATTATGAATACCAGGAGAAACCTGAAGATTGGGAGAGAGTTTATTGAGCATATGTGCGCCAATTAAGGCGGTTAGGGCATTGGGATGACAAAAATTAGCTGTAAAACTGTCCATTGGGTCTCTCAAGGCACCATGTCTGTGAAAACCAGAGAAAAAGGCTAAATTAGGATTCTTTTCACACAATACATATGAATTATTGGTTTTCTCGTCGTGGCTGAAAGACCCCGCCAGACAGCCAAGCACTACATTATTACGGTTCAGTCTTTTTCTAATACTACAAGCTTGAGCAAGGTCTTGTTCTATGTATTTGCTGTTTGCGCTCAAAATTACTAAATCACACTTGATAATCAGATATTCTAAAGTGTTAGAGACTGATTCATTACCATTTTTGTGACAAGCCATTCGACGCATCTTAACAACGTGTCTAGGATCCATCCCCTTAACTTCATCTTCTGAGAATGCCCCTAACAAATCTCTACCAGGACGAGGAGCTAGTAATAAAGATTTTTCAGTTTTTTGCATGGCTGAATTGTAAGCAAGGGAAGCTGGATATAAACCAATACTATAAAAACCAACTTTAGCTTTGCTTAGTCCACGAATACGCTGTTTAATACTTTTTTTATCCAACGAATCATCAAAAAAATTATTTTGCATAGCTTTGTATTTTCTGATTTAGTTTGGTTCTAGTAGTTTATCAAGATTAATCCTAACCAAAAAAAATAAGTTTCTCTAATTGCGAGCAATAGAAACAGAGATCGGCATAGATATTAGGCTTTGTTCGATCGCGCTTGATAGAATAAATAAACTTTTTAGAAAAAAAATATATAGCGTTTCTCGGATTCATGAGGTACACCTAACACCTGTTTTCGTATTTTTTTGATACTTTGCACTGTAAACGTTTTAACCTCTTCTCAGCTTAAGCAAGCGAATTAGACTGTGTCGTGATTGCCTTGGAGATTGATGTGGATCATGTACATCTGTTTGTGGGATGTCCACCTAAAATTGCTCCATATCAAATTGTGCATCGTATCAAAGGAGCAAGTTCTCGTATCCTAAGACAGGAGTTCCCCGAACTTCTTAAACTACCTAGTCTTTGGACTCGTAGCTATTTTGTTTCGACTGCGGGTAATGTTTCTAGGGAAACAATCCAGAAATATATTGCTGACCATGCCAAGAAATAGAGTGAGGAAACCTGCGGAGGAAACCTCCGCAAAGGCAAGTCGATAAATCAGGGGAGCTTGCGCCTGCCCGCGCATTACTGTCAGAATTATTATAAGTAATTTTGCTTAAGTAAAATAGATGGTAGTTTATGTTTTTACTCGCGATCGCTTTTCTATCTTTAATTGCTTGGCTATTTTTATTATTATTTTGGGGACGGTTTTGGCTAGCAGATCGAAAACTCGAACTGCAAACAACTGAATTAGAATATTATCCTTCTGTTTGTGCCATCGTACCGGCTAGAAACGAAGCAGATGTACTACCTATTAGCTTGCGATCGCTTTTAACTCAAGATTATCCTGGTGTTTTCTCTGTAGTTTTAGTTGACGATCTGAGTACAGATGGGACTGCTACTGTAGCACATCAAACTGCTCGACAATTATCCCAAACAAACAAACTTCATGTTATCTCTGGTCAACAATTACCTACTGGTTGGACGGGAAAATTATGGGCTATGAAGCAAGGAATAGACTATGCTCGAAAGCAAGCATCACCAGATTATTTCCTGTTTACTGATGCTGATATCCAACACGATCCTAGTAACCTATCGCAGTTAGTTATTAAATCACAAAAACAACAATGCGATTTAGTTTCTTTGATGGTCAAACTTCGCTGCGATAGCTTTTGGTCAAAGTTGCTAATTCCTGCTTTTATCTTTTTCTTTCAAAAACTCTATCCTTTTCCTTGGGTAAATAATCCTCAGTCGAATATAGCAGCAGCAGCAGGAGGTTGTATTTTGCTGAGTCGTCAAGCTTTAGAAAAGATTGGCGGAATTGCCACTATTAAAGATGCTTTAATTGATGACTGTGCTTTAGCTAAAGCGGTAAAATCAGATCGATCGACATCAATCTGGCTTGGCTTAACCGATTCAACCTCTAGTTTACGCCCTTATGATTCCCTAAGTTCGATATGGGATACGGTAGCTAGGACAGCTTTTACTCAACTACGTTATTCTCCTTGGCTATTGTTGGGAACATTACTAGGAATGAGTTTAGTTTATCTTGTTGCCCCTATTACTTTAATCGTCGGTATTTTGACTGCTAACTGGTTACTTACTTTAATTAGCTTATTGACCTGGTTTCTAATGAGTTTGGCTTATTTTCCTACGATTAAACTGTATCGTCTTTCTTGGTTATGGGCTTTTTCTTTACCCGCGATCGCTTTTCTCTATACTCTCATGACTGTAGACTCTGCGCTCAGACATTGGCGCGGACGAGGTGGTGCATGGAAAGGACGAGTTTATCAAAATTCTTAAGGATTTCCAACTATCCCAAAAAACTTGGCTGCACCACCTAAAATAACAATAATTAGCCCTACCAACACTCCACGATTGGTAAATTCTTGATTACTTACTCTTTTGTCAAGTTGGTCTACTTTGGTATCAAGTGCTTTAATTTGTCCTGATAATTTTTCATCGACAGCTTTGATTTGTCCTGATAATTTTTCATCGACAGTTTTAATTTGTCCTGATAATTTCTCATCGACAGCTTTAATATTGCCTTTGACTTCAGTTAACCCTACTTTTAACTCTGTAACATCTTCTGAAAGCTTGTCTAGCTTATTATCAATACGAACTAAAATTTCTTTTAAGTCTGATTCTATCTGGATGCTCATTTATAGCTATGCTATTAAATATTAGCTTTTGATTATCGGTTGGCTCGATCGCTCAATGTTATTAAAGCATAACCTTTTTATTGTCTTCGAGTCTGCTTGAGCGATCGCTTAGCTTGATTACTGCTGCTTGCCCCACTCTTAGCTATTTTTAAAATCAGTTTATCGATCGTGCTAAGTGCAAGAAATTTGCTCATATTTATTAAAAAAACTTGCACTTACACCGTCAAAAAACACTTAAAACCTTTATCATTAGGAAGTTATGACTTATTCAGCCAACCCTAAGTAGGTCGGTCAAGATTACGGACTTTTTTCAGGTTGCGATTATTAGTTCCGTATTTTCTTAGAACTCACCGTAAATTTACCTGGAGTTAAAGCTAAATAAATCTGTAGTAATATGTTGCAATATTTTTAGACTTTTAAGCGCGCCTGTAATTAATCTAGTAGCAGCAAGAGGTTGTCTTAACATGGCGATCGCCATAGGGATATTCTGTAGTTTACCAGTAGAATCGATCGCTCTTGTCAGATTGGGAATATCGTAGTCTGTACTGTCACTAACTACCCGCAGCATAGCTACCCTGATATTATGTTGCCGTAGCGAATTAAGCAGTATAAATCCTTCCATATCAACTACACTAGCTTGATAACGCCGACCCAAATCTAGTTTTTCTCGTGCCGAGCAGATTAAGCGATCGCTAGTTAATCCTGTCACTATAGTAGTTTTACCCTGTAACCGATTATAAATAGAATCTGTAAGTCGTGCGTCAGTATATCGAGGTTGTAGCGATGAAGAAAGAGAAAAAAGGCAATCTCGATAAAGAACAACATCTCCTACTTGGTATTGAGGAGACAAACTACCGCACAAACCCATAACTAAAATATTACGCCTAGCTTCTGGCTGCCAATCTCGCGCTTTTAAATAGGATTTTACAGCATTAACTCCCATGGGAATTGCCAATACTTGAGGCACAGAAGCAGACTTTAGCGGTTTAAGTCCTCGGCAAATAGCCTGATATTCTGACCCTTGAGGCACGATAATTCGATCGAAAAACGAATCCATAAAAAGTTGCGCTCGAATTCTCTTAACGGTTACACTAATAGACTGTGTGTTTAATTTTTGAATACAAATAAGATTTATGGCTAAAAAAAGTATGATCGAACGGGAAAAGAAACGCGCCCGTTTGATAGAAAAATATGCTGATAAAAGAGCAGAATTAAAAGAAAAATTTCGTACAGCGACATCTTCTGCGGAAAAATTAGAAATTCATCGCCAAATACAGCAGTTACCCCGCAATAGCGCGCCTTCTCGTCGGCGTAATCGCTGTTGGGTTACGGGTAGACCTAGAGGTTACTATCGGGATTTTGGTTTGTCTCGTAATGTTCTGCGAGAGTGGGTCCATGAAGGTTTATTACCAGGAGTAGTTAAATCTAGTTGGTAATTAGTTTAACCATTTCTCACCCATTGTTAATAACTATTAGCTGTCAACAATTGAATTGTCAACCCACCATAGTTTTATGAGGGAAGATTAGCTCTAAGTCCAGATGAGAAGCAGTCTGGGCTAGTTTTTCCTTGTTAGCAAGATTGTCAATAAAAGGAATAGTTCCTAAAATTGGTACTTGAGTTAAGGATTGAATCAACTCGGCAGGAGCTAAATCGGCAATATTTTGCTCGGTCTCTGGTTGAGAACAACTGAGAATAATGCCCTTGAGTTCTATGTTTAAACTACGAGCTAGAGCAACATTAGCTACAGCTTGAGCGATCGCGCCTAACTTAACTGGTACAACTAAGATAGTGGGTAAATGCCAATCCGCAGCTATATTAGCAACAGTTAACTCGTAAGTAACGGGTGAACCCAATCCTCCTAAAGCCTCTATCAAAACAAAATCTTGTTTTTTTTGTAAGTCATTTAAAGCTTGCCACACGCTTTTGAGATCGACTTCCTTGCCTATCTTGGTTGCAGCTAAAGGAGGAGCAAGAGGATGTTCAAAGAAAAGAGGAGTAACTATTTGTAGCGATGATTCGTCGCTAAAAAGCTGACGGTACAATTCATCATCACCTGCTCCAGTTTGCATGAGTTTCATTAATCCTAAACTCTGACAGAAACGATAAGTTTGCCAATAAGCAACCAAAGAGATAGTTAATACTGTTTTCCCTACATCTGTGTCTGTACCAGTAATTAGTAAGTTTTTGCTCATGCCTGTAATTTTTTTTGTCAAAATTTAGGATGCTAACACTCAACGAAACATACTACTAACCGAACTATCCTCATGAATGCGCCAGATTGCTTCGCCAATTAAATTAGCGACAGAAAGCACCGTTAATTGCTCGAATTGCTTTGATTCTGGGATGGGAATAGTGTTGGTAACTATAACTTCTTCAAAGACACCGCTAGATAAGCGAGAAACTGCGGGTTCCGAAAAAACTGCATGAGTAGCACAAGCGTAAATTTCTTTCGCGCCTTCTTGACGGAGCAATCTTCCCCCTTCTAACAATGTTCCTGCGGTATCGATCATGTCATCTACTAAAACAGCAGTTTTACCCTTAACATCACCAATAACATTCATTACTTCAGCTACATTATGAGCCTGGCGACGTTTATCAATAATTGCCAAGGGAGCATCATCAAGTTTTTTAGCAAAAGCCCTTGCTCTAGCCACACCACCCACATCAGGAGAAACCACGACTAAATCGGCAAGATTTTTCCTAGCTAAATAATCTAATAAAACAGGAGAACCATAAACATGATCGAAAGGAATATCGAAGTAGCCTTGAATTTGTGCTGAGTGCAAATCCATGGCTAAAACACGATTAGCTCCTGCTTCGGTGATTAGATTAGCTACAAGTTTAGCTGTAATCGATTCTCTTCCGGCAGTTTTACGGTCTGCTCTGGCGTAACCATAGTAAGGTATAACGGCAGTAATTTGCCTTGCTGATGCCCGACGACAAGCGTCAATAACAATCATTAATTCCATCAAGTTATCGTTAACTGGATGACAACAAGGTTGAAGTAAATAAACATCCGCCCCCCGAATAGATTCCTGTATTTGAATATAAAGTTCTCCATCCGCAAACCGTTTGCGAATCATCGGTCCTAAATCCAAACCCAAATAACGGGCTACCTCTTGGGCAAGAAGTCTATTGGCAGAACCAGCAAATAATCTTAGACGATTAGTATCCGACAGCATTGCCTGCTGTGGCATTGACTGGAGCGTTAGAGTATTAGTGTAGCTCACGGCAGAAATGAAATTGTTAACGTAGTTTCAGAGCAATATTATCATCTCAAGGGTATCGTAAATAACAAATAAATGTTCTTTTTTTTGAGTACAAATACAATTTACGATTGAGAAAATTAGTTATATATTTTTCAACACTTTTTTTAAGTTATTATTAGCTTTGTTAAATTTAACTAAAAAGCCATAGTACACATTGTATTAAGTTTACTTAAATTTAGAATCAGTGCATTTTACTAAATAAATCACAGTAAAAACCGTGAATTATTAGTGATACTTTTTTTTGGACTTGATGATGACGAATTAAGGCCTTATTGAGCCGAATAAAGGGGTTTTTCGTCGAGCCCACCAAGACGGTTGGGAGGCCAAAAACGAACAATTGCCCGTCCAATTAAATTTTTGCGAGGTACGAAACCCCAATAATGAGAATCATAACTATTATTACGATTATCTCCTAAAACAAGATATTTATCCTCAGGAACTTTTACAGGTCCGTATTTATATTCTGGAGCTTCTTCGATATACTTTTCTCTTAAACCACGATTATTAACATATACTTTTCCTCCTTTTACTTCTACCGTATCTCCTGGTAATCCAATTACTCTTTTAATAAAAGCATCTTTAAACTTTTGTTCCCTCAAAGTGTCTGTGGGAGAAAAAACAACTACATCTCCTCTTTGGGGAGAACGAAGAAGATAACTAACTTTTTCGATGATGAGGCGGTCGTTAATTTCTAAAGTAGGTTCCATGGAAGAGGAAGGAATGTATCGTGCCTCAGCCACAAAAGTACGAATACCAAAAGCTAAAACGGCAGCAGTACCCAAAGTTTTGATAATCTCAACTATAGGATTTTCCTCTTTTGTTGTCATAAGCATATGTCCTCTACTACACTATTAATTTCTCAAGCTCAAATCCTCTTGTCTGATGGCTCGATTATGACAGGAGATGTTCGCATTCACAATGGTGTTATTTCCCAGGTTGCCAGGGAAATTACGCCAACTGAAAACGATAAAATTGTAGACGCAACTGGATTGACTTTGTTGCCAGGAGTAATCGCTCCTCAAGTGCATTTTCGCGAGCCAGGATTAGAACACAAAGAAGATTTATTTACTGCTAGTTGTGCCTGTGCTAAAGGGGGGGGTCACTTCTTTTTTAGAAATGCCCAATACTCGACCTTTAACTACTACTCAAGCAGCATTAGATGATAAGTTACAGCGCTCCGCAGACCACTGCTTAGTTAATTATGGCTTTTTTATTGGGGCAACGGCAGCAAATTTACCAGATTTAATTGAAGCTGAACCGACTTGTGGGATTAAAATCTTTATGGGTTCATCTCATGGAGCATTGCTCGTTAGTCAGGAAGCGGAGATAGAGCCAATTTTTGCCAGAGGAAAACGTTTAATTGCACTTCATGCAGAAGATCGAGCCCGAATTATCGAAAGACGAAAACAGTTTGCTGGGATAACTAACCCTGCCGTCCATTCTCAGATTCAAGACGAACAAGCAGCCCTTAACGCTACAAAACTAGCTTTAAAGTTATCCAAAAAATATCAACGTCGTTTACATATTCTTCATTTATCCACGGGAATTGAAGCAGAATTACTTCGTCAAGATAAACCAGCTTGGGTAACAACAGAAGTGACACCACAACATTTATTGCTCAATACAGAAGCTTAAGCTTAGACGCACTAAAGTTACCTATTCTGTTCCTTCTCCATAAGGGTTTTGAGAATTTTAAAGTGCAATGTAAATGCGTCTAAGCTTAGTTTCCCAAGTTTCCCAATCCCTAATCCCTTTAATGTCTCCTCTTAATTAATAGGACTTACGCACCGTACAAAATTACTAGATAAGATTAACGAAAATACGTGGTTTCAGGCTTATTTCAAGCATCCCTTGATAGATAGCGATCGCTTAACGGGACTTTGACAAAAAACTAGGTTCAAAAAGGGGTGAAAGCCTGATATATCAATACTTTAACCTCAAAATAGCTAAATCCTTAATATATCTGGGTTTCAGACGAATTTACCTCGACGAGGTAA
>JASJDJ010000145.1 GCA_030065635.1 Xenococcaceae cyanobacterium MO_188.B32
TTTCAACTTGTCTCATTCTTTTTATTTAATTGACATTTACATTATCTCATAGAATGAAATTTATTAATTCAAATATTTGACTATATTTAAGGATATTTGACTATATTTTTATTGAATGTTTATCATACCTATACCCCACTAGAATTCTTGCTTAAATCCGCCCGTAAATATGGGGATTGCGTTTCTTTAAGCGTTGGTTCGATTCGTATTTATCTATTTAATCATCCCAACTTAATTGAAGAAGTACTGAATAAACAAAACCAAAATTGCATCAAAGATATTAGCTATCGAGTATTAAAAGAAGTATTTGGAGATGGTCTGCTTCTAAGCGATGGCGAGATTTGGAAACACCATCGACAACTAATGCAACCAGCCTTCAGCAGCGAACGCATCGCGGGTTATGCTTCTATAATTGTTGCTAATACTGCTCAAATGCTAACAACTTGGAGAGCGGGAGAAATACGCGATATCCATCGGGAAATGAGCCAGCTTACAATTAAGGCGATCGCTCAAACTATGTTTGGTGTTGATGTGACTGAAACGGTTCTGGAAATCGGTGAAACATTAGACACAATTATGCTTCACTATGTCCGCCAAGCAGAAATGTGGTTTCTTTTACCTATATGGTTGCCTACCCCAGGAAATTGGAAGGCTCATCGTGCCACAAAACGGCTTAACGAGATTGTCTATGGCATTATCGATCGACGCCGACAAGCCCCTATGGATGACCTGCTTTCCAGAATGATGCGCCTTAAAGATGAAGATGGAAATCAATTGAGCGATCGAGAATTGCGAGATGAAGTTATGACCTTACTGTTGGCTGGTCATGAAACAACTGCGAATGCTCTAACTTGGACGCTCATGCTGCTGGCTCAAAATCCATCCGCAGAGGCAAAATTAGTAGCAGAAATTCGCTCGGTTCTGGAAGAACGCTTACCGACAATCAACGACCTACCCAAGTTACGCTACACAGAAATGGTTCTCAAAGAGTCTATGCGTCTCTATCCACCTGCTTGGATTTTAGCTTGATGTGAGAGAAGCCCAGCGTTCTGCCGACAGGCGAACGTCTGGATGAATCGAACCGCGAGGCACGAGCGTTAATAAAATATTAATGGGGAATTTGTTGATTTTCAATGTATTTCTTGAACACGGAAATGCTAACTCCTCCGCACGATGCAATGAAATATGATTCGTTCCAAAGTACCTTTTTCCAATAGACTTTGTTTATTTCTTCTGGGAACTCTTGTCTGAGCTTCCTACTGGTAACAGATTTGATATTACCTATGAACTTGGGTAATTCCATTTGTGGGTAATACTGAAATAACAAATGAATGTGCGTGTCTTCTCCGTTAAACTCAATTACTTTGCAGTCCCATTTGCTGCACAAATCGATTATCACTTCCCTTAATCGATTAATCATTACCCCAGTTAAAACTTTTCTTCTGTACTTGGTTGTGAGAACCAAGTGAGCTTTTAAGTCAGATACAGACCTGGCACTAGAAACAAAATCATTTTTCATTATCTTATGATACAATCACTGTATGCAATTTTAACAACATTGACTGTGAGCTACTGAAAACGGGCAAAAAAGTCTTCTTTCATGAAAAGCTTAATCTTGCTGGATTGAGCAGAAGGAATAAACCAAAAACTGACGATAGCGGTAATTACATTTCCAATGGGCAGTCAGCCAAAAGTGGCTTAAATCTTTCATGGAATGACGCTGCTTTTGGTCAGTTTTTCAATATACTGAAGTTCAAAGCTGAGAAAGCTGGGGCTTTGGTGATACCTGTAAATCCTCAATATACTTCTCAACTGTTGCCTTACAAAGATGAATTTGTATTTACAGATTGCAGCATCAGGGAATATTGGGATGAAGAATTAAAGCTTTTGGTTGACCGCGATATATCAGCGGGAATCAACCTAAAAAGAGTGGGGTTGGGCTTTTTCCCCACTATAAAACGCCGTAAAGAGAAAATTGTTGTAACCAAGTCTACAACTAACAGTATCTCGAAGGAAATTCTGACTACCTTACGGGGTCTTCAGAAGCCCGCGTTGTACCGTCAGGTCAACGTCGGGTAAGTCACGTCGAGAATTAACTCGCGACTGTACGATAGGAGACTATCGTTTGTCTCGTGGAACGACGATTTATTTAAGTCAGTGGGTTGTGCATCGAGACGCACGCTTTTTTAAAAATCCAGAACAATTTTTACCAGAACGTTGGACAGATAATTTAGAACAGCGTTTGCCCCGTTGTGCCTATTTTCCGTTTGGTGCTGGACCGAGGGTTTGTATTGGTAAAGCTTTTGCCATGATGGAAACAATACTAATTCTGGCTATGGTTGCTCAAAAGTTTCACCTTACTCTTATTCGGGACCATTCAATTGAATTGCTACCTTCTATTACCTTACGTCCAAAACAAGGAGTTAAAATGACGATCGCTCAACAAGAAACTTTAACAGGATTGGATTTCGCCTCCTCAAACCAACCCACAATTTAATATTTATCTATTTTGCTAATATCATGCAGATGTTGTCGATCGAAGGACAAAATTGTGAGTCATATTCATAACCTCATCAGTAGGGAGAAACAATTTCCAATATATTTTTTGAGAAGTAATTAAGCCGACTCTATAGGACAGATAAAATTCTGAATGTGGCTAAATTCGTTCTCAACGCTACATTAGATAAAAGATAAACTAAGAGATAAGTGAAAAAATTCGGTAAAAAAAGTTAGTTAGGTGATTTAGCCATGGTATTTACTTCTTTTATATCCCCATCGCTCGATTTAAAGCAAATTCGCTCAGAAATTCTTAGTTTACAATCCGAGTTAGTTGCTTGGCGAAGGACAATTCACCAGCGACCAGAATTAGGCTTTCAAGAACAAATAACTGCGGGTTTTATCGCACGCAAGCTAGCAGAATGGCAAATAGAACATCAGACAGAAATTGCTAAAACAGGAATTGTAGCAACGATAAAAGGCGCTCGTCCGGGTAAAGTTTTGGCAATTCGCGCAGATATGGACGCTTTACCAATTCAAGAAGAAAATGAGGTTGATTATCGTTCTCTACACGATGGTAAAATGCACGCTTGTGGACATGATGGTCATGTCGCGATCGCTTTAGGTACAATTTATTATCTTGCCCGACATCGCCAAGACTTGGCTGGAACGGTTAAATTTATCTTTCAACCAGCAGAAGAAGGACCTGGTGGTGCCAAACCAATGATTGAAGCAGGAGTCCTCAAGAATCCCGATGTAGATGCCATTATCGGACTACATTTATGGAATAATCTGCCTTTGGGTCAAATAGGAGTACGCAGTGGGGCTTTGATGGCAGCAGTAGAGTGTTTTCGCTGTAAGATTTTTGGTCGGGGGGGACATGGCGCAATGCCCCATCAAACTAAAGATGCGATCTTAATTGGTTCTCAAGTAGTTAATGCGCTTCAAACTATTGTAGCTCGCAATGTTAATCCCCTCGATGCTGCGGTGGTAACTGTAGGTGAATTTCACGCAGGAACTGCCTTAAATGTAATTGCGGATACTGCTCAAATGAGTGGGACAGTACGTTATTTCAATCCTAAATTAGAAAATTTGATTGGCAAGCGTATTGAAGATATTATTGCAGGAGTTTGTCGCAGTCACGATGCTAAATACGAATTAGACTATTGGCAACTATATCCTCCCGTAATTAACGATAGTCGTATAACTGAATTAGTCCGTTCTGTCGCTATTGAGGTGGTTGAAACGCCCATAGGAGTAGTACCAGAATGTCAAACTATGGGGGGTGAGGATATGTCTTTCTTCTTAAATGAAGTTCCTGGTTGCTACTTTTTCTTAGGTGCAGCTAATCCAGAAAAAGGTTTGGCATATCCCCATCATCATCCTCGCTTTGACTTTGATGAAACTGCTTTGAGCATGGGAGTAGAAATTTTTGTCCGTTGTGTAGAACAGTTTAATTGTTCTAACTAATTTAATTTTTAACTTAAGCTACATTTAAGCCGAGCATTGCCTCTAAGGTAAAATAGAGAAAAGCGAATATCCCCACTAACATACCTACTAGAGCAACAGCAGTTAACTTATTGGAAAATAAAGGTTTTAATCTTTCAAAAAGGGCAAAGAAAATACCCAAGATCAAACTAATTAGATAACGAGGATAGCGAGCAACGTTTTCAAAAAATTCCTGCATTTTTTAACCAAGATTTTTATATGGCTATATTTTATATAGCTTAAAATGAGAACAAAAAACTAGTAAGCTCACTTAAGACTGAAGCCATTATTCTTTACACACTTTACGTTGTTTCTGTGAGAAAAAATCCTCATGACAAATCCAAACCTAGCCAGTACCTGGTCATATACTCAAATTGTAGTAGCGGTAGATGAATCTGAGCTTAGTCGAAAAGCCTTCGCTCAAGCTCTGGCGATCGCTCAAGCTTTCCAAGCTCAACTAAACTTAATTCATGTTATTTCTTCTTTACAAGAGGAATATCAAGATTTATCCTCCCTAACTTTGAGTGGTGGCTACTATCCCGCCGTTACCGATGAATCTCTGCAAGAACGATGGCAAAATTTAGAAGAAGAAGGTTTAGAATTATTGCGATCGCTAACAAAAATAGCCATTGACCAGGGAGTTTCCACCGAATTTACCCAAATAGTCGGTCAAGCGGAACAAAAAATCTGTGAATTTGCCCAAAGTTTAAATGCAGATTTAATTGTTCTTGGTAGTCATGGACGCACTGGCTTGAGTGAACTATTTCTCGGTAGCGTGAGTAACTATGTATCTCATCATGTTCCTTGTGCCGTTCTCATCGTTCATCAAGCGGAAGACGAGTCTTAATATTTTTTTTCGGGGTATGAAGCGTAAAAATTTCAACTTAATGTTTTCTTACAAAAGCTAATAGCTAAGAGCTAAGAACCATATTACTATCGGTTTCATACCTTAGCTCGGCAAAGCCTTTTTAGGTAATACACACTAAAAAAACTAGCTGAAATTAATAAGCCCAGACTAGGAGAGAAAGTAAAAGGAACTGAACTAGCATTTGTTGGACCTAAAACTCGACCTCCTGAACTGGCAATAATGCTACTACCATCATTAAAAAAGGCAAGATAATCAATGTTGCCTACTACCGAAGAAGTCGAAGTTATTTCAATTACTCCAGGAAAATTAGTTTCAGGGGATAAATCGGCAATAACTTCAAAGTTAGCAGATGTTGAATCAAATCCATTTTCAGCAACACTATAAGGTTCAAAAGCTCGAACCTCGGTTACTTCAGCTAGACTAGTCAAAATTAAATTGTTGAGGTTATCAGGCTCGAGAGATTCTCCTGACTCAAGATTAATGTTGTATATATAAATGAATTCTTCATTGCTACTAATAGGGGAAGAGGAAGCTAAAGAAATCTCAAAAGCATAAACCCTTGTTTGATTTGTAATCGTTGCTAGAGCAGAAAAGAAAACAAGAAAAATTTTTTTAGCAATAGTTTTTGTTAATAACATCAATTCTATCTATACATAAGTATTGGAGCGATCGCTATTCAAAATAGTTGAATACTTCCCCGATCCTACATAGATTAATAAAAAAAAATAACCGTAATATCTCTGAATCAAACGGCAAATTTACCCATAATTATTTTCTGTTAATCATAGCAACATATTTAATTTAGTTTTAATCTCGCGGTCGCTTTTTATCGCTCGGCAAAAATATGCAAGTATTTCAAAATCTTTGATTTTGGGTATTATTACCCTGGCTGATAATAGCTTTAAATATATTTAATGGAATTAAGTAAATTTAATATTATTTTAATGAAAGATAAATTTATCGAGAAAATATCATCGATTCACATGAAATAAAAACCCAACTAGTGATAATGAAACAGATTGGCTTAGAAGGAAATGATTTTCTTGGTAATATCGATCGAGCAATACATATTCTGACTAAATTATTTTTAAACGATGAATTAAAAAATAATCAATTTATTATTAATAACTATCTTGTTAAAGATCGACAAAGCTCGGTTGATTTAGTTCGATCGACTATCGATCGCGTAAATCACAAATTATTATTTTTAATTGATAAAAACATAGCTAAAGTTGTTACCCAAACCAGAGCGCAAGACCTAAATAAAATAGCTCCAAATTTAGAAATTTTAGCTCCAGTAATAACTAATGTTGGCTCAGTAACTAGTCAAGCAGATTCTGTCCTTGAGGCAGATAGAGTAAGAAATTCTCCTCCTAATAGTTTTGATGGTACGGGAATAAAAATAGGAGTTCTGAGTGATAGTTACAACAATTTAGGAGGTGCTGACGATGACATTGCATCAGGCGATTTGCCCGCAGAAGGAGTAACAGTAATAGAAGACTTGGCTTCGGGTGGTAGCGACGAAGGTAGAGCTATGTTACAGCTAATTCACGACCTTGCTCCTAGTGCCGATCTTTTATTTGCTACTGCATTTACCGGACAACAAGGATTTGCCGATAACATACGCGCTCTTGCTGATGCTGGCGCAGATATTATCGTAGATGATGTGGGCTATTTAACTGCACCCTTTTTTCAGGATGGAATAGTTGCCCAAGCGGTTAATGATGTAGTTACCAACCAAGGCGTTGCCTATTTTTCGTCCGCAGGTAATAGTGCTAATATCGCTTACGAGTCTACTGAAATTAACTTTACATCTGATAGTGAGGGAGTATTTATCAATCAATTTTATGATTTCGATCTTAGTGCTGGAGTTGATAGTCGCTCCTCAATTACCATTCCCCTAAACGGAGAAGTTAGAATCTCCCTACAATGGGACGATCCTTTCTTTACTACTAATGGCGTAGATACCAATCTCGATATTTTTCTCCTAAATGCTACTGATAGTTCTGTAGTTGCTGGTTCGGCTATTGATAACATTACGACTAAAAAACCGTCAGAGTTTTTCTCTTTTACTAACAATACAAGTCAAACAGAATTTGAGGTTGTAATTACACTAGCCGATGGAGTAGCACCAGAGAGAATTAAATATATTCCTTTTGGCTTGGGTTCAAATCCTAATACTATCTATCAAGAATACCAAACTAACAGCTCAACTATTTTTGGTCATGCAGCAGCCACCAATGCCTTTGCAGTAGGTGCAGTTCGTTATAACAACTTAAATACTCCAGAAGCTTTTACTTCTGTTGGACCAACTACTATTTTATTTGAAGCTGATGGCACTTCCAAAGCCACCCCCGAAATTCGTCAAAAACCAGACGTTGCTGCCATTGATGGTACGGATACTACTTTTTTCGGTAGTGAAGATTTTGATGGTACGGGATTTCCTAACTTTTTTGGTACTTCCGCAGCAGCACCTCACGCAGCAGCAGTAGCAGCTTTAATAAAGCAAGCTAACCCTGATTTTACACCGACACAAATTTACGATCGACTAAAATCGACTGCTACAGATATTGGTACACCAGGTGTGGATAATTTTACTGGTGTGGGATTGATTAATGCCTATGATGCTATCTTTAATGAATATACTGGGACTGCTACCAATAACACTATTTTTGCCGACGATCGCATAGATACTATTGATGGTCAAGCCGGGCGCGATCGACTTCACGGTCAAGGGGGTAACGATATTATTGATGGTGGCGACGATGACGACTTTATTCAAGGAGGAGTAGGAAACGATAGCATCTCTGGCGATAATGGTAATGATACCCTGTATGGTAACGAAGGTAATGACACTCTTTTGGGCAGCACGGGGATAGATATTGTAGTTGGTGGTGCTGGAGATGATTTACTTGATGGTGAAGCAGATAGCGATCGCCTTTTCGGTAATGATGGCAGGGATATTTTTGTTTTAAGGGCTAGCGATACCAATAATACGATTTATGATTTTGAAGATAATTTCGATTCTTTAGGACTAGCCGATGGTTTAGCATCGAGTTCTTTAACGGTTAGTCAAATCGATTCAAATACAGAGATTTTTTTAGGTACAGATTTATTGGCTACTCTAATCGGTGTGACGGGGAATGTCACTGACAATTTTGTGACTGTTTAGAATCCTAACGCGAATTCAAGTTAAAGCAGTTTGATATTATTACCTTATGCTATCTGAATTCATCAACGAGCACGTAGCCGATCGAACCTCTTTTACCCCTTCACCGATCGGTCATAAAGACATAGCCAAAAATTTAACCTCTGCGCTCTCTGTGTCCTCTGTGGTTCATTAAAAACTGGTTTCTAGATGAGACTTAAATCTGGCGTTGTTGCATAAAAACTATGAGTTAGCTGAGATAATCATAGAGAGTAATTCAACCAACCCTTCTGAACCATGTCAGAAAAAGAGACCAAGACTCAATATAGAATTCGGAATTGGAGTGAGTACAATGCGGCACTCAAACGGAGAGGGAGTCTCACATTTTGGGTAGATGAGAAGGTTTTAGCAGAATGGTTGAATGAGGAAAAGACAGGAAAACGGGGAGCTTCTCGAACCTATAGCGACAAGCGCGATCGCCACTATGAGTACAATGGGTTCACTATTCAATTTAGCTGGACGCCAAACGCAAGGAATTAGGTCGTCGTTATTTGAGTTGATGAGGATAGAGTTAAGTGTGCCTGACCACTCCACGGTATCGAGAAGACTGGGAAGTAGCCCGATCGAACCTGAGGTTCCCAATTGCTCTAACAAAACCAAACCCGTCAAGAGACTACCCATAGTGTTACCGAGAATATTGGCAAATAGGATCGAACCAACTCGTTTGCCGATCGAGCTATTATCGGTTTGAACTGCCTTTTGCACCAGGGTAAAATAAAAACCTAGTAACAAATTAGGCAATATCATCATTGCTGAAGGAACGATTAAATATTTAATAACTAATGTAAAATTAATATTGTCGAGGTCGATATAACCGAGATCCGAGCGTAGATGGGGATGAGTTTGCCAATAAAGAGCAACTACCCAGACCGCGAGCGCTGAATAGACGGCAACTAATCCTTGAATCAATAAACCTATTAAATTACCAAGGTAATTGACTGCCATCCCAAGAGAAAAAATTACCGCTATCTTTTATGTCTAAACTATCGATTACTGCTAACAATTGAGTAACTGTTCTCTCTACAGAAAATAACTTTTCTGGGGGGACATTTTTTTGGAAAGGTAGAGAAAGATTAGTATCGGTTGTGCCTGGATGGAGAGTTACCACGATAGTTTTAGGACATCTCCTACTATACTCGATCGCGGTTGTACGCATAAACATATTCAAGGCAGCTTTAGAAGCACGATAACCATACCATCCTCCTAAACGATTATCGCCAATGCTGCCAATTTTGGCAGAAATACTCGCAAAAATACTACTTTGTTGATGGCGAAATAACGGCATTAAATGTTTGGCTAGCAGTACTCCACCTATACTATTAACCTGAAAATAACGCACTAGATAGTCTGGTTCTATTTGTCTAAGGCTTTTTTCTGGTTGTAGCTTCCCTTCATAGAGAATTCCTACACAATTAATTACAAAGTGAAGTTGCTTTACTTCTGTACTTATTTGCTTAACACCCTCAGCAATTTCTTCTTCTTTGGTAATGTCTACAGCCAAACACTGCACTCTGTCAGAATGTTTTTGAGCCAGAGTAAGTAATTCAGTAGCAGATTCTGGATTACGATAAGTAGCAAAAATTTTAGCAATAGCTGGATTTGTTAACAGTTGTCTGACAAAACCCAAGCCAATACCTCGACTGGCGCCGACAACTAAAGCATTAGCGCGATCGATTTCTGACAATACGGACATATTAAAATACAATTTCTAGACCGCTTATCATCATTACATTTCTTTACAAGTCTTGGCATTTAACCTAGCTATTACCGTAATCTGACAGATGTTATCTTTTTTTATTTATTCTCGTTTATAAAATACTGAACTTAAATGACCGTTGCCCCTCATAAAAAAGCTAAAGCCCTCAAACCTAATAGTCGTCGTCCAGCTAAGGAACTGTGTAGTGAATGCGGACTATGTGATACCTACTATATTCACTATGTTAAGGAAGCTTGTGCTTTTCTCAATCAACAGATAGCAGAATTAGAACAACAAGCCCACGGACGCAGCCGAGACTTAGATAAAGAAGATGACTGGTATTTTGGCGTACATCAAGATATGATGGCAGCGCGGAAAAAACAACCTATTGAAGGGGCGCAGTGGACGGGCATTGTCAGTACTATTGCTTGCGAAATGCTCGATAAAGGTTTAGTTGAAGGGGTAGTTTGTGTACAGAATAGCGAACATGACCGTTTTCAACCGATGCCAGTAATTGCCAGAACTCCAGAAGAGGTATTGGCAGCTAAAGTCAATAAACCTACCTTATCACCTAATTTATCAGTACTAGAAGAGATAGAACGATCGCAAATGAAGCGACTACTGGTAATTGGGGTTGGCTGTCAAATTCAGGCACTACGGGCAGTAGAAAAAGAACTAGGGTTAGAAAAACTCTACGTTTTAGGTACTCCTTGTGTCGATAACGTTACCCGCGCAGGACTGCAAAAATTTTTAGAAACTACCAGTAAGTCTCCCGATACAGTAGTACATTACGAGTTTATGCAAGACTTTAGAGTCCATTTTAAACACGAAGATGGCTCGAGCGAAAAAGTACCTTTTTTTGGACTGAAAACTAATCAATTAAAGGATGTTTTTGCTCCTTCTTGTATGAGTTGTTTTGATTATGTCAACTCTCTAGCAGACTTGGTAGTAGGTTACATGGGCGCGCCTTTTGGCTGGCAATGGATAGTAGTGCGCAACCAAACAGGACAACAAATGCTGGATTTAGTTAAAGAGCAATTAAATACTCAGCCTGTTACGTCTGAAGGCAATAGAAAACAAGCTGTTCAAAATAGTATCCCTGCCTACGATAAAGGTGTCACTTTACCTATGTGGGCAGCCAAATTGATGGGGGTAGTTATCGAAAAAATTGGACCCAAAGGTTTAGAGTACGGTCGTTTTTCGATCGATTCTCACTTTACCCGTAATTACCTTTATCTTAAACGCAATCATCCTCAAAAACTAAACTCTCACGTACCCGAATACGCCCAAAAAATTATCGAACAATATAAATTACCCGAGTAAAACAATTAGTAATAAATTAATAGGTAAAGTTTTATCAAAAATAAATCTTTCCACCTCCCCAATGTAGTATTAGTAGCAATTAACAATAATATATTATTTGTGGTTGTGGAAGAGGAGTAATGTTAAAAAATACCTATTTTTTGTTTGGGATTGCTTCATTTTTATATGGTACATCTGTTGCTCAAGCAGAGCCTTTAAGTAACAAATTTAACATTTTCAATGCTGAAGTAAATTTAGTCGATCGCTCTGCCGATCTTGACGAGCGAGTATTTTCTCAAGTAAATTTTAGCGATCGAGATAATCTTTTTGTATTTTCTAAAGCAAATCATAATAATTCAGCTATAACGTTAGGTAATCTCGAACAAGCTTTAACTGAAATAGCTAATTACCAACAAAAAAATCAATTATTTGTAGGGCAAAAAACCCCTGAAGAATCACCTCAAATAGCCAAAAAAATACCAGAACAAAGTATCTTACCAAAAACATTAGCGGAAACAGAATTTCTCAATTATCAAACTACCGCTGAAGGATTGGACAAAATTATTTCGGTTAATAATTCTCTGGCACAATCTACTAATGTTTCTCAAATGCGGGACGTACAGCCAGGAGATTGGGCTTATGAAGCATTACGCAGTTTAGTCGATCGCTATGGTTGTATTGTCGGTTTCCCCAATCAGACCTATCGAGGCAATAAAGCCCTTACCCGCTATGAATTTGCTGCGGGGTTAAATGCCTGTTTGCAACAGATAGAAAGATTAATTGCTGCTTCAGAAGCAGTTAATCAAGAAGATTTGGCAACTCTTAACCGACTAACTCAAGAATTTGAAGCCGAACTGGCAATTATTGCAGGGCGAGTAGATAATCTGGAAGGGCGAGTTGCTTTCCTAGAAGATAATCAATTTTCTACTACTACTATCTTGAATGGAGAAGTCATTTTTGCTATAGCGGATGCCTTTGGTGGCGGTCCTCCTGGGGGATGTACCTTTATACCAGAAGAAGCAAACGATTTTAATACGGACGTAGTTGACTGTCTAAATCCAGGAGATCCAGAAACAAATACTGTTTTCACCCACTTCACTCGCTTGGGATTACAAACTTCCTTTACTGGTAAAGACCGTTTGCGGGCATTTCTGACCACGGGCAATTTTGCTGATGGGGGTTTTACTAATCCCGAATCTCTAAATACCTATATGGCTCGTTTAGGTTATCAAGCCGATATAGACAACGATGTTTTTCTAGATATTCTTGAATATCGCTTTCCTGCTTTTGACGACAAAGTGGTTTTCTATGTATCTACCTTTGGTTTTGCTTTGAGTAATGTTCTCACTGCTAACTCTCCTTACTTTGATATTGGGCGAGGAGCAATTTCTCGTTTTGGACAACTCAATCCTATTTTTAGGATCGGTGGAGTAATGGATGCTGGTGTTGGCTTTGATTGGGCGATCTCTGAACCAGTGCGTTTGCAGTTTGCCTATGGAACAAGAGATAGTGGCGACCCAGACCAAGGTTTCTTTGGTTCAGATCATAGTACTTTAGGAGTACAGTTATTGCTACAGCCTACAGATGATATTGTGGCGGGAGTCAGTTATGTTAACTCCTACAATAGCGATGGGGTTCTAGGCACTTTTACAGGTAGTGTCAATGCTGAAACCACTGGTTTATGGTCAGGAGGAAGACTTCCCGATCCCTCTGCTAATCCTGGATCTGGGTTAGAGCTTGGGGATTTCCCTGCTCAAACTAATGCTGTTGGTGGAAGTTTGCAATGGCGCATAACAGATAAACTCACCTTTTCCAGTTGGGCAGCTTATACTTTCACTGACTTTCTGAAAGAGATTCCTGAATTTGAAGGAGACACCCAAGGAGTAGCTGGAAAAGAACCTTTTGGCAATACTCTAACTTACCTCTTTTCTCTTGGTCTTTCCGATCCTTTTGGTCGTGAAGGAGATTTATTTGCTTTTCTGTTTGGGATGCCACCCAAATTAGTTGATGCTGGACCAACCAGCCGAGGTCAAGATGTACCTTTCTTTGAACAGGTAATCAGACAGGAAGAAGAAGTTCTTGTTACTGATAACGATCCCCGCTCTAATCCACGCACAAGTGACGATGGCAGTCCTAGACCGCCAGGAAGTTCTGAACAGTTTGGACGGGAAGATGAAGCGACCTCTTTACATTTTGAATTTTTCTATCGCTTTAAGGTTAACGACAATATCTGGGTTACTCCTGGCTTTTTCTTTGTGACCAATCCAGGGCATATCGAAGATAATGACACTATTTACGTAGCAACTATCCGTACTACTTTCCGCTTTTAACAATTAGCTAATAGCTATTAGCTATTAGCTATTAGCTATTGGCTTTTTAATTTGCTGTTAGTTTTTGTCGTTGTCTTAGTAGCAGTCCTGTACTGATCGATAAAATTAGACCGATCGAACTACTGGGTTCTGGTACTCTAGTTTCAGGAGCAGCTACAGCAACAATTTGTCCTCGAATTTCTCCTGCTGGATCGGCAACTGTGTGAAGATTCCAGTAGAGGTCTACGTCTTCGCCAGGATCGGCAGCCAAAAGTTGAGGGACAAAGTTACTTAAAGGTTCACTTCCTTCATCGGGATCCCAAACCCCCGATATAGTTGTTGTCCCATCGGGATTAAACGTAACAATGGGGTCATTATCGTCATTGGGATCGAAAATGCCGAAGACAATTGGACCATTGAAACCACTGGCTTCATTATGGATATGTAAGCGAGTAACATCATTATCATTTGATGGTAGCGTTCCATTAACAACTGGCTCAAAGTTTAAGTCACTACTGACTGTCAAGCTGTAATTCAGAGAAAAAATACCTGATTCTTCAATAAGCTCTAAACTAGAAAAACCAGTAGCAGATGAATTGGTTAGTCCTCCAGGATCGACTTCTTGAGCGCTATTCAAATTAGATTCAAATAGAGTAGCAGCTATGGTAGGCATACTAGCCACTGATTGAAGTAAAGAGAGGAATGTACTCATTACTGCAATCTTTAAAAATTTTTTCATGATATCTTTTCTCACGATCGAAAGCGGTTATGTTGCCAAAAATAGAGATGAATTTGTAGCATTACCTAAATATAATCCAAATTTCAAAACAAAGAGATTTTATCTATTCTCTCTTAAAATTTCTTTGCTTTATTGAGCTAACCTAATATTTAGAATGTATGTGTTGATACTAAATCCCCTTGATAAGAGTAGCTTTTTCTTTGTAACCAATCCAGGACATATCGAAGAGAATGACATTCTGTATGTAGGAACTATCCGTACTACTTTCCGTTTCTAATTAGAACTTAATTACTGGTCAAAATTTACTCATACTTAAAGTTTTTTATGCTTTTCTACTGATCTTATTGATTAGTGATGGCTATATTCTTCTTTCTAACCATTCTTTTCCTCCAGGCAAATTAATAAAATATTCTCTAACAGTAGATAATAAATCTTTAGCAGTATATTGATAAGTAATAGCAATTAAAGACAATGCTGTAGCTATAACTTGCTCTTTATTAACGATTTCTGCCAATTGAATAGGTGTATAAGTACCACCACTTACTTCTATGCTTGCTTCTAAAATTGCTACTTCAAAATCTTCCTCTAAATACTCAGACCAGTTATCTCGATCTATGTAGTAAGATTTTTTGTTAACTTTTAAGTTGAGTTTTTTAATCTGTCTAACAGAATCGCTGATAGAAGCAGCCCAAGAATTAGTCAAGCGTTTTTCTATTTGATTTTTAATCAAATGAATCAATAAACGAACTAAGAAGGATTCAATATTTCGTAGAATTGCTTGTTTACCCATTCCTTCCAGTTCATCGACAATATCTAGTGCATCTTGATAGCGTCCTTCAACTATACTTTGCCTGAGATCGATTAATTCCTGAACCATAATATTCAACCATTCGTAACAAGTTAAGGTGGTGTGTTTTTTGTCAAACGGTTTTTGCTAATTGCGAGCTTGCTAATCGCTAATTGCCTTTGAGGTATTTTTGTTTACTTCAACTATTTAATTGTAATCACTCATCTATCAATCTCAATTCTATATTTAGCGTTAGTTAATATTCCCAACACTATATATAGTAGTTGACAGACAACCTTTTTCTTTAACTTGTCACCAATGTATTCAACCTACTATTTCAATTAATTATTGCTCCCCAAATTAAACAATTGCTGAAGCGATTTTTGGACGCGATATAACCCTTGAGATGCCTGACTTTTCACGGGATCTTTTTTTCAAGCGATCGCTCCCTAAACCACCGATTCCTGTTGGCTTATTTTCCCGTTATCGATTGTCATTAAGCCCAAATTATTGAAAATAAGCCTTGGGGGGAAATCCAGTTCT
>JASJDJ010000146.1 GCA_030065635.1 Xenococcaceae cyanobacterium MO_188.B32
TCATAGTTCTAGATAAGTGGTGAACCAGTGCGGTCTTGGGGGTTTCCCCCATGAGCAACTGGTGAACCCGAAGGGCGCGGTGCAGGAATGCCTACTCGCGAGTGTAGGAAGCCCTCGATTTATCGAGGGAGGATGTCACGAATAACCATTGCTGAATCAGGGCAGGGCTATTTCATTCTGACTGCGATCGACCAAGAAATGAATTTCTTGGCTTAAAGTCAAAGTCCGTCTTATAGGACTTTATATGCAAAGATGCGAGAATTTATTCTCTGGCTTTTGAGAATGAAATAGCCCTGGAATCATGGTATGAAAAGTAAATTGATTACCTTAATATCTGCTTGCGAAAGTAATCTAACGTGAGTTCGGAGTTCGGAGAGACCTTCGGTAGTCGCTTCGCGTACGGAGTTATGATTTTTTCAACGAGAGAATGGGGAATTTAGACATCTGGAAATCAGGAAATTTCTGAGTTTTTAGCTTCGTCGAACTCACGTTAATCTAAAAGCTAAGAGCTAAGAGGATATCTGAAAAGTTTTTTTATACTGGATTTTGCCCCCCTAGCCCCCCAATTCTGGGCTACCGTGTACACACATCTGTTGCTCAACCTCAAAATATTGTATTCTGCCCCCCTTACCCCCCAATTCTGGGGGGAAACCGGAGCTTCAAAGTCCCCCAATCTTGGGGGATTTAGGGGGCTAATTAGCCTCAGCCGCAAACCAGAGGACTTATGTGTACACGGTAGCAATTCTGGGGGGAAAAGAGTTAAAAGTCCCCCAAAGTTGGGGGATTTAGGGGGCTTAAATGTAGCAAATGAGACTTCTCAGACAACCTCTAAAAGCTAAGAGCTAATAGCTAATAGCTACGAACCGTATTACTAACAATTTCAGACAGTGACTTCCTCCCTCAGTAAACTGAGGGCTTCCCACTCTCACGAATAGGCATTTTCTGCCCCACGCCACTTATCTAAAACACGTTGGTACAAACGATATGTTATCTCCCACCGTTGGTTTCCCGACAGTACGACTTGACAGACAATTTCTTTCCCCGATAGACCATCGGTACTACTATCAATCTTTTATTCGATTTTTATCTATTTCCCTAGCTATGTCGCCCTCGCTAATCGAGTATTTATCCTTGGTCGAGCATCTAGGTTGGGTAGTTCCCAATCCTGGGTCAATAATGGTTCATACCTTGCGCCCAAAAGTATTGTACAACCGCCAAGAGCTTTAGTATATGAAGATTTTCGGTTCTTATTGTCAAGTTCGCTTTCATCCCGCAGAGGTAATCGGGGGACTTCCCGCTCACAAAGTTAAATCAGCAACGCCGAATTTTCTAGCAATACTGTAACTAACTTTTGCAGATGTTCTGGTTGATGAGTTGCCATTACAGATATGCGTAAACGACTTGTGGGTACTGTAGGAGGACGAATTGCAGGAGCAAAAATACCTGCTGTTTGCAGTTGTTTAGCCTTTTTTAGTGCTGTTTCAGGCGAAGATAAGTTGATACAAAGAATGGGGGATTGGGATGGTAGTAAATTCAGTCCAGATAATTCTTGTTGAAGATATTTAACATTACCCCATAGTTTTTCTCTTCTTTGAGGTTCTGTTTTAATAATCTCGATCGCTTTTAGGGCAGCAGCAGTATCAGCAGGAGATAATCCAGTTGTATAAATCCAAGTAGCTGCGCGATTACGTAAAAAATCGATTAAGCTGGCACTACCAGCCACATAACCCCCTAGACTACCCAAGGCTTTACTAAGAGTACCAATTTGAATTAACTCTCTACCAGTACAATCAAAATATTCTACACAACCAGCACCAGTTGCCCCCATAACTCCTGTAGCGTGGGCTTCATCCACTAGCAACATACAGTTAAATTCTTCCGCTAGAGATAGTAATTCTGGTAACGGACAAAGATCGCCATCCATACTAAAAACACTATCTGTAGTAATGAGACAACGACGGTATTGAGAACGATATTGATGCAGCTTGGTAGTTAAATCTGGGATATCGTTATGTCCATAATCAATAATAGTCGCACCGCTTAATTTAGCACCATTTTTTAAACTAGAGTGATTGTATCGATCTCCTAGAATTAAATCTTTTTGCCCTACTAAAGCCGAGATTGTACCCAAGTTTGCCAGATAACCAGAACTAAACACTAGTGCATCTTCTGTTTGTTTGAGACTGGCAATAGCTTGTTCTAATTGGCGATGTAATTGCCGATGTCCACTCAGTAAGCGAGAACCCGTACTACCCGTACCATATTCTCGTGTTGCTGCGATCGCTGCTTGAATTAGTCTTTCATCTCCCGCCAAACCCAAATAATCATTACTAGCAAAATTGATAACTTTACGCCCATCCAGCACTACGGTAGAACCAGTCAAACCATCGATCGTCTTTACGGAACGATACCAATTTGCCCGATGAATACTAGTTAAAGATTTTTCTAGCCACACGTAGGGATTGGAAGGCATTTCCGCTCGAAACATAATGTATATTAATTTTGGCAAGTAATTGGATGAGGTTTGGTATCATCCAATTACCAGCCATTAGCCATTAGCTATTAGCCATTAGCTATTAGCAAACAACCGTTTGACAAACAGCACACCACCTTAACTTGTCACGAATGGCCATTAGCTATTAGCCATTAGCCATTAGCTTTAAACTAACCATTTACTTCCATGTCTGGAACTACCTCTTCAACTTCTGCTACTTCAGGAATTGCTAAACCTACTTTTTGTTCGGATTCTGTAATTACAGCTGCTTCTTCTTCCTCTGTTTGAGGAATTAAGTCTAAGTAAGCATCAAAGTTCCTAATTGCCTGATTAAATTGGCTGATAGCAGCACTATAGTTATTTTCTTTGGCAGCAGCATCAATATCGTCAAGATTTTTAAAAACCTCTTTAGCTAGGGGAGTTGCTTTTGTGGCATCTTCTTCCAATAAAGCATTACTTAGATAAGTCATGTTTCGACGTATTAATCCCAGAGGCCCGTGAATAAAAGTTCTGGTATCTACCCAATTTTTTTGTTCGATCAAGTCAGACAATTCTGACATTCTTTCTCTGGCTTGGTCTACACTAATACGATAAGTTTTGATTTGCGCTAGTTTTTCGGGGGTGTAAGTTGGTGGTGCAGATGCGTTAGGGCCTCCACAACTAACCAACAAAGTTGTCACCAACAGCAAAATGACGGGTAAAATAGACCGAAAGATTTTCATGAATCTCATTAACAAACTTAATTAACTTATTTTTGATTTTCTCAATAATTAGCCTCTTTAGAACATTTATCTGGGAAAAAATTGAATTATTTTTTCACTAATTTCTTTAGCCCAGTGTTCTTGAGGGTAATGTTTGGCTTCTGGAAGTTTAAATATTTTGACGTTAGAGTTTGATGCTGCTAATTTTTCTGCTTGGGTTGCTGCCAGCCAGGGGTCTGCCATACCCCAGATTAGTAAAGTTGGCTTATCCCAGTTGGCAAAACCTGCTTCTATTTCTGCCATAGTTTGTTCTAGCTTCAGTTTTTGAATAGTGGCGACTAATGCTCTTCCTACAGAAGAACTCATCAAAAAAGGCTTGCGATATACAGCTAAGTTTTCATCAGAGATAACAAAACCGCTTCCTCCTTCTAAAGTTCGATCGACCAATAGAGGGTCTTGGGTTAACATATCTCCAACAAAGGGAATACCCCATTGTTTCATCTTCCACGGTAACTTAGCCTCTGTAGATAGAGGAGTATTTAAAATAACTAAACTCTGTATTTTTTGGGGATGACGGAAAGCATACTGTAAACCAATTGAGCCTAAAAAGCCTTGCACTACTAAATGAAAGTTTTCTAGTTTTGAAGCTTCAACAAAATCTGTCAACGCAGTAATAAACGCTTCTGGAGTATAGGCAAAATCTCGTTTATCTGGTTTAGCGGAAAAACCCGAACCAATCCAATCTGGGGCAATAGTATTAAACCCCGAGCGTGCTAATTTTTCCATAACTTCATACCAGCCAAAGCTATGAGAAGGTAAGCCATGAAGCAAAAGAACATTTTTACGTCCGCCTTCTACTTGAGGGGGCGTATCAGCCTCTGCATTCGACGTAGGGGTCAGCCCCTCACGATAAAACCATTCTAAATCTCCGATCTTAATTGTCTGTTCAGTTATTGACACTTGGTTTTTATATCCTTTTTCTTTCTCTGAAAGGAAACTTACCGTGGAAGATGGTCACTCGCAAGCCCCTACGCTCTAAATTGTGCTCGGAGTCTCACTTTGTTGTTGTCCTTTAAACAATATATTTTTTTAAAATTACACTCTTAAAAAAAGCAGAAGAAAGTAATCTTGTGACTAAATACACCAGCAACATTTAGATTTTTGTCATAAAAATTTATATATACGCACAAATACTCAAAGGAGATCGAGGGTGAACGCATCCGATAGAGCAAAAGGCTTAGATATTACCACCAAAATAGCAGCGGTCGTCAATTTGTTTAAAGCTCAGTTTCCTGATGCTAAAGCCGATCTTAAACCTTGGAAAAACGATCCCGATACCCGTAAGCTAATCGATCCAGATTCGATCGATATTGGCTTTCATTTTCCTGGCTGGAGTCGTCGTTGGCAAAGTAACAGCATCCTAGTTCAGATTCGCTTTCATAAAGACTCTGCCGATAATCGAGAAAAGTTAATCGGCTTAGAAATTGCAGGGTTTAACCACCAAGGACAAGCTTGGCGATTATCCACTATAGAATATTGGCAGTTTATGGGCAAAAATCAACCAGTAGAAGATGTCAAGCAAAAATTAAAGTTTTTTTGCCGTCAAGTATTTGAACTATTTAGCTCTCACGGATAACTTATTACACTGAATGAGCCATAACCTCATTCATTAGATTTTTGATTATTTGCTCTAAATCTTCTCTCTGCCGAAAATTATCTAACCTTTGGACTAAACTGCCACGCTCAAATAACATTAAGGTGGGTAAAGTCTTTAAACGGTAGAAAGTAGAGAGTTTAAAGTTATCATCAGCATTGATACTGACCAGTTTAATCGGTCGTTCTATTTCCGAGGCTAATTTAAGCAACACGGGATTAATCATTTGACATAAACCACACCAGGGGGCGCAAAAATGGACTAAAACTGGTTGAGAAGATGCTAAAACTTCTTGCTCAAAGGTTCGTTCATTAACCGAAAAAAACATATTCTATCGAGTTTATATAAATTTGTTTTATTTACTTTGAATTATGCTACAACCAATTGGGAGCGACTGAAATAGTTATGGTAAAAATTACCAACTAACTCGAGCCGTAACTGTAATTAGCCAAGGATGTCCCCACCAAAGCAATAAAACAAAGGCAAGGACACCTACATAAGCAGGACGGAGAAACTCTCGCCATTTTAAAGCTTGTTTACCCTCAATAACTGCTAAAAAAGGAACAATACTAGTTCTTTCTTTGACTTTAGTAAATAAGTCACCATAACGACTTTGTAAACGGCGATCGCCATGCCAAACGGCAAAGAGATGATGGGCAATTAAACCCAAAGAAGTAACTAAGGTAAAAGTAGTCCCAATCCACAAAGTATGGGCAATACACCAGATTACCTGTCCTACCATTTGCGGATGGCGGGTAATCCGAATAATACCCGTTTCATAAAGATGAACTTGGGGTTTTTGCACCGCAGCAATTTCTAACAAGTTAAAAGTTGCAGGATAGAGAAAAATAAACGAAATAGCTGAAAGAATCCAAACTAAAGTTTTGATACCTGGAACTCCTTGTACTTGCCATAACTGTAAACCATCGTAACGATGGTTAATAAAATAAATAATTAGAACAGTAGCAAAAGGAATGCTAACTAGGGCAAATAAAATACGATATAGTCTTGCTCCTATTTTGGCTTCTCCCCAGGGACGGAGGGCTGCCAAACCACTGTGGGCAATAGCAAAACCCAGTAATAGCCCTAGCATAATCCATCCGCTTGTACTTAACCAGTTTGTTTCTGTCATTAGTATTATAGGTATTTTGTTATGAAAACTATTTATTATTGCCGATGGTAGCAATGATTAAAAATAAATATGAGTCCCTTGTTATGTTACTGTCGAATTGAGCTTGTTTTAAGAAAACGATTGAAACTATTGGCAAATAAACTTTGATTGGCAAACTTTTAAAAGACCGAAATTTAAATGAGCATTCAATGCTATCTCTAGGCACTAGTTTTTCTTCTCTTTAGCAAAATTGTTGACAAAATTCTATGTCTGATATCCCTTTTACTTTGGATCAACTCCGCATACTCAAAGCGATTGCTACGGAGGGGAGTTTTAAGCGGGCTGCTGACAGTCTCTATGTTTCTCAACCCGCAGTTAGTCTTCAGGTGCAAAATCTAGAAAAGCAACTTAGTGTACCTCTATTCGATCGAGGAGGGAGAAGGGCGCAGTTGACTGAAGCGGGGCATTTGCTACTAAATTATGGAGAAAGAATCATTGCCCTGTGCCAAGAAACCTGTCGGGCGATCGAGGATCTGCAAAATCTTCAGGGCGGTACTTTAATTATTGGTGCCTCTCAGACTACGGGTACATATTTACTGCCTAGAATGATTGGCTTATTTCGTCAAAAATATCCTGATGTCTCGGTTCAATTACAAGTTCATTCTACTCGTCGTACTTCTTGGGGAGTAGCTAACGGGCAAGTAGACTTAGCAATTATTGGCGGAGAAGTACCAGCGGAATTGCAAGATACTCTCCAGATTGTTCCCTATGCTGAAGATGAATTAGCTCTCATCCTTCCTGTATTTCATTCTTTAGCTCAAATTGAGACGATTCAAAAAGAAGATTTATATAAACTACAGTTCATTACTTTAGATTCTCAATCGACTATTCGTAAAGTGATTGATAAAGTATTAACCCGTCACGAAATCGATCCTAAAAGGTTAAAAATCGAAATGGAACTCAATTCGATCGAAGCTATTAAAAACGCCGTTCAATCAGGATTAGGTGCAGCTTTTGTTTCTACTACCGCGATCGAAAAAGAGTTACAAATGGGAGTATTGCACAATGCCAAAATTAGAGATGTACTGATTAAACGCACTCTTTCGGTTATTGTTAACCCCAATCGTTACTGTTCTAAAGCAGCAGAAGCTTTTAGCCAAGAAATACTACCCCAATTTTCGACGCAAAAAGAGTTTCAACCAATTGGTGATAACCATACTAATACGAATAATTTGGAGGAAGTTATTTCTCATCAGTAGAAATATTTAATTTGGGAGAAGAAGCTTCTCTTTTTAATTATGGATAAAAGAAGTGGAAGTAATTGCTATTCACCTTAAGCCTGGAAAAGATCTCAAGCAATCTTTGTTGAGGTACTGTACCAACCAAAAAATTGATGCAGCTTACATACTTAGTTGCGTAGGTAGCTTGTGTCGAGTAGTGATACGATTTGCCAATAAACCTGAAGGTACAGTTTTTGAGAAAAAGCTAGAAATAGTTTCGCTAGAAGGTACACTATCCCGTCATGGAGTGCATTTACACATCGCAGTATCAGATGATGAAGGACAGGTAATCGGTGGTCATTTAATGGATGGCTCGCAAATCTACACTACAGGAGAAATTGTACTTGGGGTTGTGCCTAACGTAATTTTTAAGAGAGAGTTTGACCCTAATACTGGATATAGAGAACTTAAAATAGTCGATTAAGGTAAACACAATTTAATCCTACTAAAAAGAAAAAACGCCTAGAATTAATCCAGACGCTAATATTATAATTTTTTACTCTAATTTTTTTTGTCTTATAGAGCGTTAGCACCAGCAACTACTTCAAGGATTTCTTGAGTAATAGATGCTTGTCGTGCTTTGTTATAAGACAAAGTAAGAGTCCCAATTAACTCAGAAGCATTATCACTAGCATTATTCATGGCTGTCATCCGCGCTGCCAATTCACTAGCAGCAGATTCTTGTAAGGCTCTGAGTAACTGATTATTAAGATATAAAGGAAGCAGAGAATCCAGAATTTGCACTGGGTCTTGTTCAAAGATCATATCTTGAGGGAAGCTAGTAATCTCCGTAGTTACTTTTTCTCTTTCTACCTGAAATTCTCCACCGCGAGTGGTTAAGCGAAATATTTCATCGTCCTTTACTTCCAATCCTTGTACAGTTAAAGGAAGAAGAGTTTGTACTACAGGTCGAGAACTAATCAGAGAAACAAATCTAGTATAAATTAACTCTACTCGATCGACTGTTTCTGACAAAAATAGAGATAGCAGTTCGTCAGCAATTTGAGAAGCTTCTGCTGAAGTAGGAATTTGTTCCAAACCAAAATAAACTTTATCGATAGAAGCATTGCGACGCTCGAAATACTGCTTTGCTTTCCGTCCTACTAGTACAAAGGTATATTCAATGCCTTCTGCTTCTAATTCTCTGGCTCTTTGCTCTGCTCTGCGAATTATATTAGAATTATAACCTCCACATAGACCGCGATCGCCAGACACTACTAGCAAGCCGACTTTTTTGACTTCCCTTTGTTTAAATAGAGGTAGATCTACGTCTTCAAATTTTAGTCTTCCCTGGAGGTTATAAAGAACCTGTGCTAAGTTATCTGCAAAAGGACGGGTAGAAGTTACTTGTTCTTGAGCGCGACGCACCTTGGCTGCTGCTACCAAACGCATCGCTTCGGTGATTTTTTTAGTATTTTTAACTGATTTAATGCGATCGCGAATAGCTTTTAAATTAGGCATTTTCTAACATTGCTGATTAATAAGTATGATAACAGTAAGGACAAGGCAGTTCCTTCCCCCTACTGTAATAACTGTTAAGCTGCTGCCATAAAGGTTTGCTTGTACTCAGAAATTGCTTCTTTGAGTAAATCTGCTGCTTCATCGGTTAGTTTTTTCTCAGCAGCAATAATTTCTCCATATTTAGCTTTGCTAGTAGCAAGATATTCTCTTAGTCCAGCAGCAAAGTCAGAGGTCTTTTCTACAGAAATCTCATCGAGATAGCCATTCAAACCAGCATAAACTATCGCTACTTGTTCTGCTACGGATAAAGGAGAGTTTTGGGGTTGTTTGAGAACTTGGCGTAATCTTTGACCCCTTGCCAATTGGTTTTGAGTAGCTGCATCTAAATCAGAAGCAAATTGAGCAAAAGCTTCTAATTCAGCAAACTGAGCGAGTTCTAATTTCAGCTTACCAGCTACTTGCTTCATTGCTTTAGTTTGAGCAGCAGAACCTACCCGACTAACAGAAATACCAGCATTAATTGCAGGGCGGAGACCAGCGTTGAACAAGTCAGAAGAGAGGAAAATCTGTCCGTCAGTGATTGAAATTACATTAGTCGGAATGTAAGCAGATACGTCACCAGCTTGAGTTTCGATAATTGGTAGTGCAGTCATACTACCACCACCCAATTCATCACTGAGTTTGGCAGCGCGCTCTAGGAGACGAGAGTGAAGATAGAATACATCGCCAGGATAAGCTTCCCTACCTGGTGGACGGCGTAGCAATAAGGACATCTGACGGTATGCTTGGGCTTGTTTAGACAAGTCATCGTAGATTACCAAAGTTGCTTTGCCTTTGTACATAAAGTATTCAGCTAAAGCTGCACCAGTGTAGGGGGCAAGATATTGAAGAGTGGCTGGATCGTTGGCGTTAGCAGCGACGATGATAGTGTAGTCCATCGCTCCTTTTTCTTGTAGGGTATTGATTACCTGAGCAACAGTCGAGGCTTTTTGACCAACAGCCACGTAAACACAGATTACATCTTCTCCCTGTTGATTAATAATTGTATCTACTGCTACTGCTGTTTTACCTGTTTGGCGATCGCCAATAATTAGTTCCCGTTGACCGCGACCGATGGGAATCATGGCATCAATAGCCGTAATACCTGTTTGTAGGGGTTCACATACAGACTTACGAGCAATAATCCCCGGTGCCATGGATTCAATTAAGCGAGTCTCACCGGTATTGATATCTCCCTTCCCATCAATAGGACGAGCTAATGCGTCTACTACTCTTCCAATCATCGCCTCTCCTACAGGAATAGAAGCGATTTTGCCACTAGCTTTAACGGTACTGCCTTCTTGAATACCAAAGCCGTCACCCATCAACACGGCACCAACGTTGTCTTCTTCTAAATTGAGAGCGATACCTACAGTACCATCTTCAAAATCGAGAAGTTCCCCTGCCATTGCTTGTTCTAGACCGTAAATCCTAGCGATACCGTCTCCTACTTGCAGGACTGTACCTACATTAGAAACTTGAACTTCTTGGTCGTAAGATTCAATTTGCTGGCGAATAATGCTGCTAATTTCGTCTGGTCTGATGCTAACCATATCCCTTCGTTATTAGTTGTTAGTTATTAGTTATTGTTTATTTATGAGTATTGGCAGTTGATTTATTGCTAACTGCCTAAGCTGACACTGAGACGACGAAGTTGTCCGCGGATACTAGCGTCAATTACTTGAGAGCCTACTTTAATAATGACTCCTCCAATTAAATCTGGATCGATGCTAGTTTTTAGTTCTACATCCCTGGCGTTAGTGATGCCTTTAACTCGATCGACTACAGCATTTCTTTGTGCTTCGCTGAGTTCTTGAGCGGAGATAACTTCAGCTAAAGCAACCTGATTTAACTCCCGCAGTAGACTAAGATACTGATTGATAATTTGTTCGAGAAAAACAATCCGTCTTTTGTCTACCAACAGCATCAAAAAGTTGGTGAGATAGGGATTTGCGTCTTCTCCCATTACCTGTTTGAGTACTGCTTTTTTGTCTTCTCCTTTAATCACTGGGTTAGCGATAAAGTCTTTAAATTCTGGAGATTCTGCCATGAGCGATTCCAGACTACGGAAGCTTTCCCCGAAAGAGTCCGCCAGATTTTGCGATCGAGCCAAAGACATCAAAGCTTGAGCATAGGGTTCAGCAACTTCGCTACTGATTATACTTTCACTCATCAGTTACCTCCCAGTTGAGCAATACTACGGTCTATCAGTTTTTGTTGAGCTTCGTCATTAAGAATTCCTCCCAATTGAGATTCCACTCTCTCTAGAGCTAAAACAGCAACTCTTTGTTTTAATTCAGCGATCGCTCTTTCTTGCTCGGAGTTAAGATCGGCTTGGGCTGTTGCTTTGATTTTCTCAACTTCTTTAGCTCCCTGAGCCAAAATTGCTTCTTTGGCTTTTTGAGCATTTGCCTCCGCATCGCTGCGAATTTTTTCGGCTGTTTCTTTAGCTTGAGCTAATTTTTCTTGTTCTTCGGCTAGAGTAGCAGCAGCTTTTTGTTGTTTAGCTTCTGCTTCTTGAATTTTCTCAGCAATTTTTGCTCGTCTTTCTGCCAAGAGGTTACCGACTACTTTGCTACCGTAATAAAAAAGTACGCCAAGCAAAATTACCAGGTTGATTATGTTAGATTCTAAAAGATCTAATTTGAACCCAAAACCACCTTCAGCCTCTGAGCTTGCTTCGATCAAAAATAATAAAGTCCCCATCATCCCCCTTATGAGTTCTTGGTTGTGAATTTTGTTAGCTAATCACTATCTGGTAATTAACTTCCGCATTCAGTTCTTTTTGCGCCCCATAATGTCTCTTTTTTTGAGTTATTATCTAACCAGTTCAGCACCTAGCAATTTTTCTAGGATTTGACGAGACAGAGCATCTACTTGTTGCTCCAGAGACTGCATTGCTGCCTCTTTCTGTTGTTGAATTTCTTGGGCAGCCTTTTCTCGCTCTGATTGAACCTGCTGTTGAGCCTCGGCTGTTTTCTGAGCGTTAATATTTTTCGCGTCTGCTTGAGCTTGTTCCAGAATAGATTGAGACTCTCGACGAGCTCCTGCTATCTGTAGTTCATATTCTTTTACCAATTTTTCTGCTTTAGACAAACGCTCGCGAGCATCTACTTCATTCTCACGAACGTAAGCATCGCGCTCATCTAGAGCTTTGGTTAACGGTTTATAGAAAACTAAGTTCAATATGTAGGTTAGCAGCAAAAACTGCAATGCCATGATCGGCAAAGTAGCATCAAAATCAAACATTTTTTATAGAGCCAATGAAAATTGGAACTGTAAGCTAGCTGAATAGAGGCGCGTGACTGAAAAAAGAGTCACACCTTATTGCCCGCACCTCTAAACAATTTAAAAAACTTAAGCGAAAGGATTAGCAAATAGTAGTACGAGGGCAACTACCAAGCCATAAATGGTAAGAGATTCCATAAATGCCAAGGTTAACAGTAGAGTACCGCGAATTTTACCTTCGGCTTCAGGCTGACGAGCAATACCAGCTACTGCTTGACCAGAAGCGTTTCCTTGACCAATTCCAGGGCCAATAGCAGCTAAACCAATAGCTAAAGCAGCAGCGATAACAGAAGCAGAGTTAATATCCATGATGATTGTTCTTACCTTTTATTTAAATAACAAACGACAAAAAAGTGATGATGTTGAGCGAGTTCTTAAAATAGCAACTCGAAGTTGTTTAGATTCAAGGGTAGCAACTATTGTCTCGATCTAGGTCACAATAGTTAACCGTGTTCTTCTTCACCGTGTCCTTCAAGTGCCTCGTGTATGTATGCTCCTGCTAAGGTGGCAAAAATCAAGGCTTGAATCGCACTAGTAAATAGTCCTAAGGCCATTAAGGGTAATGGCACAAATAGAGGAACTAGCAGTACAAATACACCTACTACCAATTCATCAGCAACAATGTTACCGAATAAACGGAAGCTGAGGGATAGAGGTTTAGTAAAATCTTCTAAAACCTTGATAGGTAGTAAAATGGGTATCGGTTCAACATACCCTTTAAAGTATCCTAAACCTTTTTTGCTCAATCCAGCATAAAAATAGGCCAGGGATGTGAGCAATGCTAAAGCTACTGTTGTATTGATGTCATTAGTCGGAGCAGCCAGCTCACCAGAAGGTAACTCAATTAACTTCCAAGGAACTAGTGCGCCTCCCCAATTGGAGACAAAAATGAATAAAAACAAAGTGCCAATAAAGGGCACCCAAGGGCGATATTCTTTTTCTCCTAGCTGACTTTTAGCTAAGTCTCGAATGAATTCTAGGGCGTACTCCATAAAATTTTGGATACCACTAGGAATTCTTTGAATATTCTGACTAGCTGCAACAGAAGCGAGTACCAATAAACCAATCACAAGCCAAGATGTGATTAAAACCTGCCCGTGAACTGAGAAGTTGCCGATTTTCCAAAGAAAATGTTCGCCAACTTCTAATTCAGCTAGGGTAAATGAATTTATTACAGTCAAACCGTCTAGAATTTCCATTCGCCTAGATTTATTGAAAACTTAAACCTTCCCAACTTTTTTGCTTTTCTGGCTTATTTTGTTAGCTATCGTTTTCTTTAGTTTCTCCTGAATTAAATACAGTCTGAAGCGTATAGAAAATAATGGCTACTTTATAAGTCAAAAATCCTAAAAAGACTGGCAAAATGTGCAATTGTTGCCATCGACTAGCAACAATAATGAGAACAGCAAAGATTCCTAAACCTTTAGAGCCGATACGCTGATTTTGTTGACCTAGGCGTTCAACATCTTTGCCTAGAAATCTTAGGTACAATACTCCTACTGCTGACCCTATGAGATAGTTGAAAGCAGTATTTAAGGAATAAAAATACCAGACAGGAAAGAATATTACTCCCATAAGAACCAGAGTTGTCAACAACAAAGTTCTTTGTAGTTGATAGTACTCTTCCATTGAATTTCCCTGAGGAGGACTTTCTGTAGCTAAAGTGTCGCTGGATAAAACTTCCTGCGATTCTTCTAACGTCATCAGTCCATCTTCTTGTTTTGGTATTGACTCTGGAGATTGGCTAGACAAAGTTACGCTACTCGGTTACTGTTACTGTTCCACAGTTATTTTGTGGCTAAGACTTTGCTTTTCCCTACGTCAATAAACTTTTAGGTTTACTGGCTGAGGAATTCCCATTTGATTTGAGCATCAAAACAGGCTGGGAAAACTTAATATTTAAGCACCCAGACAAAGCAAGCAGTAGTAAGTTTACTACTACTTAATCTAGTCCAAACCATGTGCAATCATATCACGGTAGGGTATCAATAATTAAAATTTTCTGGACATTGAGGAGAATCTACCGAGGGCAGATTTTTACCTTAGTTGTTGGTTGGTTTTAATTTTTGACCTTTGCTTCTGGTTGGAGAAGAATTAGTTGCCTTAACCAAAGCGATCGCACTGCTGGTAAGTCTAAAGTGCAATTAGCTATTATTTGCTCGATGTTATGCTGCTGTTCTAAATTTTTATCACAGGCAAGCAGAAATTCGTACTCTGCTTCAGATAAATTAACCATTTGGTATTCGTAATTGAGAAAATTGCGACTGGGCCAACCCTGCATACAGGGATGACGTTGGGGAATTGCTTTAAGGAGAGTTCGATCGTCCGACCAGTCTGTTTTTGGTAGAGGAGAACGAGCCAGGAAAAACTCGTAATGAGTTAAATTCGGGTCGAGTAATTCAATCAGACGATACAAAGCTCGAGCGCTCAAACCTTTGGTTCTTTCTATTAGTTCTGCCGCTCGACCGATTAACCTGTCGATTTGCCAATAATTAGGATTAGAAAAACCGACAAACTCTAACCCAGAGCGATCGATTAACTCAAACAGAGTTTCTACATTGTAATCAATCTCTTGGGGATGGACATACATATCCGCAAAAGCTTCATCCCGATGGTTTTCTAGTGACCAACGTTCCTTTTCTTGTTTTAAGATACGGTTATTTTCGGGTAGGTTAGCGAAAATTTCCCGACCAACTTTAACGCCATCGCGATAGTCTCCCCGCTTATCTCCTTGTAGTAGAGCGATCGCTTTTTGCATTAAACTAATTTCCCAACGCCCCAACTCAGCATAAACAAATATATGGAGTAATCCCCCTGGTGCAAGTTTACTGGCTAAAGCTTGAATTCCCTTAACTGGATCGGGTAGGTGATGGAGTACGCCAACACAATTAATAAAATCGAATTCTCCTGCTAGCTGAGTGGCATCTTCTAATTTAAGGTTATGAAACTCAACAGGTTTACTGTGTTTGGCAATTACACCCGATCGCTGACAACGCTCCTTGGCTACTTCTAAAGCCTTTTCACTCAAATCGATCGCGACAATTTCTGCTTCTGGGTTGAGATGAATTAAATAATCTGTTCCCGAACCAGTACCACAACCAGCATCTAAAATGCGAATATCTTGGCGAGATGGTTTGCATCCAGTGCAAAAACTGTAAGCAGCATTCCAACTCCACCGCCAATTATATCCAGGGGGTTCATCATCAGAAAGAGGATCGGGTGGGAAGGGATAGGTATTGTAAAGTTTGGCGACTGCTTGATTAATGGCTTGTGAATCGGACATGAAATCTATTAAATAAGTCAATTAAATTAAAATTTTATTGTCTATCAGAATGTCATCCTGTCAAAGGAGAGGTCTTGCCAACTTTTGATGAATTTAACGGGACTTTGACAATTTTACCTATCAAAAAGGGGTGAAAGCCTTGCCAGACGCCGAATTTACCTCGAAGAGGTAAATTCGCCTGAAACCCAGATATATTAAGGATTTAGCTATTTTGAGGTTAAACCAT
>JASJDJ010000147.1 GCA_030065635.1 Xenococcaceae cyanobacterium MO_188.B32
CGGGACTTTGACAAAAAACTAGGTTCAAAAAGGGGTGAAAGCCTTATATATCAATAGTTTAACCTCAAAATAGCTAAATCCTTAATATATCTGGGTTTCAGGCGAATTTACCTCGACGAGGTAAATTCGGCGTCTGGTGAGGCTTTCACCCCTTTTTGAGCGGGAAAATTATCAAAGTCCCGTTAGTATTGTACCGATTGATTTATCGCCATAGGTTGGTCGAGCTCGAGCTAACGGATATTTTCTTTTTTTGCATATCTTGCTCTTACTAAGACATAAGTATTGATATAAGACTAAAAGTTTAAAGTAAGAGAAAAAAATGAGCATGACGAACGTATCTAACAATTTTTTAAATACCAGACAACCCACAGTATTTCTAAAACAACCAGCTACTTGGTCGAGAGCGATCGCCTGGGGGATGATTGGAGTAACTACTTTTGGTATTAGTTGGGCAAGTATTGCGGAGATAGAAAAAGTAATTCCCGCTCAAGGCATTCTCGAACCTCAAGAAAGTGTTAGAGAAGTTCAAGCCCCTATGAGTGGCGTGGTTGAAGAAGTTTTGATTAAAGACGGAAATAGGGTTGAGGTCAATCAGCCTTTACTAAAATTCGATATAACTGCGACCCAAGCACAATTAAATTCTTTGCAGCAAATCAAACAATCTGTAATTCAGGAAAATAATTTTTATCAAAATCAGATCGGTTCTAACAACAAAAATATCCCCTCTACTTTAAATTTAAATTTACCTCCAGAAATCTTACTTTTACTCAAAAATCGCGCTGCTATAGTTGCCGAAAATCAATTCTATCAAGTCCAAATGAGTGGTAGTTCTTCAGGCAGTAATTTAACTTCTCAACAGCAAATTCGCTTGCAAATAAGCCAAGCAGAATTAAACTCCCGTGTTACTGCTCAACAACAAGCAGTCGCGCAATTAAAACAAGAATTAGCACAGAGCGAAATTAAGTTAGCTAATGCCAAAAATATGTTGGCTACTGCTCGCCATAATTTGGCTACAGAAAAAAATAACTTAGCTACCGAACAAGAAATATTACAGGACCTCGAGCCTTTAATGTCAGAAGGCGCAATTCCCAAAATTCAATATCGCCGACTAAAACAAGAAGTAGGGAAAAAACAATTAGCAGTAAGTACACAACAAGCAGAAGTAAATAACGCTCAAGCAGAAGTAAATCAACTGCTCAAAGAAAAATCCAGAATTAGAAGCGCGATCGCTCAAGCTCAAGCTCAATTAGTCAATACCGTTGCCGTCACCAAAAATGAGCTTCAAGAAAAAATTGCTCTCAATCATCAAAAAATTGCGGAGATAGATGCACAATTAGGTAAGCAAATTGTAGAAAACAACAAAAAAATAGCAGAAATTGACAGTCAAATTAGTCAAGCCCAACAAAATGTCAAATACCATGAAATTAAAGCCCCTGTAGCCGGAAAAGTATTTGAACTAAAAGCCCATTCAGGTTTTGTTACTGCTAACGGTCAGACCATTCTAGAAATTGTCCCCGATAATGCTCTAAGGGCAAAAGTTTATCTAACCAATAAAGACCGAGGTTTTGTTAAAGAAGGAATGGAAGTCGATGTTCGAGTCGATTCCTTTGACTATAGTGAATTTGGCGATATTCAAGGTAAATTAGTATCTATTGGAGCAGATGCTTTAGAACCAGATCAAAATCATCCTTATTATCGTTTTCCCGCCCATATCGAGTTAGAACAGCAGTTTGTTAATGTCAAGGGTCAAGAAGTTCCCTTAACCTCTGGGATGTCTGTTAGTGCCAATATTAAAGAAAGAAAGCGTAAAGTTATTAATATTCTGCTTCATAGCCTAGCTAAGAAATTTGATAACTTAGAAAAAGCGAAATAACCTCAGTTCAGGCTCTCGAAAATTTGTTATCCTAAGTCCGATTGTCAAAACCAACTTTTAAATCAAGGGTTCATTAATCTTTAAATGACGATGGCTCAGTGAGCTTATTCTAAAAAGATAAGTTTTTCAGCAAAAACTCATAATTGTTTGGATTAATAGTTTAAGTGAGTAGCTAGTTGCATGGTCGCAATGGGATCTAATGAACTTTTAAAAACTAAATTTTTTATTCCGTCGATAAAATCTAATTTAGTTAAACGCGATCGCCTAGTCAAATATCTCCATCGAGGAACCAAAGAAAAATTAATTCTTATTTCTGCCCCTGCTGGATTTGGGAAAACTATCCTGTTGGCGCAATGGTTAAATCAAACAGCATTAAAGCATACTTGGTTATCTTTGGATGAACGAGATAATGACTTTAAAAGATTTTGGACATATGTTATTGGTGCGTTACAAAAAGTCCAACCTCACTTGGGTAAAAAAACTCTGGAGATGCTTAAAAATCCAGAGATTAAAGATTACGAATATTTTTTAACTTCTTTAATTGCTCAAATAACCACTCTAGCAACAGATGTAATTTTAATTTTTGATGATTACCATTTCATTAAAGTAACTTCTATCCACCAAAGTTTACAATTTTTACTAGATTATTTACCTAAAAACTTACATTTAGTTATTGCCAGTCGTTCCGATCTACCACTACCTTTAGCACGTTTGCGGGCTAGAGGAGAGTTGAGCGAACTACGAGCTAGAGAACTTCGTTTTACTACCGATGAAGCCCAACTTTTCGCCCGTGAGGTAATGAAACTCAATTTATCTGAAGAACAAGTATCTGCGTTACAGTCAAAAGCAGAAGGCTGGATTGCAGGATTACAGATGGCTGCTTTGTCGTTGCAAGAATGTTCTCATATATCCACTTGGATTGAGTCACTACAAGGCAATCAACGTTATATTTGGGACTATTTGACAGAAGAGGTGTTGGAACAGCAACCAGAAACTCTTAAATCTTTTTTATTACAAACTTCAATCTTAGAGCGTATGACTGGTTCTCTCTGCGATGCAGTTCTTGAGTCAGAAAATAGTACGGAAACACTAAATTATTTAGATCGAATCAATTTATTCGTTATTCCTCTAGATAATAATCGTTGCTGGTATCGCTATCATCATCTTTTTGGCGAATTGCTATGTCATTACTTACAGAAACAAGAACCCGATCGAGTTCCTGAATATCATCGTCGCGCTGCTAGGTGGTATGAACAACAGAATTTAGTCGATGAAGCATTTAAGCACGCCTTAGCAGCCAAAGACTGGGAATTAGCAGCAGATTTAATTGAAAAAGATGCTTGGACGCTGTGGTTTACCGCAGGTGATATTGCTGGAGCACGACAGTATCTTGAAGATGCGGAACGTGCGATCGAACTTAAACCTATACCTAAGAATAAACCCAGTTGGACAAATCATCCATTAGCTAGCGAAGTGACTGAATTTTGGGCAAATATAGCTACAATCAAAAGTTTTCTCTCTCACGAACAAGATCGAACAGAGGCAATTCATTTAGCACGAGAAGCTCTCAAAATTGTACCTGAATACAACTATTGGTTACGATCGTTAGCTTTGATGAATCTTGGTGCAAGCTACTATCTTACTGATAAATTTGAGCAAGCAGAACCGATTTTGCTAGAAGCAGCAGAAGTAAGTACTCGCTGTAAACAAGCAGATAAAATTAAATCAGCATTTATCGATCGTACCGCTGAATCAGCTGTAACTTCCTTATGTTTTCGGGCAGAATTAAAAGAACTACACGGGGAATTTAAAACGGCGATCGCTATTTGTCAAGAAGCTCTAGAAATATCAACTAAACGCCATTGGCTAGACACCACACCAGGAATTTTTGCTCAAGCAATCATGGGTAAGCTATTGTGGCAACAGAACGAAAAGGTTTGACAGCTATGAAACGCATACAGTGCATAGTTTAGCGGGGTTGTCACCCCGCCAGCACCTTGGGATGAATCAAGAATCCCTCACTAAAAGTGAGGGAGTGTCAACTGTTACTGAGTTAGTTCTACAAATTCTTCGATACTCATGACAAAAAAAGAAAATGTAAATATCTTATTTCAGTCTAGCTAGTTCTGGTTGTGATAGGAGCAATTACTCAGCCCAGAATATCGTATACTTGAGGTTTAATCCTAATTATAAAGACAGAAATAACGACCCCTAAGAGCCATTAACTCTTCGTGAGTACCCATCTCTTCGATAATGCCTCTCGCCATAAATAAAATCAGATCGGCTTCTTTAATAGTGCTAAGACGATGAGTAATAAAGAAGACAGTACGGTCTTTAAACTTATCTGCCAAATTCAAACATAATTGCTGTTCGGTTTCATAATCTAAAGCACTAGTAGCTTCATCTAAAATGAGTAAGCGAGGATTTTGTAAGACAGCACGAGCGATCGCAATTCGTTGCCGTTGTCCTCCCGACAAGGCAGAACCTCTTTCCCCAACTTGAGTGTTATAGCCATTGGGTAAATCCATAATAAAATCATGGGCACAAGCAATCTTAGCAGCAGCAAAAATCGCCTCAGTAGTTGCTTCGGGATTATTAAGCGCGATATTTTCGTGAATTGTCCCGTCGAACAAAAGAGGATTTTGAGGTACAATTCCCAACTGACGACGGAGAGAGTAGAGTTCGATTTTGCTAATGTCGTAACCATCCACCAAAATACGACCGCCTAATGGTTCATAGAAGCGGGGCAAAAGTTTAGTCAAGGTACTTTTACCAGAACCACTTTGACCTACAATACCGACAAAAGAACCAGCAGAAATATCTAGATTAATTTGACTTAGTTGTAAAGGCCCACTACTAGCAAAACGAAAAGAAACATTTTCATATTGCACCGTTCCTTTAATTTCTGGAAGGGGTAAATTATTACGAGCTTCTGGTGGAGATTCTTGAGGATGATTGAGAATATCGCCAAGACGTTCGATCGACAGGGCAGTTTCTTGAAAGTTTTGCCACAGTTGAGATAGACGTAACAAAGGACCAGTAACATAACCAGAAATAATCCGAAAAGCAATTAATTCCCCTAAAGTTAATTCATTTTTGAGAACTAGATATGCCCCTACCCAGAGAACTAACAGGCTAGAGAATTTGTTGAGAAAATCGCTCAAAGAACCAGCAATAGTCGAAAGTTTAATCGCTTTAAACCCAGCCGAAATATAGCGACCGTATTGTTCTTGCCAAGTCATGCGCGATCGCAACTCAATATTTTGTGACTTCACAGTTTCTATGCCACTCAGAACCTCCACTAGATAAGAATTGGTAGCTGCATAGCGTTCTGCTTTAGTCCTTAACATTCTCCGCAAAATCGGTGAAAATATTAGGGTCAGTAAGATAAACAAAGGTATAACCAGCAAAGCCACTATAGTAAGTTGGGGACTGTAGATGACCATCACCACCACATAAATTACTGAAAAGATGGCATCTAATACTACAGTTAAAGCCGTGCCTGTCAAAAAAGAGCGAATCTTCTCTAATTCGGTGACTCTAGTGGTTAATTCTCCCACAGGACGCTTACCAAAATAACTCATGGGTAAGCGCAGCAAATGATCGATTACTTGAGAAGCTAGAGTTAAATCGATACGGTTAGTGGTATCGGTAAACAAATAAGTACGGACACTGCCCAAAAAACCTTCAAAGATGGCGACAAAGATCAGTAACACACCCAGAACATGGAGAGTATCGAGGCTATTTCCTCCAATTACCTGATCGATGATGACCTGAGTCATTAAAGGATTGACCAGACCAAAAAGTTGTACAAAGAAAGAAGCAATTAAGACTTCTAAGAGTACCCGACGATAACGAGAAAGTGCTGGGACAAACCAGGAAATACTAAACTTGTCTTTGGGAGTATTTACGCCTTCTTTTAGCAGCAGTACTTGACCGGATTCACCCCAAATATCGGCAAAAGTATCTAGTTTTAAAGTTTTGATGCCCGATTCTGGTGCAGCTAGAACTATTTTTTTATTACTAATATCGTAGATAATCGCAAAATTATCTTCCCAACGTACCATAACTGGTGTGGGCAGTTTGGGCAAATTATTAGCAGCTACCCCCACAATCTGAGTTTGTAACCCCATCAAATCTGCTACCGCAGCACAAAAAGGAAGAGAAAGACTACCTGTCTTTTTTTGATTGACCACTACTGTACGAATCACTTCTCGATGAAAAGGAATACGGAAATATTCTCCTAACATCTGAAAGCAAGCCATCGTTGCTTTTTCATCTCCTTTAGCCCGTACTAAAGGATATTTGGTCTTTTTTTGTTTATCCTTTTTTGGTTCGACACTAGGTAAAGACTCAGGGTGAGTAAGATGGTCGCGGGCATAAGGAATTGTGGCTTGAGGTTTACTAGTTACTTTAACTATCTCGGAAACAAAGATTGATTTGGGTATGCCGACTACACGCACCGAACCCGAATTTATTTGCTTTAGCTGAGAGAAATGTTCTTTGGTATTAATTAATGTTCCTACTGGTAAATCGGGTAAATATTTTCCACCACTGATAAACCACAACCAATCTGAGTCTAATTCTTCGGGATTATGAGGAGGAACTTGACAGACTACTGCTTCAGGGTAGGCTTGCTGTGCTAATTCTTTTAAATTCGTAGCACCATCAGCACGCCGTTCTAATTCTGCCGATAGTAACTCAAAAACCTCAATTAAAGCGCATTTTTGGCGAAATGCGTCGGCTAGATCGGGATATTCTTGCAGTAGAGCATAAAATTCTTCAGTTGGTAAAACTAGACAATCAACTTCAGAAGAGGCGATCGCTGTTTCTGTGTATACTTTTCTAATTAAACTAGCCCAGCCGAGAATATCACCCGGATTTAGCTTGGTAATGGTTACTTCTTTCTGACTGCGAGAATCGTAACCTAAGAGTCGAGCTTGTCCACTATAAATAATAGTTATATAGGCAGGAATTTTCTCCCGCATCAAGATGGTTTCTCCGAGACGATAGCGCACCGGTTGCCATTGGGCTGATAGTTTAGCTAAAGCTTCTGGTGGTAACTGGTTAAAAGGAGATACTCCAGCGATAAATTCTTCCATAGTTGGAGTCAGAGAAGTCATATTTTATAAATAATAGGTAATAAGTAATAGGTATTAGGCGAGCGACTACAGACTGTAATAAATAATATATATTAAAAGGGTTTTGAGTCTTCTTATTAATAGAAAAGTTATTAATTAATAAAAGCAGACTTCATAGAAAACGTGGCTACCGTGATTTATTGGCATGGGTGCAAGAGATGCTATGAACTGGAGTTTACAACCCAGGGATGAAAATAGATTCATTCAGCAACTCCAGCAACTCCTGAATGTTATTTTTAAGACAGAGCTAATTTGTTGGCAGTAAAATTTGAGATGTGGGTAAGGAAGGCAAAGAAGGCTCAACTTCCTGTTTTTGGAGAGATAGGTCTATTTTAATTTGATTGAGTTGCTTAGATAGCCAATTATTGAATAATTCATGTAGTAAACGCCAACGCATACGCTCGTCTAATTGTGCTGGAATTAACTTTTCTAAACGAATAATTACAATCCATTCTCCTACTTGTGTGGGTGGCCACAATTGACCTGGTTTACTCAATTTCAACATTCTGGCAATAGTTGGGTGAGGCATATCCATGGGCATCGGACCAATTAATCCGCCATTTTTTGCTTCTGCACCTTGAGAATATTCCCGCGCTAATTCCGCAAAAGATTGTTCTCCTTCTGTTAGTCGGTGATATATTTCCCGCGCAGCCCCTGCATCTCGGAAACGAATCATCGAATAGCTAACCTGGTCTAATTGGTCTTTGCGTTCTAAAAAGTAAGATTCTAGCCGATGTCCCCATTTTTCTTGTTGAAATTTCTGAATTTTTAGGGGGCGTAAAGCAAAGGTTTCTAATTCTGATGGGATGATATTATTACGTTGGCACCAAGCTTGCAGTTCGCTTTCTTCGGTTATTTGTTGCTGTTTTTTAAATTGTTCTAGGGCAAATGTTTTTTCTTCTGGGGTACAGCTAACGGAAGCGATAGCTTGGTCGATAATTATTTCACTTAAAAACTGGGGCAGCATTTTGTATTTGGTTAGTCGGGGGATAATTTCTGAAGCAGTAATAGTTTGTTCGCCAACTTTCAATACTCCAGACAGAAAATGTCTCTCGATTTGACTGGCTACATCCCGCAAAAAGTTGGCTGCTTGATGATTGCCATGGGACATCATTTTAGCTGTCACCTGTTCTATTAGTTCGATCAAGTCGCGATCGATTAAGTCTTGATTATTATTTAAAACTTTGCTGGCTTGAGTCGGATAGGTTAGTAAAATACTAATTAGGTTTTGTTGGTTTTTGATATCTTGCTTATCCATAACGAAAGGCATTGTAATATTTTCTAAGTTTAAAATTAATTAACCCACCTGCTTTTTTTAGTATGAGAAGATCCTCAAATTTATGCAGGAATTCGAGGAATACATCCTCAAAATTGTATCTTTGAGAGCCAAGTAAAATTATTTATATAATCTGAGTCATAGTCTATTCCTCTATTGTTCATTTTTTGGGTTAGATTTGTTTTTTGCATTCACTTATTCCTATTTCTGGAGAAAAAGAGGGTATGCAGTTTTGAGACAAAAAAAAAGAAGCAGATTTACTACTTCATTCTTTTATCTGCGTTCATCTACTATAGGCTACGGACTCTATTAAAAATCGCCGTCTTGGTCTATTTTACGAACAACAAAGTAAACTAACCCAACCAACATAGCTACAAATATCAAAATTCCCGTTATAACTGTATAACCGATGAGGATGCTTACTATTACAGCAGCTAAATAGGGAATAGTAATAATAGCAGTATAAAAAATCACCGTTGAGCGATTCCAGTCAATATTAAAATCTGTTCGCACTTTTCCCCCTCTTCCGGCTGTAGGAAGAGATGGCGGTGCAGCACCCAAACCACGGCTTTTTTTAAGTCTGTTTGTATCTAATTTTTTTCTTTTAGGCATGATTTATAGTGTCTTTATTTTTTCAGATATAATTACTCTATTTTTCTAGAATTCAATGCCAGTCTAATTTCATATCTAGATACTCTTCTAGTTTTTGGTTATGAGGTTGAAAATAATCAGCAAGGGTTTTTCTCAACTCATCGCTAATAGGATTATAAGCACCTGCATTAAATTTAGGGTATTGGGAGAGTGGACGATCGCTCAAACCTAAGAATTTGTATACTCTTTTCATTACTGTTTCTGGATCGCTATATAAATCTTCACTTTTAATTAGACAAAATTGTTCTCGAGCGAACAATTCCATCCAGACTTTTAATTTATAAACATATAGACTCCCAATGATATTATCTGGGTTATGATACACTGTCCGTATAATATCCTCTTCACTAAAATTTTCTAACTGTTTTATTTCCCGAGCAACTGCGTCGTCAAAAGTTCCTTTAGCTAAACCACTATTTAGCTTATGATGATGCCAAGATACAGCGCGATCGATAGGATTTCTGAGTAAAACAATTAGCTTAATCTGCGGAAAATTAGCTTGAATTTGTTGGGCTGCTTTAGGAAAACGAATATAGTTAGGAGTCGCTTCCCCTGTAACAAAATCCGCTCGATCGCTAATATTAGGAAAATGAGCTAAATACCAATCAATACCATACTTAAATTTTGTCCCAAAAAAGTTAATTTCTTTTTTATGGGGAAGAAGAATTTGAGGATGAGATTTTAAATAATTAAATAGAGAAGACGTACCACATTTAGCTGCACCAATAATCAAAAAATCAGGAGCATTTTGTTTTGGTTTTTGCCAATCTAATTCAGCTAGCTGAGGATAAGCAGTTACTATTCTTTGATAACAACTAGTTTGATAACAGTTAATTGCTTCTTCAATATTGCCTCTATCTGCCAAAGCATCGCCTAAATTACCCCAAGCAATGTCAATATAGGGATGTCGATCGACTATACCTCGATAAAAATCAATCAGTCGATCGAGTTGTTCTGGTGCAACATTAGTATATTGAATAGCATAGTAAGCTCCTAAAAACTGCGGATTAAGCTCGATCGCTTTTTGATAGGCGGAAATTGCTTCAGAAAAAAAGCTTTTACTTCTGAGTAAGGTAGCTAATTGATGATATTGCTTAAAATTCGACTCGGAGTTACTATAAACGGCTTCTTTATAAGCAGCGATCGCTTGTTGTTCAATTTCGGATAATTCTGGAGCTAACTCAACAGCTTGACGGTAAAATTTAAGTGCCGAGCGATACTTACTTTGAGCTTGAAAAATAGCTCCCAATCTTAGATAAGCAGGAATAAACTGAGGGTAAATTTTGATAACATTTTGATATGCAGCAATAGCTGGAGACCATTTCTGTTGCTTTTCTAGAACATTGCCCAATTGATAATGAGCTTCCCAATATCTTGGTTGTAACTCGATCGCTTTTTGATAGTTTTTGCTGGCTTGAAACCATTTTTGTTGCCGTGCTAACACTGTCCCCAAACCATAGTATCCCGCAGCAAAATTTTCATCTAATTCTGTTGCCTTGCGATATTGAGTAATAGCTTGTTGCCATTGTTTTTGCTGTGCTAGAGCTTGTGCCAAACAAAAGTGAAACTGAGGATTATCGGGATTGTGTTTAACTGCCTGACGGTATACAGCGATCGCTTGAGGAAATTTTTCTCTAATAGTTAGAAGTTTACCCAAACTGTAATAAGCAGGGAAAAAATCCGGTTTGAGTTTAATTGCTTGTCGATAACAAGAAATTGCTTTACCTAGTTTTTTATATTTCCATAAGGTATTACCCAGAGAATAATGTTGTTGGGCTTCTGCCCAATGAGGCTCTAAATTAAATGCTTCATACCAAGATTCGGCAGCTTTTGCCTCATTGCCTATTTGCTGAAATACTCTAGCCAGATTACGATAAGCTCCTGCAAATTTTGGATTGATTTTAATAGCTCTTTCATAGCAGTCGCTCGCCTCTTGCCATTGTTGTTGTTGAGCATATATGCTACCCAAATCTGCGTGCAATTCTTCTTTATCGGGGTTTTCTGCGATTAATTTAGTATATTTTTCTATCGTTTCAGTAGTAAAGGAGGATTGCTCGGGAGAAAGTTGTGATTTCTTCTTCATGTTCACCTTTATCGTCGTGGATTTAAGTTACCGTTTTTGTTTGGGTAGAGAGAAACAACTTCCCGAAAAACGGAGCAAGAGAGGGGAGTCTCAATTTTAAGGCAAGCGATGGTTAGTTGACATTGCTTTACAATAAATAGCAACTATGGTTAAAGTTAGAAATGAATAGGGTAAGATAGACTGCCTTTACTGTAAAATCCCAACTAGATAAACTCAATAATTAAACTTTATTCAATTTAGATAGGAGACACTAACATGAGCGCAGAAAGTATGCTTTTCAATGGCATGATTTTAGCTATAGTCCTTGTCCTTGTAGGATTATCTTGGGGCTTTTTAATTCTTAAAATCCAGGGTGGGGAAGGAGAATAAATTCTCGATACCTTAGATAGATCGGTGGCAATTGCGCCGATCGCTTTGATTTTAATGTTTCTGTCAGAGATTTAATATCTTCGATATAATTTGAAAAGATAAAATTGTTGCAAAATGTAAAGCGTGCACATTGCGGATTCTCCAGAACAAATATTAACCCCAACATCGATCGCTCTTGGTAATTTTGATGGTATTCATCGAGGACATCAAAAAGTCTTAGAGAAGATTTTTGAGCAATCCCATCGTCAAAAAACACAGTATACTTACCCAACGGTAGTTAGTTTTTCACCTCATCCTCGCGAGTTTTTTACAGGAAAAAAACTTAAATTATTGACTCCCGTAGCCGAGAAAGCCCAACAGCTAGATAGTTTAGGAATTAAGCAACTAGTACTATTGTCCTTCAATCGAGAGTTAGCATCCCTCAGTCCATCACAATTTGTCGAGAAAATTTTAGTTCGGCAATTACAAGCCAATCACATCAGTGTGGGGGAAGATTTTCGCTTCGGTTTCCAACGAAAAGGGACAGCTACTGATTTAAAAGCGATCGCGTCGGATTTGGGAATTAATGTTTATATTAATGCTCTTCACAAGTGTCGAGAGCGAGCTCATCATCCTGAAAACGTCCGTATTAGTAGTTCTCTAATTCGTCAAGCTTTGCAAGCAGGAGAAATAGAACAAGCTAACTCTATGTTAGGTAGAGCTTATTCTCTCATCGGCAAAGTAGTAAAAGGGCAACAATTAGGCAGAACGATCGGTTTTCCTACAGCTAATCTTCAAGTCCCATCAGAAAAATTTCTGCCTCGCTATGGTGTTTACTCAGTTAATGTATCCCTAAAAGACAATTCTAATTTTCAGATGCCAATTAAAAGTGTCATGAATATTGGCTACCGTCCTACAGTACAAGGTGATGCTCCCACGATAGAAGTTCATCTGTTAAATTGGTCGGGAGATCTGTACGCTCGAACTATTAGTGTCAGTTTAGAGCGATTTTTGCGCCCAGAGCAGAAATTTCCCTCTCTAGAAGCCCTTAAAAGGCAAATTGCTGCCGACTGCGAAGCTGCCTTATTGTGTTAACAATGGCTATTACAAGAGATTTAAACTGGAACAGCTAAGAGCTTAAGTTAAAGAGAAATTTAGATATGGCAGAAGAAAACATACTGTTAGAGCCCGATCGGCTGTGGAATAAAGTAGTCGAACAGACAGAATATGCTCGTCAGTGTGGTGCATTACAGTCGATCGAAACAGACTATCAGTTTATCGAACAAAATGGTATTTCTTTTTTAGTGCGTACTCTGTCTAACTTGGCACGGAAAGAACAAGCTCAAAAACAGCGAAAACAGATAGAAAAACAAACCAACCAAGAATTCGATCCTTTTCTTCCTTACGAAAAAGACTTATTTGTTGCCGATATTTCTCCTACTCATCTTTGTCTATTAAATAAATTTAATGTAGTCAATCATCATTTACTGATTGTTACTCGTGATTTTGAAGACCAAGAAAATTGGCTTAATTTGGCAGATTTTCAAGCATTATGGGTATGTATGCAAGAAATTGATGGTTTAGCTTTTTATAATGGCGGTAAAATTGCTGGTGCTTCTCAACGACATAAGCATTTGCAACTTATTCCCCTGCCTTTTATTCCTGAAGAATGCCATTTACCCATCAAACCAGCCATTGCTACTGCTGTGTTTAATGATTATTTCGGTACCATTCCTCAATTTCCTTTTAGTCACGCGCTCGCTCTTTTAAATTTAACCCAGTCTGACTCTATTACTAAGACAGCCCAAAAAATGATGGCTTGCTACCATTCCTTATTACAAGCAGTAGGCTTAGAGATAGATAGCAAAAACCAGATTCAATCGGGTGCTTACAATATGCTAGCTACCAAAGAATGGATGTTAATCGTACCCCGAAGTCAAGAGTCTTTCTCGTCGATTTCTATTAACTCTTTGGGTTTTGCTGGTTCTTTGTTTGTACGCGATCGAGAACAAATAAAACTTTTAGAATCAATTACTCCTATGACTATCTTGTCTAAGGTTGCTTTTCTTAAGGATTGACGCTCCCACAAAAAGATAAATAAGTTACTAACCGAGCCCCAATCACTAATTCCAATTACCAATCAGAGTAAAAGCAGACCAGAAGTAAGGATCGGAAAGAGTTAGTGAACCCTGGGGAAATACGGATGGAAGAGAAACAGATTCTCCATTAGATAGTAGTAATTCTCTATCTTTAATTTTAACCTCACCTTTAAGCATACTTAATTGAGTTGCGCGTAAAGCTTCAGCTTTTACTAAAGTATCACTCAAGCGGTCGTAAAATTCACTCATCAGAGCTAAAGTCCCCAAATCGCTAATATACCAAAGGCTAGCCAAAGCAGATTTAACCCCAGCTTGAACGGCTAAACCAGCAAACCCTAGTTCTGATTCTTCATCACCCAAAGCTGTTTCACAAGCACTTAGTACCAATAGCTCGATCGGTGCAGCATCATTAGTACTCCATCCCAGTTCATCAGATATTCGTCTCAATTCAGGCAATTTCAACTTTCGATCCGAAAATTGAATAAAAGAATCAGCAAAATCTCCTGCTTTAAATTGTGCATGAGTACCTAAGTGAATAATTCTAAATGGTTGACTACGACTATTTTGAGCAATAAAGTTATCTACCGTGAATTCTTCGTTTAAAAATACTTCTCCTTGACGAGGATTGCGGGTAATATTGCGTAATTCAAGAGACATAGCTGGTAGAGGAGCTTGCTCTGCAAATTCTGATGCTCCCATTGCCAAAATTGGACTTTGATTAATAGTCACATAGCGAGTATCAGTTAAACCAAAACTGGGAACTAAAGCTACTGCATATTTTTCGACTAAAAATTGTTGACCGTCATGGAGTGCTGCTATGGGAATTAGACGTAGTCCAGAATCCATAGAAAACACTAAGATATCAATATCGTTATCTTTTAACTCGGCTTCTAAAGGTTGAATTATCAATTGATATAGCTTTTGAGCAGATTCTAAATAGTCACTCTTACCTATACTTCTAGAGTTGCTTACTTCTTCCCTAAATCTGTTGGCTATTGTCATAATTTCTTTTCTCGATGAAGACTGAACTGTTTCGCGTATGGTTTCAGTTCGATCGAGATTACGACTATTGAGTTCTACCTTGGAATCATCTTTACTCGAATTCACAACAGAATTATTGCTATTAGCTTTATTAGTGAGTGTTGGTAAAACAGCAAAAGTTTCTAGCCGATCGGATTGAACTGATACATTAATAAATGCTGGTTTTTGACCTGTTTGTTGCCATAATTGACCCAATCTGTCAGAAATTTGCTCCACAGAAGGTATGTGACCATATAGCTGAACTCCAGAAGAACTAATCAACTGATTTACTTGGAATTCTTCATGAAGTTGGATAGCAACATTAGTAGGAGCTTCTTGAATCTGTGCTTCATAAGCAATACGATTTATTTCTTGTTGCGATGCTGTTTCTGCTTTTTGTTCAGTTTCGTCTTCCTTTTTAGCTACATCTTCTTCTTCTGATTGAGCATCAGTTTCATTCTTTTCTTCAGTATTGGCATCAGTTTCACTTTCCCCTGACGTGTCGGCACTAGTCTGAGAATCTTCCTCCAAATTGTTACTCTCTGCTGTTTCACTTTCCCCTGACGTGTCGGCACTAGTCTGAGAATCTTCCTCCAAATTGTTACTCTCTGCTGTTTCACTTTCCCCTGACATGTCGGCACTAGTCTGAGAATCTTCTGCCAAATTGTTACTCTCTGCTGTTTCACTTTCCCCTGACGTGTCGGTACTAGTCTGAGAATCTCCTGCCAAATTGTTACTCTCTGCTGTTTCACTTTCCCCTGACGTGTCGGTACTAGTCTGAGAATCTCCTGCCAAATTGTTACTCTCTGCTGTCTGATTTTGTTGAGGATCTGTTGGATTTATTTGGGGCTCTTCTGTAATTGTAGGTTCTGTTGGAGTTGTTTGAGGATTGGTATCATCGGGTACTGAATCCAATTTTTGATTACCGAGATTCTGGGCTGCTGAATCAGAAGAATTGGTAGTATCCTGATTATTTTCTTCTAGATTGTCATTAGCCGTTTTCTGCTCGGAGTCTGAAGAATTGGCAGTATCCTGATTATTTTCTTCTAGATTGTCATTAACCGTTTTCTGCTCCGAGTCTGGAGAATTGGCAGTATCCTGATTATTTTCTTCTAGATTGTCATTAGCCGTTTTCTGCTCCGAGTCTGGAGAATTGGCAGTATCCTGATTATTTTCTTCTAGATTGTCATTAGCCGTTTTCTGCTCCGAGTCTGGAGAATTGGCAGTATCCTGATTATTTTCTTCTAGATTGTCATTAGCCGTTTT